>JAFUUB010000067.1 GCA_017483985.1 Bacteroidales bacterium | reverse complement strand
GAATAATTGCCGGATGCCGTGGAAATGCCGTTGTTGTAAAAGACTTCGTTTGTCAAAGAACTCTGGCTGGTACCATACCGGAAACCGATCTCCGTCGGTGCCGGGCTGGTGCTCACCTCGCTGAATGCCGCGGTCAGGGTCGCCCCTGACGCGCTGACATTCGAGGTTGAGACGGCTGTGATGTTTCCATCCCCGGAGGTTCCGCCTCCGGATTCACTTCAGTTGATTTTAATGCCGGCAATGCGCCGGTTTCCGCTTGTGCCTCCAACGGTAAAGACAACCTCAGTGGCGTCTCCGGTCCATTTGCCATTGGCATAGGTGCCGGTACTGGCGGTGATATCATTGGTTCCGTCACCGGAACCAAATGTCAGTTCGATGGTGCTGACCTTGTAACCCTCTGCTGCTTTGACAGAGACAGTGCCACCTCCATAGACTCTGATAGCAGCGCCTGAGTTGTAGTATTTCGGCGCATTGGAATTCGTTCCTTTATCGAAAAGGATCGAGCAGTTATTGCCTGTGACAGTTGATACTTCCTGCGCATTATCATAGCCTAGTTCAGAGAAGGTGTAGGACTGAGAATCGACATTAACGAGTCCTGCCGGGACCGCACCTTCCTGGGTGATCTTCAAGGTGTGGTCCAAGGTTTCGTCGGCCAGACCGGTGAGGTGGAAGACGACGTAAGCCGTGCGAGGGGTCGTTTCGGTGTTGGCCTGGGCACTGTAGGTCATGGCAGCGGTTGTCGGGTCAACCGAGACATCATAAACCCAATCGCATTCCTGGGAAAGTTCCGCGTCTCCAAAGATCTCGACCTCACATTCGTCCATATTGGTCACGGTAGGGGTGATCGTCGCATTCTCAACACCCGCAGCCGGGATGGTGACATCTTCCACCTCGATGGTCGGTTCAGAACCAGGGAGTTCATCAATGGAAACATTCTTGACTTCCCAAGTGCCGGCAGCGGAAGACGTGCTGGTGTACTTAAAGGCAATCTGAATGGTCTTGCCTACGTAGTCTTTCAGACTTGCAGTTGCTTTGACAAAGTTCCAATCGACATTGGTTGGATAGGCGTCTATGGTAAGCGTTTTCCATTCTCCCTCGCCTTCCCGGACAAGAATTGCGGTTTCTGTCTGGATATTAGTAAAGAACTTGGACGTATGCTCGAAGGTGAGGCCCGGGTTTACTGCTCCAGTCATGTCTACATAGGGAGAAATCAACCAACTCTCTGCAGCATGGGCAGAGCCGTCATGTGCAGAAGCCTTCATGTATTTATAAGAATTCCACTTCCAAACATAGGTCAAGCCCCCGAGTTCTTTATTATCGATGGTGAAATCCTCGGATTCTTTCTCAAAAGTCTCTGTATAAGGATAAGACTTGGGAGCAACTGCAATTTCTTCGCGAGTGGCCTTGGACATGTCGATGCCAAGGAGATTCCGTTTATTCTGTTTGAACGCCAGGTTGATACCGGTAATGTCGCGGGTATAAGTGGCTTTATCTGTTTCAACGACCACTGAGAGGGAGGTGACGGTTGCAGGGAGCATGCCGAGCCAAACTTCAAGGTTTCCGTCAACGATCTCCAGTGCACTCGCATTGATGGTGATGACGTTGTTCACACCTTTCGGATCGGAGACTGTGCCTTCGATCAAATCAAGAGAATGGGAGCCGACAAGGTCCGCACCTTCCTGGGCAGTGAAGGTAACGGTCTTCGGGTTTTCGCCTTCAGTGATGGCGAGGCCCTTCAGCGTGATGTCGGCAAGGGCGACGACACGGTTCCACATCATCGGGATTGCCTCGGTAGGCATACCTGTCAGAACCTCAGCGGAGCCGACCATCAAGTCTGCCGTGCTGTCAAAGGTGCCCGCCTTAGGGGTCTGCTCGGCCGGAATTGACACAGTCAGAATCGGAGCGTTATTGGCTGCGGTATTACTGACCGCTTTGGTCGGGTAGAGGCCGAAGAACTCAAATTTGTTTCCGGTATAAGAACCTTGGAAATCGGTGGGGACGATGAAATTTGCGATCTGCGCATCTGCGTCGAGTGCTTTAGAAGCATAAATGCGGATGCTTGAGTCTGTCCCTCCGTCATCATAGGTTTTTCCACTGCTCTGCCAAACGTCATCGACCTTGAAGGCCATGCGGATATTATCGCCTTTGAGCCACTGTACGGAAGTTCCGTTCCAACCTGTCTTGGTTCCGTTTTCATCCTGGAGGGTCGGCTTTTCAGAGGTGAAAACAAAAGTAGTTTTGGAATTGTCAATTCCATCAATTTCGTTACGGTCGCAAGCATTGAAAGATATCAATGCGGCCGCAGTAGCGAGAATCGTGAAAACTTTTTTCATGACAAAAATGAATTAGATGTTTCCAAGGTCTTCATCTCCGTCGATGTCAGGATCGCCCGGCTGTTTTGTTGAAAGGATACTCTGCTCAATGCGCACATTGAGTTCTTCGCACACGGGGGCGTCATAGCGCTCCCGCGCAGTTGAAATTGTTTTTTTGATCATGATTTGAGTGTTAATTATTAATTAATCTGTTGCTTTTTCTTGCTTGCCTACGGCGTACGCGTATGCGCACACCGTACAAAGGTAACGCTTATTTTACAAAATGTTTTAAAAAATTTTCAACAATTCAATGAACACCATGATTTTGCATGATAAATCATACATTTTGTCAACCGAAGCATTGCTTCCCCGGAATTCTTTCCCTATCTTTGTCTTATTCGAAGCGACAGCGTAGAAGGTGGCCGAAGTCGGTTGAAAAAACCCGGTTGCGGGGACCCATCATAGGTTACATTGGCAGCGACTCCTCCCCAGGGAGGTTTCCCACGCCGGCCATTGTTCCGTCACTGGAGCTGATTCGCGGGACGTTGGGGCAATAGCAACAGGCGCGACAGGGCGATCCCTGCCGTGATGTTTTATCTTTAACCCCAACGTTCATTATGCGTAAAAAACGTCTTGTTTCCGGTTATCCTGTTCCGGAGGAGTGTGTTTCTGTCCTGAAAGACCCGCTTATCGAAAACATCCCACCTGAAACCCAAGCCCGTTATGCCAACATTATGCTGGATACGGCTTTCAAGATTGTTTTCGGAAGTGCTGCAAACAAATCCCTGTTGATCCAGCTTTTGGAATGTTTGATCCCCGGGAAGAAAATATCCAGTTTAAAGTATGAAGATAAAGAGATCCCGGGCTTTTTTGTTACGGAGAAAAAAACTATCTTTGACTTGTATTGCAAAACAGATAAGGGCGAGCGTTTCGTCGTCGAAATGCAGTTGCATGAACAGACGCATTATTGCGACCGGGCTCTTTTTTACTCAACTTATCCGATCCGAGAGCAACTGATTACGTCCAAGGAGGAGGAGAAACTGCGGAAAAAAAGGAAACGGAAGAAAATCAATAGCTATGAACTGAAACCGGTCTATATGATCAGTATTCTGGATCACTCGTTAAATCATGTTTCTTCCGATGCCATTCGCGACGGATTGGTCAGTTCGTATGCGATTCGCGCGGACAACGGTGGTGAACTGATGACGGATTCCCTGCATTTCATCTATCTGGAATTAGGAAGGCTCCCTTACCGGGAAGATGAAGCATGGAAGTGCGAAACTTTGGTGGAGAAACTGGCATTCGCCTTCAAATATATGAGTATATTGCATGAGCGTCCGGCAGAGTTCGGCGAGGCCTTTTTCCGCCGGTTGTTTCAAGCGGCTGAATTAGCTACGATGACGCCATTACAACGAAAACAGTATGATATCGATATGTTTACAGAAATAGACAGACGAGCGCAACTTGCCTTTGCTTCTGAGAAGGGTCTTGCTGAAGGTCGTGAAAAAGGCCTTGCTGAAGGTCGTGAAAAAGGCCTTGCCGAAGGTCGCGAGAAAGGTCTCGCTGAAGGTCGCGAGAAAGGTCTTGCCGAAGGTCGCGAGAAAGGTCTCGCTGAAGGTCGCGAGAAGGGTCTTGCCGAAGGTCGCGAGAAGGGTCTTGCCGAAGGTCGCGAGAAAGGTCTGGCCGAAGGACGCGAGAAGGGGCTTGCCGAAGGTCGCGAGAAGGGCCTTGTCGAAGGTCGTGAGAAGGGGCTTGCCGAAGGTCGCGAGCTTGGGAACAAGGAAGGCAGAAAGAACATCGCTAAACGAATGATCGAGCGAGGTTTGCCTGCCGCGGACATCGCCGAGTTGACCGGGTTGTCCGAAGAAGAAATCCGACAATTGAAATAGAGAATGGCCCCGTTCCTGCAGCAGGTGGCGCGGCATTACTTTGCGGCCGCCGATATAGAGAGATTATGCTTCATTTTCCCGAACCGCCGTTCGGCCGTCTTCTTCAAGAAGTACTTGCAGGAGGCGGTGGCGGATCCGGCGGCGAATGCGGCGGCGTTCGGCCACGACGGCGCCGCCCGGCCCATCGTGCTGCCCCGCCTGCTGACGATCAATGATTTCTTCCAGCAGATCCACGGGACGCGGGCGGCGGACCGGGTGACCCTGCTGTTGGCGTTGTATGAATCTTACAAGTCGTTGAACGCCAAGGCGGAGCCGTTGGACGACTTCATCTTCTGGGGCGACGTGATTCTCGGCGATTTCGGAGACGTGGACAAATACCTCGTGGATCCGCGGCAGCTGTTCACCAACGTGGCCGAGTTCCGCGACATCCAGGATCCGCTGGCGTACCTGAGCACGGAGCAGGAGGAGGCCATCCGCCATTTCCTGAGCCATTTCAAGACCGCCGGGAAAACGTCCTCTGCAGACCCCTCCGTCAAAGAGCGTTTCCTGCAGATCTGGAACCTGCTGTATCCGCTGTATCAGGATTTCCGCAAACGGCTGGATGACAAGGGTCTGGCGTATGAGGGCCAGGTGTACCGGGAGGTGGCGGAGCGGGTCCGCGGGACGTCGGTCGCCGACATCCTGCAGGCGCGTTTCCCGCAGGCGGACGGGTTTGTCTTCGTGGGACTGAATGCCCTCAATGAATGCGAGAAGACGGTGCTTCGAAGGATGCGGGATGCCCGGGTGGCGGAGTTCTGCTGGGACTGGTGCAGCCCGATGATCCGGGATCCGCAGAACCGTGCGTCCCTGTTCATGGCCCGGAACGCCGCCGATTTCCCGATGGCATGGGAACTGGAAAAAGAGGAACGGGTTCCGCAGGTCGAGGTCATCAGCGTACCCTCCTCGGTCGGTCAGGCCAAGCAGCTGCCGCAGATCCTGGAGGAAGCCGGCTCCGGGATGCAGACCGCCATCGTCCTTCCGGACGAGTCCCTGCTGATGCCCGTGTTGAATTCCATCCCGCCGGAAGTCCCGGACATCAACGTGACCATGGGCTTTCCGATGGGCGGGAGCGAAATCTATGTGCTGATGGACGAGCTCGCGGCGATGCAGCTGCACCTGCGCGAGCGGGACGGAGAGCCGCTATTCTACTACAAGCAAGTCTGGAACATATTCTCCAGCAGTATTTTCCGACGGCTGGCCGGGCCTGAGGGAGAGCAGAAGATACAGGCTGTCCGGGCGGCGGCGCGGTATTATGTTCCCCGGTCCGACCTGGCGGGGCTGCCGCTGTTCGATGTCATTTTCCAGGCGGTCGCCCGTCACCCCAAGGAGGCGGATGCCGCCCAGGTCCGGGCCCTGCAGGCGTACCAGACCGAGGTGCTGCGTTTCGTCGGGCCGCGGCTGTGTGCGGATCCGGACATGGCCCAGGAGGCGGAATTCGCCCGCCGGTACCTGGACTGCGTCCGCCGTCTGCAGGATATCCCGCTGGCCGTCCTTCCGGCGACATATGCCCGGCTGCTGGGCCAGCTCCTGTCGGGGGAAGCGGTCCCGTACAACGGCGAACCGCTCAAAGGCCTGCAGGTCATGGGACCGCTCGAGACCCGTGCGCTGGATTTCCGCAACCTGGTCATCCTCAGTTGCAACGAAGGCGTCTTCCCGCACCGCAGCGTCAGTTCCTCGTTCATCCCGCCGGAACTGCGCAAGGGCTTCGGCCTTCCTACCTATGAATACCAGGATGCGGTATGGGCCTACTACTTCTACCGGATGATCCAGCGGGCGGAGCGGGTCTGGCTGCTCTATGATTCCCGTACCGAAAAGATGAAACCGGGAGAGGAAAGCCGCTATATCAAGCAGTTGCGATACCATTACCGGCTTCCGCTGATCCAATCGGTCGCCAAGGCGAAAATCTCCCGGGCCCAGGCGGCGGATGCGATTCCGAAACCGGCGGATTTTCCGGAGCGGCTGAAAGCGACCCGCCTTTCGGCGTCGTCGCTCCAGAACTGGCTTTTCTGCCCGGCAAAATTCTATTACAGTTCCATCGAACGGCTGAAACCGGAGACGGAGGTGGCGGAGTCCCTCGATGCCGGGATGCTCGGCAATGTCTACCATGCGACCATGCAGGCCCTTTACCTGGGCGATAAGGCCATGGAACCGACCTTCCGGATGGACCGGGAGTCCGTGGAGGAGAGCGTCCGTTCGGGTGTGCTGCAGCCGCTCCGGGAAGTGACGGCCGGCCATCTGGACAAGTGGCTCGGCCGGAAAGCGGCGATCCGGGAGCGGATCGGAAGCCTGATCCGGGAAGAACTGCATTCGACGGAGGTCGTCGGACGCAACCTGGTCCTGGCGGACATCATCCTCCAGTATGTGGTCAAGACGCTGGAGAAGGACCGGGCTTTGCTGAAAGCGCGGGGGACGGACCGGTTCCGGGTCCTCGGGCTGGAACTGGCAAGGAACTGGGAATTCGAAGGCTACAAGTTCTATGGCTTCATCGACCGGCTGGATTCGTTCGTGCCCGGCGAGGTCCGGATCGTGGATTACAAGACCGGGCGGGTGGAGCAGAAAGACGTGGACATCCACAGCGGTAACGCGGAGCAGGTCGTCTCGCTGCTGTTCGGACCGGACAATGCGAAGCGGCCGAAGATCGCCCTGCAGCTTTTCCTGTACGACATGTACATGGCCGAGGAGACCCGCGGCATGCGGGTGGTCAATGCGGTCTATCCGGCGGCCAAGCTCTTCTCGGAGGATATCCGTACGGCGGAAGTCTGTCCGGAATTCCGGGACCTGATGCGGGACAAGCTGAAAGACCTGCTTGCGGAGATGGCCGACCCGGCCCGGCCGATCCTGCGGACGGAAGACCGGGATACCTGTAAGTACTGTGACTTTAAAATCATCTGCGGGCGATGATACGGATCCTGAAAGCCTCGGCCGGTTCGGGCAAGACGCACAACCTGGCCAAAACCTATATCGCCCTGCTGCTGCGGAGCGAGGATCGCTATGCCTACCGGCACATCCTGGCCGTCACTTTCACCAACAAGGCGACCGACCAGATGAAAAGCCGGATCCTCAAGGAATTGGATATCCTGGCACACGAGCCGGATAAGTCCCTGTACTACAGTGAGTTCCTTCCGGAATTCGGTCCGGCGGAAAAGATGCGCGTCCGTGCCGCGGGCCTGCTGACCGACATGCTGCATGATTACAGCGCCTTTGCCGTCAGCACGATCGACAAGTTCTTCCAGCAGGCGCTCAAGGCTTTCGCCCGGGAAATCGGCCAGTTCGCCTCCTACCAGGTCGAGCTGGACAAGAAATCGCTGGTCCATGAAAGCGTGGACCGGATCCTGGACGCCCTTACGGAACAGGATCGGGAACTGCTGGGCTGGCTGACGGACAATGCGATGGACCAGTTGGAGCAGGACGGCCGTTTCCGGCTGGAGGACACGCTGTATGAGATGGCCGACGCGCTGAAATCCGACGAGCACCGCGAACTGGTCGAGCAGGCCGGGCTGGATGAACGGCAAATCTATTCCAAGGAGTACCTGCGGTCGGTCCGGAAGGCCTGCCGGGCTTGCCGCGAATCCTTCCGCAAACAGGTGGAAGCAGCCGCGCAGGCGGTGCTGGATGCCCTGGACCGGGCCTGCGTGACGACGGACCAGACCAACCGCGGCTTCCTCGCCAACCTGCAGGACCGATATGCGCACCTCGATCCGAAGACCGACGTCCCCCCTCCGACGGAGGCATGGATGCGGAAGGCCCGGGATCCGCAGCAATGGTTCGCCAAGAAGAACGCCCATCTCCTGCCGCAGGTGGAGGCTGTGCTGGAAGAGCCGCTGCAGGCGTTCTGCGACCTGTTCGGACGCCCGTTCCAAGCCTACAATACGGCCGGTATCCTGCAGCGGCAGGTCTACAGCCTGGGACTGGCGGGAGAAATCTACCGGGAGTTCAATGCCCTGGTACGTGAAAAGAACGTCATGAGCCTGGACGAATCTTCGGTCACGCTGAAGCGGATCATCGACGGCAGCGATGCCCCGTTCATCTACGAGAAACTCGGCGTCCGGTTCGAGGATTTCCTCCTGGACGAGTTCCAGGACACTTCGACGATCCAGTGGGAGAATTTCCGGCCGCTCCTGGCCGAGAGCGATGCCAACCACCGCGACAACCTGATCGTGGGCGACGTCAAACAGAGTATCTACCGGTGGCGGGGTTCCGACTGGAACCTGCTGGCTACCCAGATCAAGCAAGCCTTCCCGCTGGCGGACGACGGAGACCCGCTGCAGGAGAACTGGCGCAGCCAGGAGACGATCGTCGGTTTCAACAACGGGTTCTTCGCCTGGGCGGCGGAGCAACTGGACCTGCAATATGGCGGAGAAAAGGGACTGATCAGCCAGGTCTATGCCGATGTGGGACAGAAGGTCCGTTCGGCGGACCCCGCACCGGGCAGCGTGGAAGTCACGTTCTGCGAAAAGGAGGAGGAGATGGATGCCGTGCTGGATTCCATCCGGAGGGCCCGGGAGGCGGGTGCGCGGTACGGCCATATCGCCGTGCTGGTGCGCAACAATTCCTCCGGTTCCGACATCGCGGCCTACCTGGTGGACCGGGACATCCCGGTCATCTCGGATGACTCGCTGCGGGTCAAGTCGTCGGCAACGGTCCGGCGGCTGGTCTCCCTGCTGTCCTGCGTGGAAAACCGCTCCGACAAGGTCTCGGGTTTCCTGGCGCGGGAACTGGATATCGAAGTCCCAGAGAGTTACCATTCCCTGATCGACCTGTCGGAGGAGCTGCTGCGGTCGCTGCGGCGGCACGATGAGACCCTGTTCGATGGCGAGACGCTTTATATCCAATCCTTTATGGATGAACTCCAGGACTGGACCACGGCCCATGGCAACAACCTCGCGGGCTTCCTGAAAGCGTGGACGGAACTGGATCCGAAGATCAGTTCTCCGGAGGATCCGGATGCCGTGCGCATCCTGACGATCCACAAATCGAAGGGCCTGGAATTCCCTTATGTGATCTTCCCCTATGCGGAGACCGTCGGCCTGTACCGGGATGAGAAACGCTGGAGCCGGCCGGACCTGGCCGGGACTGAACTGGAGGGCGTGGCGGACGGCGCCTATCATGTGCGCCTGTCATCCGGCAAGACGCCCCAGACCCTGTTCTCCAAGGATTTCGCCTGGGAGAAACAGTTGCAGTACATGGACAATCTCAATACCTTCTATGTCGCACTCACGCGGGCGGAAAAGGGACTCCATGTGATTGCCGCCGAACCCTCCGCTACCTTCGTGCGGTCCTGCGAGACCGGTACCCAGAGCTATTCCAACCTGTCCGAGGTCCTATATGCCTGGCTGTATAAGAAGCCCCGTTTCTACGGGGAGATGTATGCGTATTCCCGGCTCAAGGACAAACCCGGGCCGGCGGAGCGGAAAGCCGGTTATCCTTCGTGGCCGCTGAATCCCGGACCCGGAGACGGACAGACCGACGTGCGGGAGCGCGGACGCCTGAAATTCTCGTCCGATGCGGTCGATTTCTTCCAGGAAGACGCCTTTGTCCGTTCGCCGCGCCTGAAAGGCCTGGTCCTGCATGCGATCCTGGCGGAAACGGTCATGCCGGAGGACCTGGACGGAGCCGTGGCAGCCGCTTTGGAAAGGGGGGATTTCGACGGAGAACAGGCGGACAACTACCGGGAATTCCTGGCTGGGGAAATCGCCTCCGTCGCGGATCGGGGCTGGTTCCCGCAAGACCGCTCGGCGGTGCGGAACGAGCTGACGCTGATTGGCTTGGATGGGCGTGACTACCGGCCGGACCGGGTCGTGGTCACGCCGGAGGAAGTGAGGGTTGTGGATTTCAAGTTCGGCGCCGAATCTCCGGCCCACCGCCGGCAGGTGCAGCGCTATGTCTCGCTCTACAAGGCGATGGGCCACCCGTCCGTGCGGGGCTGGCTCTGGTATATCCGGGAGGAAGGGGAGGATAAAATTGTGGAAGTGTAGGTTTTTTCGTACCTTTGTAATTTGAGTCAATATCGAATTATGGAAGCCAACGAACATACGATCAAACTGGATTACAATACCGAACGCGTCCGCCTGCGGATGCCGGAATATGGCCGTAACGTCCTGCGGATGGTGGAGATGGTCAAGGGAATCGAAGACCGCGACCGGCGGACGGCCCAGGCCAAGGCCATCGTCAAGGTCATGGAGCGCCTCAACCCTTCGGTCAAGACCGACGAGCATTGGGAGCAGAAACTCTGGGACCACTTGTACATCATGTCGGGCTTTGACCTGGATGTGGATTCTCCCTATCCGGCTCCGACCCCGGAGCAGCTGGAAGTCAAGCCGATGCCGATTCCGTTGAAGAAGCGGCCGATCAAGGCCTACCATTACGGCCGCAACATCGAGAGCATCATCGACCTGATCGCGTCCGAACCCGAGGGCGACCGCAAGACGGCCATGCTCCGCCAGCTGGCGACCTACATGCGCCAGCAGTACCTGATCTGGAACAAGGACAGCGTGGCGGATTCGACGATCTTCCAGGACATCGAACGGATGTCCGAGGGCCGGATCACCGTGCCGGAGGGCATGACCCTCAGCCGGATCTCCTCCGACCAGAATTTCTCCCGTCCCGCCCTGATCAACTTTGACATGCAGCGTCGCCAGGGTGGCGGCCAGCGCCGGGGCAATTTCCAACGCAAAAACAAAGGCAGATAATCCATGAAGTTGCGCAACCCTTTCTCCGGGTGGGAAGTGATGGACCCCCAGCGACGGACCCGGATCCTGAAAATATCGGGGCTGGTCGTCGGTGCGTTCGCCCTGTTTACCTTGCTGTCCATCCTGTCCTACCTGTTCACATGGACGGCGGACCAGAGCCTGCTCGGTGATCCGGAGCGCCTGGCCCTCGACGTAGATGTGCACAATGCCGGCGGGAAACTCGGCCATCAATGGGCCTGGCTGCTGGTGAACCGCTGGTTCGGCCTGGGCTCGCTGCTGCTGGTCCTGGTCCTGGGTATCCTTTCGGCCCGGCTGCTGCTGGGACGCCGCTCCTTCTCCGTCATCAAGGCGGTCCTGCTGAGCCTGACGGCCGCCATCATCTCTTCCTTCATCCTGGCGTTCATCTCTCCGCTCGTGGGCCTCGACCATGCCTTCGGCGGCGGTCTGGGAGGGGATTGCGGCGCCTTGGTGGTCAACTGGTCCAAGAACCTGTTCGGCTCCGTCATCACGGTGCTGCTCCTGGCGATCCTTGTGGCCAGCTGGTGCTTCTTCGCCAGCCGGCGTTTCACGGAGTGGTTTGCCTCGCTCGGCTCCGGGAAGGAAACGGAACCGGCCACCGTGGCGGAAGAACCGGCTCCCAAGGAAGAGAAGAAACGCCGCGGCTTCAAGTTCATCCGCCCTACGGAGGATGACCTGCCCGACGATCCGGCTCCGGTTCAAGAAGAGGCCCCGGTCGCTCCGGTGGCTGCACCGGTGGCTGCTCCTGCAGTGGAACCGCCTCAGAAAGAGGAAGATGACCTGCTGACCCGCCTGACTTCCGGCCAGACGGTTTCCGCGCCGGCCCCGGTGGCAACGCCTGCCCCCGCCGGTCCGGTCGCCCCGGCCGCGACGCCTGCCGCTCCGGTCGAAGAAGGGAAGACCGATGAGGGCCTGGAGGTCGTCGAGGGTGAAGAACTCAGCACGGACAATGACGTCGACCTTCCGCGCATCAACGTGCGGGATGAGCTGGACAAATACCGTTTCCCGCCGCTGGAACTGCTGGACGACTACGAAGGCTCCCGCCAGGAGGTCTCGCAGGATGAGCTCCGGCGCAACAATTTCAAGATCCGTGCGACCCTGAAGACCTACAAGATCGAGGTGGACAATGTCAAGGCCGTCGTCGGTCCGACCGTCACCCTCTATAAGGTCTATCCGGCTCCGGGCGTCAAGATCTCCTCGATCCGCAGCCTGCAGGACGACATCGCCATGGCCCTCAAGGCCGACAAGGGCGTGCGTGTGGTGACCCTGGCCGATTCGGTCGGCATCGAGGTTGCCAACGACCATCCGTCGATCGTGCCGCTCAAGGCCATGTTCAACGACCCGGCCTTCCTCGAAAGCAAGGCCGAACTGCCGGTGGCCATCGGATATACGATCACGCAGAAGGTCAAGGTCTTCGACCTGGCCGACGCTCCGCACCTGCTGGTCGCCGGTGCGACAAAACAAGGTAAGTCCGTGGGACTGAACGTCTTGATCGCCTCGCTCCTGTATTCCAAGCATCCGGCGGAGCTGAAGTTCGTCTTCATCGATCCGAAGATGGTCGAGTTCTCGGCCTATGCCAAGCTCCTGAAGCATTACCTGGCGGTCCTCCCGAGTGCGGCGAGCGAAGCCGACGAGAAGAACAACGCCATCGTCAAGGAC
This sequence comes from Bacteroidales bacterium, assembly GCA_017483985.1. The sequence continues at coordinate 35,902 of JAFUUB010000067.1, read as the reverse complement.
GCCAAGTCCGCTGAGACGATCCTCAAGTCCCTGTGCGTGGAGATGGACGAGCGGTACCAGCTGCTGAGCAAGGCGCTGGTCAACAACGTCAAGCTCTACAACGAAAAGTACAAGGACCGTCACCTGCTTCCGACCGAGGGACACCGCTACATGCCGTACCTGGTCGTCGTGGTGGACGAGTATGCCGACCTGACCATGTCCGTGGGCGGCGGCAGCGATTCCAAGGCCCTGGCCCGCAGCATTTCCACGTCGATCATCCGCCTGGCCCAGAAAGGCCGTGCGGCGGGTATCCATGTGGTCCTGGCCACCCAGCGTCCGTCCGTGGACGTCATTACGGGCCTGATCAAGGCCAACTTCCCGACCCGTATCGCCTTCCGCGTATTCTCGCAGATCGACTCCCGTACCATCCTGGATTCCAGCGGCGCGGAGAAGCTGATCGGCAAGGGTGACATGATCTACTATGCGGGTGCGGACGTGGAGCGCGTGCAGTGCGCCTTCATCAGCAACGACGAGATCAATGCCTTGAACGACTTCATCGGCAACCAGAACGGCTACAAGCGCAGTTACAATACCCCTTACTACCTTCCGGCTCCGGAACCGGATTCCGGCGAGGAAGGCGGCGGCATGATCGACATGAAGAACCTCGACGAGCGTTTCGAAGAGGCGGCCCGCCTGGTCGTGACCTCGCAGCGGGGCTCGACTTCCGACCTGCAGCGCCGGCTTGGCATGGGTTATGCAAAGGCAGGTAGGGTGATGGACCAGCTCGAAGCCGCCGGCATCGTGGGCCCGCAGCAGGGCTCGAAACCGAGAGAGGTGCTCGTGACGACGTTCGAGGAACTGGACCGCATCATCGAAGCCTTTAAAAACCAGTAAGATGAAAAAGACCGCATTCCTCCTTCTGCTGCTTTGTACCTGCCTGACGGCCGGTGCGGCCGAGCCGTTCCGGGCCTTTGCGGAGAAGGTCGCTTCTTCACGGGTAACATTCTCCTATTCCTATGAATCCGAACGCGAAGGTGTCAAGTTCAAGGGTGACGGCAAGGCGGCGGTTCAGGGAGATGCCTTCAAGATGGAGGGCAACGGCCTGGACATCCTTTCCGACGGGGTGACCCGATGGACGGCGGATGCGGAATCGATGGAACTGATCGTGGAACCGGTGGACAGCGAGGCGACGGATTTCATCTCCAATCCCGCCCTGCTGGTCAGCGGTGCCGACAAGGCCTTTTCGGTCAAGTCGACCGGCGCCGCCACGTTCAAGGGCAAGGCCGTGCAGGCCTGTGTCCTGCAGCCGAAGAAAGCCTGTGGCATCCGGGAACTGTGCCTGTATTTCACGGGAGAGACGCTGACGGGCGTTTCGGTCCTCCTGACGGACGGGACGGTGACGGATTTCACCATTCGGGACCTGGCCTTTTCCGAGCCCGGCCCGCTGGACGGTTTCCGGTTCAGCAAGAAGGTCGACAAGGACTGGATTGTAACGGATCTCAGATAAGGTTGAATCCTTCGGAGGCCCAGGTTTTCATCTGGCCGTCCTCCTCGTAAATCAAATATCCTTCCAGGTCGGCCCGCCCTTCGATGAAGGCGCGGGCTTCCTGCATTCCGAGGACCATGCAATAGGTAGCATAGGCGTCGGCGGCCATTGCGGTCGGGGCGACGACCGTGGCGCTGAGCAGGTTATGCTGGACCGGCCGGCCGGTGCGCGGGTCGATGGTATGGGCGTATTTCTTTCCGTCCCGGATGTAGAACTTGCGGTAGTTGCCGGAAGTGACAATCCCGCAGGGGCCGCCATCGGAGCGCCATTTCGCCTGGATCTGCGCCCCGGGGTCGTTGTTCCCGTCGACGGGCTTGTCCACGGCCAGGGTCCACGGCTTTCCGGAGGGATTGAGGCCGTCGCAGTAGATTTCCCCGATATCGACCAGCATGTCCTTGACGCCGGCCTTCCGCAGGTAGTCCGCCACCTTGTCGCAGGAATAGCCCTGCGCGATGGCGTTGTAGTTGAGCCGTTGGCCGTTGCCCCGGGTCAGGTCTTCCGGGATCCGGTCAAGGTCGCAGGCTTCCATCAGGGCGGTGACGGTCTCGTCGGAGGGAAGGGAATCCTTCGAGAATCCGAATCCCCAGGCGTCGAAGAGGGGAGCGGCGGCCACGTCCAGGGCGCCGCCGGTTTCCTCGCGGTAGTCCCGGGCCGCCTGGAAGATTTCGCGGAATAGGTCGTTCGGGACGATGGTCTCGCCCCGGTTGAAGCGGCTGAGCTGGGATCCCTTGTTGTAACCCGAGAGGGTCGTGTCGATCCGGGTGAGGATCGAGTCGATGCCGTCCCGCAGGATTTCCGGCCGGAGGCTTACCCCGTCAAGGTTGAGCTTGACCGTATAGGTTCCGCCCTGGGCATAGCCGCTGATGGCGATGTATCGGTCTCGCGGGGTACAGGCTGCCAGGGTCAGGAAAAAAGCGCCCAGAAAGATTATGCGGGATATCGGATGCATTGGCAAACTATTTGTTTACAAAGGTAAGGTTTTCAGAGAAAAAATGCGCATATTTGCATGATGAACACGATGAAACACGAGATGAAAATATACCGTATCTTCCTGACCGCCGCCGCGGCGTTTCTCGCCATGGGGCTGGTCTCCTGCAAGAAAGACAAGAGCAGCGAAGAGACCAAGGAATACCTGACCGGAACCATGAGCTTCACGATTCCGACGTATGTCATGCCCGGCCAGCAGTTCCACCTGGTCCCGAGCGGCGTGACCAAGTCGGACGGCAGCACGCCCGGTATCTATTGGACGGACTCCGTCTCTTCGGTCCGGGATACCACGCGTCTGGAAAACGGCAGCGGTGACGGCTCCATCGACTTTACGGTCCCGGAGGACGTCACGTCCATGACCCTGAGTTGCTATGCCTTCGCAGAGGGATACTATAACTCATCCAAGATCGTCAGCCTGGTGATCGTCAAGGGCGCGGAATCCATCAGCGGTCTGGACCTGCCTGACGATGTGGCCATGCTTGAGGATGCGCGTGACAACCGTTCCTATCCGTATGTGAAAATCGGCGGACGCGAATGGATGGCCCGCAACCTGGCGTATGGGTCCGGGAAGCCGTATTACAATGCGGCGGCCATGCAGGATGTGTTCGGCATGTACTATACCTGGGACGAGGCCGTGGCCGCCTGCCCGGAAGGCTGGCGCCTGCCGGATGCCGCCGACTGGGATGACCTGGCGAAGGCCCATGGCTGCGAGACCCCGGGCGATGTCTATGCCGGGATCGCGGGCGCCATGATGGCGGATGCGTACATGAACGAGAACAAGATGTGGGAGTTCTGGCCGGAAGTGACGATCTCCAACCAGTTGAAGTTCTGTGCGATTCCTTCCGGATATGCCATGGAGGACGGTGAGAACGCCTCCTTCCGGGGCAGTTCCCATTATGCCGTCTTCTGGACCGCCGAGGAAGCGGAGGAAGGCCAGGCCTGGGTCCGCCAGCTCTATGTCCAGAACCCGGATGTCTTCAAATCCAGCGTGTACAAGTCTTATTTCCGGGCCAATGTCCGTTGTGTCCGGGATGCCGGAGAATAGTTTTAACCGACGATATCATGAAAAAGGGTCTTTCCATCGTACTCGTTCTTGTCGTCCTCGCCCTCGTTTTGTTCGGTTGGGTCAAGAACGCCTACAACGGTCTTGTCAAGAGTGACGAAGCCGTCCAGTCCGCCTGGGCACAGGTGGAGAATGTCTATCAGCGCCGTGCTGACCTGATTCCGAACCTGGTGGCGACGGTCAAGGGCTATGCGGAGCACGAGAGCAGCACGCTCCAGGCCGTCATCGAGGCCCGTGCGAAAGCGACGCAGATGAAGGTGGATGCTTCTGACCTGACGGAAGAGCAGATCGCAAAGTACCAGGCTGCCCAGGGTGAACTGAGCCAGGCCCTCGGCCGGCTGATCGCAGTCAGCGAGGCTTACCCGGACCTAAAGGCGAATGAGAATTTCAAGGACCTGCAGGCCCAGCTCGAGGGAACGGAGAACCGGATCACCGTCGAGCGCCAGAAATTCAACGAGACGGCCCAGGCTTACAACACCCAGATCCGTACATTCCCGACCAACCTGATCGCCGGCCTCTTCAACTTTGACAAGAAGGGCTACTTCAAGGCGGCGGAAGGCGCGGAAGTCGCTCCGAAGGTGGAATTCTAGTCCCATGAGAGCCATCGACTTCCTTTCCCGGGAGGAACGTCGGCGGGTCGAATCTGCCATCCGCGCCGCGGAGCGCAGCACCTCCGGCGAAATCCGGATCCACATTGAAAGAAAATGTACCTCAGACCCGCGGGAACGGGCGCTGAGGACTTTTCATATCCTCGGGATGACCGGGACGGCCGCCCGCAACGGGGTGCTGATCTACGTCGCCTGCAATTCCCGCAAGTTTGCGGTGCTGGGAGACAAGGGAATCAACGAGGCCGTGCCGCATGGCTTCTGGAACGACGTCTGCGGCATCCTGTCCGACGCTTTTGCCGCAGGCCGGTATGCCGATGGCCTGGAACAGGCCGTGGTGCTGATCGGCGAAAAGCTGAAGACCTATTTCCCGTACCGGTCGGATGATATCAACGAACTTCCGGACGAAATCTCTTTCCATGAAAATGACGGCGAAGATTAATCGGTGGGCCCTTTGTCTGCTGTTCCTGGCTGTGATGGTGCTGCCGGCTGCCGGCATCCCTGCCCGTCCGCAGCCGGAGCGGCTGGTCAATGACCTGGCCGGGATCTTTACCGCCGCCCAGGTGCGGCACCTGGAGCAGAAGCTCGTCGCCTTCGATGATTCAACGTCCAACCAGATCGCCGTGGTCACGGTCCAGGACCTGGAAGGGTATCCGCCGGCAGAGTATGCCGTACGCATCGGCCTGGGCTGGGGCGTCGGCAGCAAGGATTTCAACAATGGCATCGTGGTCCTGGTCAAGCCCAAGACCGACGACGCCTCCGGCCAGGTCTCCATTCAGGTCGGGTATGGCCTGGAAGGGGCAATCCCCGATGTCTATGCCAAGCGGATCATTGATAACCAGATGATTCCGCATTTCCGCAGCGGGGACTATTTCGGCGGGGTGCTGGAGGCCTGTGAGAAACTGATGGCCTATGCCAGCGGGGAGATCTCCGTGGAACGCGACCGGAGTGAAGACGGTCTGGAAGACCTGGTGGCGATGATGATCCTGCTCGGCCTGCTGTTCCTGGTCTTCCTGTATTTTGCCAAGCACAACAACGGCGGCGGCAATTCCGGTGGCGGAGGTGGCGGCCGTTATATCTACATCGGCCCGATCGGCCATTCGGGCGGTTCCATCTTCGGAGGCGGTTCCTCCTGGGGTGGTGGCGGCTCCTTTGGCGGAGGAGGAGGCTTCGGCGGTTTCGGCGGCGGCTCCTTCGGCGGTGGCGGCGCCTCCGGCTCCTGGTAAGGTAAAACAGCAAAAAAGATTCCTCTTTTCTTCGACTTCGGCTCCCGAGAAGGGAGGGGACCCGCATTGCGGGGAGGATCGAAGAAAAGAGGAATCTCTTTTGCTGTATCGCTCTACTTCACGAACATGACAGCCTGTGCGATGGAATTCAGCTTCGTCTCAGCGCTGTCAGCACGGCTCGCCAGGATGCACGGAGCGGTCGTACCGACCAGCATGCCAGCCTGCTTGACACCATCGCAAAGCTTGGAATTCGCCTTCCAGAACACGTTCGCAGACTCGATGTTCGGGAAGCAGAGGCAATCGGCGTCACCAGCCACCGGGCTGACGAGCTTCTTGATCTGCACGGCCTCGGCATCAATGGCGACATCCAGGGCCAGCGGGCCATCCGCGATGCAGCCGGGGATTTGGCCGCGGTCGCACATCTTCGCCAGCATGGCAGCCTCCATGCAAGCCGGCATGGAATCCAGCATCTGCTCGGAAGCAGCGATGAACGCCACCTTCGGCTTCGCGATGCCGAAGGACTTCGCCACCTTGATGACATAGTTCGCCAGCTTGACTTTCTGGCGGAAATCCGGCTGGGGGATAACGGCCATGTCCGTCAGGAACATGAGCTTGTGGTATTTCGGATTCTCGATGATACCGACATGGCTGAGCACGCCCTTCGGCGGCAGCAGTCCGGTCTCCTTGTTGAGGATGGCGCGGAGGAACTTGTCCGTCGAGCAGAGGCCCTTCATCAGGACATCGCCCTCACCGTCATGGACCAGCTGGACGGCCCGGGAAACGGCCTTGAGCTCGTTGGGTTCATTGACGATCTCGAATTTCTCGACATCGATATCGTTCTTGGCGCAGACGTCCTTGATCATCTCCTTGTCACCCACGAGGGTGGCAGTCACGATGCCCAGGTCAACGGCCTTGCTGGCGGCCTCGATGGTGTGCTCGTCGACAGCCCAGGCTGCGACCATCCGTTTGCAGACATTGCCGGCCTTGAGCTCGGCGAAAACATCAGAGAATTTGGTAATCATGGTATATATGTGCGTTAGTTTTCAAGGGATTCGACAATGTGCATGGTATCGCGGGCGATGACGAGCTCCTCGTTGGTGCAGATCAGGGCGGCCTTGACGGTGGAGTCGGCGGTGGTGATCACGGCATCCTCGCCGAAAGCGGCGGCGTTGGCTTCGTAATCGAGCGAAAGGCCCAGGTAGGAGAAGTTCTCGAGGACACGGCGGCGCAGGCGGCTGTTGTGCTCGCCGATACCGCCGGTGAAGACGATCAGGTCGACGCCGTTCATCTCGGCGACGTACGAGCCGATGATCTTGATGATGTCGAAGGTGAACTTCTTGAGGGCGAGCTTGGCCTTCGGATCACCGTTGTTGGCCAGTTCGTTGAGCTCGCGTGCATCGGAGGTCTTCTGGGAGACACCCAGGAAACCGGACTTGCGGTTGAGGATGGTCGACATCTCGTCCGGGGTCACGCCCAACTTGTTCTCCAGGTAGATCACGGCATTGGCGTCGATGTTGCCGACACGCGTACCCATGATCATGCCCTCCAGCGGAGAGAAGCCCATGGAGGTATCGACGCATTTGCCGTCCTTGATGGCGCAGATGGAACTGCCCGCACCCAGGTGGCAGGTGATGATCTTGGAATGATCGAGGTCCACGCCGCAGAATCTGGCACCCTGCTGGGCGACAAACTGGTGGGAGGTGCCGTGGGCACCGTAGCGGCGGACGCGGAATTTCTCGTAATACTCGTACGGAAGGCCATACATATAGGCATAGGCCGGCATCGTCTGGTGGAAGGCGGTGTCGAAGGTAACGACTTGCGGGACCGTCGGGAGGACATGCTGGATGGCTTCGATACCCAGGAGGTGGGCCGGGTTGTGCAACGGGGCGAAGTCGCTGCAGAAGGCGATCTTCTTCAGGACATCCTCATTGACGAGGGCGCTGCCGGAGAAGAAATCGCCGCCCTGGACGATGCGGTGTCCCACGGCCTCGATGTCCTCGAGGGATTTCAGCACGCCGGTCTCGGGATTGGTAAGGGCTTCGAGGATGAGCTGCATGCCGACTTTGTGGTCAGCGATGGGCAAGTCCTTGACCGTCTTCGGTTTACCAGTCGGTGCATATTGGAGGATGCCTTCCGGCAGACCAATCTTTTCGGCAATGCCTTTCGCAATGACATCGAAGATGTCGTCGCTCTTCATGTCCAGCAGTTGGTACTTGATGGAAGAACTGCCGCAGTTGATGACGAGTATGATCATAAGAATGGAATTATTTTCGTGTTATCCGCGCAAAGTTAACAAAGAATCGCTATTTTAGCAAGGAAATAAGATTCGAGATGACTGAGGAGAGAGAGATCGTGAGCGTGTCCCTGCCGCTGGCCGGCGGCGTCTTCCTGGGGACTTTCCTGATGGCTTTTCCCGCCTGGCAGCATGCCGCTTCCGCCCTTCATGCCGTGGCTGGGGTCTGTGCGCTGCTGCCGGCCGCCGCCCTGCTGCTCCTGCTGTCGGGCCGGGGGCGCCGCTATGCCGCCGTCGCCGTCCTGTTCGGATGCATCGGGCTGCTGTGCGGGGTCACCGGCGGACTGGATGGCCGGTCCTTCGGTCCCGACCCGGCGGCCGGGGAGGTGCTCCGCAGCCAGGTCCGAAGCATCCCGTTCCCTTCCGGTCAGACCGGCGCGCTGGTCCTGGCCCTGATGACCGGCGACCGGAGCGGACTGGAGCAGGAGACGGTCCGGGTGTTCCGGGAAAGCGGGGCTTCGCACATCCTGGCGCTCTCCGGCCTGCACCTGGGAATCCTGTACCTGCTTCTGCTGTGGCTGACGAAACCCCTGGGCAACGGCTTGTGGACCCGGCGCCTGCGAAGCGTCTTCCTGATCCTTGCGGCCGGTGCCTACACGTGGATGACGGGGGCTGCCCCATCGCTGGTGCGGGCCTTCCTGTTCATCCTGCTCCGGGAACTGGCTTTGCTCCTGGAACGGCATCCTTCACCGGTGCGGGTGCTGTGCGGTGCGCTGACCCTGCAGCTCACCCTGGACCCTTCCGTCGTATCGTCGGCCGGATTCCAGCTGTCCTACCTGGCGATGGCCGGGATCGTGCTGGTGCTTCCCCGCCTGCAGGCCTGGTATCCGTCCGAAGGACCGCGGAAAGACCGCTGGAACCTGCCCCGCCGCATGTGGGAGATGATGGCGCTGTCGATATCCTGCCAGCTCTTTACCGGCCCCCTGGCCTGGCTGCGTTTCGGGACTTTCCCGAAGTACTTCTTGCTGACCAACCTGCTGGCGATGCCGATGACCTCCGCCCTGGTTATCCTTTCCGCCGGCTGTACCTTCCTCTCCGCCATCGGGCTTTGCCCGGCCTGGCTCGTGGCGGCCGACGACGCCGTCGCCCGGCTCCTGCTGCAGGTGCTGGGCATCATTGCGTCGATGTAGGTCTATTCGTGGAAGAGGTCCTGCTTGGGGAACTTGTCGCCCCAGCCACGGCGCAGTTCGCTGAAGAGCGTCGCCGTGATGCGGGAGAAGGACGGTCCTTTCCAGGTGCTGGTGTTGGTCACGAAGATCCAGCATTCCCCGTCCGGGAAATATTTGATGAGGGCGGAGGTCCCGGAGAAGGTCCCGCTGCGGGTCCAGCCGACCGCGGGGTTGGTGTCGTTCCAGCCGAAGGAGAAGGTGTCCTTGTCGAAGTACTCGGTCATGGCGTCGATGCTCTCCTGGGTCAGGATGTCCGGAATCTCGGGCCGTCCGTCGATGGAGGCGACGAACAGGGCCAGTTCGGCGGGGGAGGCCACCCAGGCGCCGGCACCGGAGAGGGCCGTGATATCGTTGCCGCCGTAGCAGCGTTCGACCTTCCGGCCGCTGTTGTTGTATTCCGGATAGAGCGGTTCGTTGGAAGGAACGTAGTTGCGGACTTCGTTCTTGTATTTTTCCTTGTAGTAGTTATGGGCGATGTGCATGTCCCGGCAGCCGGCCGGATGCAGGATGTTCTCCTGGATCCAGTCCTCGTAGGTCTCTCCGGTCACTTCTTCGATGACCATGGACAGCAGCAGGAAACCGAGGTTGGAGTAGGACTGGGACGTTCCCGGGACGAAGCCCAGTTTCCGCCGCAGGACCAGGCGCAGCAGCGTCTTGTGGTCCGGCGCTTCCTTGAGGTGGTTGTTGGCCATGATGGACCGCGTGGAGAACATTGGATCGCCGCCGGTGGTCGTCAGTCCGCCCTTGTGGCGGAGCAGGTCTTCCACCGTGATCCGGTAGTAGTTGCGGTCGGAGATGGATTGCAGGTAGGTGGAGTCTTTCAGGATGCCTTCCGGGCCGAAGACCTTGTCCTGGAGGGATAGTTTCCCCATCTCCTGCAGGCGCATGATGCCCGCGGCCGTGATCAGCTTGGACACGGAGGCGACGCGGAGGATATGCCCCGGGGCCATTTCCACTTCCTTCTGCTGGTCCGCCCAGCCGAAGCCCTTGGCATAGTAGAGGGAATCGCCCCGCATGACGGCCAGGCTGACGCCCTTGAGCTGCCATTCCTGCATGAAATTGCGGATCTTCCGTTCCATCCCCTTGAGGTCGGCGGTATCCGACATCGCATTGGTCAGCACCTTGTTGAGGTTGACCGTAGGGCGGTGCTCACGGGTTTCGCGGCCGCCGCAGGAAACGCAGGCCAGCAGGGCCAGGACCGTGGTCAGGCCGCAGAAGAGTCGGGCGCTGCGTCTCATTTCCTGAAGCGGTCAAGGAGTCCGATGATCAGGTCGGCGGTCGCGTCGATACCCAGCAGGGAGGAGTCGATGCAGACATCGTAGTTGGATGCGACGCCCCAGTTCCCGAAAGTGAAGTAGTTATAATAGGTTTCGCGGGTGCGGTCCTTGGTCCGGATCAGGCGCTCGGCTTCTTCGGCGGAGAGGCCTTCCCGCTCGGCAACCCGTTTGATGCGGGTCTCGTCGGAGGCGGTGATGAAGACATCCAGGCAGTGCATGTCCCGCAGGATATAGTCGGAGCAGCGGCCGATGAAGATGGCGGAACCTTCCGACGCGATCTTGCGGATCACGTCGCTCTGGATACGGAACAGTTCGTTGTCGCTGACGTAGTTGTCCGCAATGCCGAAACGGGCGTTGGCGAAGAAGCTGGAGATGGAGAACAGGCTCCGGTTCTCGTCGCTCTTGGCAAAGAGGTGCTTGCTGAAGCCGCTTTCTTCCGCGGCCTTGGAGATGAGTTCGTTGTCATAGACCGGAATGTCCAGTTTCCGGCCGATCGCCTGGGCGACCAGGCGTCCGCCGCTGCCGAACTGCCGTCCGATGTTGATGAGGATCTTTTCTTCCATGGCGGGTCAGATTTTGCTGCCGAGGATGGCCGGGTCGTCGCCATCCTTCAGGCGGGTGAGCTTGCGGACCAGGCTGACCAGGAAGATTGCGGTCATGATGCTGGCCAGGCCGTCCGAAATGGGGAAACTGTACCAGACGCCCCGGACCCCGAACCAGATCGGGAGCAGGTAGACGCAGGGTACGAGGAAGAGCAGTTGCCGGGACAGGGACAGGAGAATGGACTTCTGGACCATGCCGAGGCACTGGAAGAGGTTGGTGGCGACCATCTGGAAGCCGATGATGGGGAAGACCAGGTTCATCATCCGGAGTCCCTTGGTGGCGATTTCCTTCAGCTCGGGATCGTTCGTGAAGATGCTGACGGCGGGACCCGGCAGGAACATGGACACGATGAAGCCGAAGCATAGGACGAAGGTGGCCCACTTGGCCGTCAGGAAGTAGACCTCCTTGACGCGGCTGTACTGACGGGCGCCGTAGTTGTAGCCGGCGATCGGCTGCATGCCCTGGTTCAGGCCCATGACGATCATCACGAAAAGGAAGGAAATCCGGTTCACGATGCCGTAGGCGCCGATTGACAGGTCGCCGCCGAACTTGCGGAGCTGCTGGTTGATGAACAGAGCAACGATGCAGGCGGCCAGGTTCATCAGGAAGGGCCCCATGCCGATGGCCAGGGATTCCTTGGCGATGCGCCAGTCCAGGGCGAAGATCCGCTTGGGCAGGTGCAGGAATTTCTTCTGGTCCATGAAGTACCACAACGCATAGCACAGGGCCAGGAACTGGCACAGGACCGTCGCGACGGCGGCGCCCTGGATGCCCATGCCGAGCCCGAAGATGAAGACCGGGTCGAGGATGCTGTTCGAGATGACCGTGAACAGGGTCAGGCCCATGGCCAGGCGCGGGTTGCCCGAGGAACGGATGACGCTGTTCAGGCCGAAGTACAGGTGGGTGAATACGTTCCCGATCAGGATGACCTGCATGTAACTCCGCGCGTAGGGCAGGGTGTTTTCGCTGGCGCCGAAGAAGGTCAGGACCGGGTCCAGCCACAGGAGCATGCAGGCGCTGAACACCAAGCCGATGAGGGTGTTGAGGGTCACTTCATTGGCCAGGACTTTGTTGGCTGCGGGGTAGTTCTTTTGCCCGAGGAGGACGGAAATCATGGTCGCGGCGCCGACACCGACAAGGGTGCCGAGCGCGGCGGAAATGTTCATCAGGGGGAAGGTCACGGCCAGGCCGGAGATCGCATACGAGCCCACATCCTTGATGTGGCCGATGTAGATGCTGTCCACCATGTTATACAAAGAAGATGCAGTCATGGCGATGATGCCGGGGACTGCATACTCTTTCAGCAGGGTGCTGACCTTCTTGGTGCCCAGTTCAGTCGGAATGGATCCTGTCGCCATGGGCTTACGGTTCAGGGACGAGTTCGAATTCGAAGAGCAGGGGAGAGTATGACGGGATGATCATCCCGGATCCGGAAGCGCCGTATCCCTTGTCCGAAATGAAGGCGGCGATGCCTTTCTCTCCGGGATGCATCTGGAACAGGGCCTTGGCGAACCCTTCGATCATGGAAGTCCCGCTGCTGCCCATCGTCAGGTCGGAATAGGCTTCTCCCCAGTTGACCTGGGTGGGTTTATACGTGTTGCTGCTGGAGTAGATCCCCGCAATCTTGGCGGTCTTCTCATCGTTGGTATCGAAGACCTGCCCGTTCAGCAGACGCCCGGTGTAATTGATATAGACGGTGGAATCTGCCGGGATGGTATGGGTGCTCGTGCCGGAGACCTTCTGGTAATAGATTCCGTCCTCCAGCTTGGTGATGGTCGGGAACTGCTTCGCAAGATAACGCGAGAGGGAATCGGTCTCCCAGGCGGTCTCGTCGTCGAAGGTGTCCACCAGCGTGATGGAATAGACGGTATTGGAATAATCCGAAGCGCTGGCCTTTTCGTAATACGTCTCGGCATCGTCGTACCGTTTGTACCCCATGAGCCAGTTCGGGACCAGGGCGGTCCGCGTGCCGCCGGTCTTCATGCCGGTCAGGAGGTCTTCCATGCCGACGCTCAGGGACTCGTTCCCGGCGTAGATGACTTCCGGCCCATAGAAATAGGTCTTGTCATACGAGCCGATCTGCTGGGCCGTCTTCGCCTCCGTCGTCGAGGAGATGTTGCCGTTCATGTCACGGATCGTGAAGCGGATGTAGACATAGTCCTGGCCGCTGTAGGTCGTACCGGTCCCGGCCTTGTCATCGAGGATGTATATGCCGGTTCCGGAGGCGCTGATGCCCGGATGATTCTTGGCCATCCAGGCTTCGATGTAGGCCTTGTTGTCCGCATTGTCGGAAACGGATACGCTCTTGGCGCATCCCGTGAGGAGTGCCGCTCCGATGAGCAGCCATGCTATCTTGTTGGTTTTCATATTCTTAATCATTGCTGATGCTCTCCACCCAAATGTGGTAAGCCAGTGCTGCATTTGCAGGAATCGTGCCTAACGGCTTGCTTGTGAACCCATATTTTCCGGAAAAGAGGACGATGCATTCCTGTCCACCCTTGACCCCGGTCAGTCCGTCGCGCAGGGCGCCGGCCAGTTCTCCCAGGGGCATGGTACGGATGGCGAAGGCGTCCGTATCCTCCGTGCTCCATCCGGCGGCCTCGGCCACCTCGGCCGAATTGGTGCCGAACAGGCTGGATGCCGTCAGGGAAGTGCTGTTGAGGATATACCCGGCCCAGTAGAAGGACAGGGTCCCCCCGCTTTCCAGTTCGTCGCCGCTGCCTTCGACCAGCACGAGCCGCTGCGAACCCCCGTTGCTGACGGTATAGGCGTCCGGATTGGCAGACAGCTGGCTGCTGAGGAAACTCTCGATGCGGGTCTCCTGACCGGCGAACAAGGTCTCGGTGCTGGCTTTGGAGCAAGCCGCGCCCAGCAGGGCCAGTACGCCCAGGCAGGTTATCTTAGCAAAGGTCTTCATGGGTCACTTTTTCAATGTAGGCGGCCGCGTCGGCCGGCGTGGGGATATCCTGCGGGAAGAACAGTTTCCCGCCGGCGGCCAGTTCGTGTCCGCCGCCGTGGAACCATTTGTGTGCCATCCTGTTGGCAGAGCATCCCCGTTTGGAGCGGATGGATACCCGGAATACGCCGTCTTCCTCGCGGAGGAACAGGCTCATCCGGACCCGGCGGATGGCCAGGGGCAGGTTCACGAACCCTTCCGTATCGCCGTCTCCCAGCTCCAGGGCGTCGCGGCGGGCCGCCGTCAGGATCATGTAGGCCACGCCGTCGGACGTGATCTTCATCTCCTGCAGGAGGCGTCCCATGGCACGCAGGCGCCGCTCCTCGTAGCTTTGGTAGATGTCGGTGATCAGGGCATCCCGGTCTACGCCCAGCTCGAGCATGCGGGCGGCCATCTCCAGGGTGGAGGGGTAGGTGGAATTGGCGAAATTGTTGGTGTCGGTGGTCATGCCGGCCATCAGGGCCGTGGCCGCATCGGTCGGCAGGCAGGCGCCGATGGCGTCAAGGACCCAGAATGCCAGCTCGGAGGCGGAGGAAATGTCCGTCTGCGAGAAACTCAGGTCAAAGGCTTCCCGGTCGGGACCCAGGTGGTGGTCGATCAGGACCTTGGCGGCCTTGCTTTCCCGCAGCGGCCCTTCCAGCCCCTCGGCCCGGTGGAACTCCGGGAAATCGAGGCAGATGACCATGTCCGCCGACCGTACCGCAGCGGCGGCTCCGTCGGGATCTTCCGAATAGATCCGGCAGGAGGCCCGGTCCGTATCGGTGAACAGGAAATCCAGCGTCGCCGGCACCGGGTCGGGGAACAGGGTGGTCACCTCTTTCCCCTGGCTGCGCAGCCAGCGGGCCATGCCGAAACTGCTTCCCACGGCATCCCCGTCGGGGCGCGTATGGGAAACGGTCACGATCCGCGACGACTTGCGGAGGATGTCGCGCAGTGCCGCGGTCTTGCTGCTGTCAGTCCGGTCCATGGCATTCATAAAATCCGAGCGCAAATTTACAAATTATATTGCATTTGATAAATCATTTTTCTAACTTTGTCGGAGTTTTGAATATTATAAAACACAAACATAATGAACAAAGCAGTTAAGACGATTGTGAGCATCTTGCTCCTTTTTGTAATCGCAGGTCTGGCCTACATGATCGTGCAGAGCATCCAGGAACCGGTGAAATTCAACAAGGCCGTCAAGGCCCGTGAGAGTGTCGGCATCCAGCGCCTGAAGGACATCCGTGACCTCCAGGTTGCGTACAAGAGCGTGAACGGCAAGTTCTCCACCACCATCGATTCCCTGATCCTTTTCTACAACACCGGCAAGATGGACGTCCTCATGCAGGTCGGTTCCAACGATGACTCCCTGGCTGTCGCGCACACCGATGCCATCAAGAAGGCCAATAAGAAGATCACCCCTCAGGATCTCTTCAAGATGTATCAGGCCGGTGACAAGAACCTCGTCTTCACTGTCAAGAGCGAAATCCCCGTCAAGGATACCCTGTTCAACAGCCGCAAGGATTTCAACCCGGATTCCCTGAAGTACATCCCGTTCTCCGGCAAGCAGCTGACCGAAATGGAAGCCGCCATCAAGAAGGTCTCCGGTGTCGATGTCCCGCTCTTCGAGGCCCGCATGCCGTACAAGAAGCTCCTCAAGGGTCTTGACAACCAGCTCCGCATCAACCTCGATGCCGAGAAGAAGGCCCAGAACCGTTTCGAAGGCCTCCAGGTCGGCAGCATCTCCGCTCCGAACAACAACGCAGGTAACTGGGAGTAGTCTTCCCCCGGCTTATCTGTCATGACAGAGACATATACAGACAGCAGAATATCCATTCAAGTTTCCTTGAGTGGATATTCTTTTAAGGTTTACCAGGACGGGACCGGCCGCTCTTCGGGGTGGCTCGGTGCCGACCGCATTTTCACGACGCCGGAATTCCAGCGTCGCTACGACCGGGTCGACATCTCCCTGCTGACTCCGAAATGCGCCCTGGTCCCGGTCCATTTCTTCGATCCGCTGACGGCCCGCCAGGCCCTTTCCGAAGTGACGGCCCTGCGCGACACGGATGCGGTGGACTATGTGGAAGTCCCTTCCCGGGGCGCTGTGCTGGTGTTCTCCAACAGCATGGACGAAACCCTCTCCCGGGCCATCAGCCAGACGGTCTATACGACTTCCGGCCATCCCGCCCGCATCCTCCCGGAAATGTACTACATCCTGGAAGGGCTGGGGGATTGCCCGGAGTACAACAAGATCCTCTGTTCCTATATGGACGGCTGGCTCCACCTGGCCATCGCCCAGGGCGGCAGCCTCCGGCTGGCCAATGTCTTCCAGGCGACGGATTTCACCACGGCCGAGTATTTTATCTTCCTGGCCATGAAGAAGCTCCAGCTGAATCCGGAAGTCTCGACGATCTGTTTCCGTACGCCCCTTGCCCAGGAACAGGAGATGTCCCTGTACCGCTATTTCAAAGCCGTCGAACAGGTATGAGGATCATCGGCGGCCGCCTGAAAGGCAAGACCATCGATCCGCCGGCGGGATTCAAGGCCCGTCCGACGACGGATTTCGCGCGCGAAGCCCTCTTTGACATCATCGGGAACGAATACGAGTTTGAGGACCTCAAGGTGCTCGACCTCTTCGGCGGGACCGGTGCGATTTCCTATGAATTCATCTCCCGCGGTGCCGGCCATGTCTGGACCGTCGAAATGAACCCGGTCCATGCGGCCTTCATTTCCAAAACGGCGGCCCGGCTCGGAATCCAGGACCAGCTGACGGTGGTGCGCCACAACGTTTTCGGCTTCCTGCCGCTGTGCCAGGAAAAGTTCGATATCGTCTTCGCCGATCCGCCCTATGCCCTGGAGGACCTGGCCACCTTGCCGGACAAGGTCCTCTCTTCCGGCATCCTGCATCCCGACTGCTGGTTCATATTGGAACATGGGGACGAGCACTCTTTCGAGACCCATCCCCATTTCATCAAAGAGAAGAAGTACAGTCGCGTACACTTCTCCTTCTTCCAATAAGCTGTTTTATTTGATCAGGTTGCCAAGGATACTGCGGGTCAGTTCCTTGGTAATCGTCCGGGTCGCCGCCTGCGCTGCAGAGCTGGCCGCCTTTCCGGCCGCCGACTTGGTCGTGGTCTTTGACTTTGACGTAGTGCTCTTTCCATTGACAGCTCCGGAAACGGCGCTGCCTACGCTCTTGGCCAGGCTGGCTGCGATGGCCGTAGCAACGGCGCCGAGGATCTTGCTGCCCATGCCCTTGCTCTGGGTCTTCTTTTTGGCTTTTTCCTTTTCTTCCTTGGCTTTCAGTTTTTCCTCTTCAGCGGCGGCCCTGGCTTCTTCCTCGGCCTTGGCGGCTTCCTCTGCCTGCTTGAGCAGGACCTCAAAGGCGCTTTCGCGGTCGACGGCGTGGTCATAGCGGCCGAACAGACGGGACTTCTTGATCAGTTCCGCCCGCTGGTCCTCGGTGATCGCACCGATCTGGCTGAGCGGGAACAGGATCTTGGCGCGCTCGACCATCCGGGGCGAACCCTTTTCGTCGAGGAAGGAAACGAGGGCTTCACCGGTCTCGAGCTCCATGATGGCATCGGCGGTCTTGAAGGCCGGATTCGGCCGGAAGGTATCCGCCGCGGTCTTCACCGCTTTCTGGTCCTTCGGGGTAAAGGCCCGCAGGGCATGCTGGACACGGTTGCCGAGTTGGCCGAGGATGGCCTCCGGGATGTCCGTCGGGGACTGGGTCACGAAGTAGACGCCGACGCCCTTGGAACGGATCAGGCGGACCACCTGCTCGATCTTGTCGGTCAGGGCCTTGGACGTGCCGTCGAAGAGCATGTGCGCCTCGTCAAAGAAGAACACGAGTTTCGGCAGGTCGAGGTCGCCGACTTCGGGCAGGCGGGCATACAGGTCGGACAGGAGCCAGAGCAGGAAGGTCGAATACAGCTTTGGACGCATCATGAGCTGGTCGGCCGCCAAAACATTCATGATTCCCTTTCCTCCTTCGCACTGCAGCAGGTCGTAGACATCGAATTCCGGCTCGCCGAAGAACTTGTCGGCACCCTGGTCCTCGAGGGTCAGGAGGGCACGCTGGATGGCGCCTACGCTGGCCTTGGAGACATTGCCGTATTCGGTGGTGAACTCCTCGGCGTTGCGGCCCACGAAATCCACCATGGCCCGCAGGTCCTTCATGTCGATGAGCAGCAGGCCCTTGTCGTCGGCGATGCGGAAGATGATGCTCAGCACGCCGGTCTGGGTCTCATTGAGCTCCAGCAGGCGGGCCAGCAGCTGCGGCCCCATGCCGGAGACCGTGGCGCGCATCGGGTGCCCCTGATCGCCGAAGACGTCGAAAAAGCGGACCGGGCAGCTCTGGAACTGGGGATCTTCGATGCCGAATTCCGGCAGGCGCTTGCTGATGAAGCCGGACAGCTTGCCGACCTGGCTGATACCGGACAGGTCGCCCTTCATGTCCGCCATGAAGCAGGGGACGCCTGCCTGGCAGAAGGTCTCGGCCAGTACCTGGAGGGTAATGGTCTTACCGGTGCCGGTGGCTCCGGCGATGAGGCCGTGGCGGTTGGCCATCTTGCCCACGATGCTGATCGGGCCGTTTTCGCAATGGGCTACATACAGCCCTCTTTCTTTGTCTAGCATATTCTGTTATGATTGATTATTCTTGCGGATTTTCCAAAGATAAAAAAGAATGGCGGAAAGAACAAATACGCCGGCGCCCAATGCCTGGTTCCACGACATCGGCAGGTTCAGGCCGATCTTGGCCGTGCAGATATAGGTCGTGCAGACGGCGGTCATGAAGCAGGCCGGCAGCAGGGTGATCAGGTAGTAGGCGCCCTTGCGCGCGCGGGTCAGGTAGACGGTGACGGACCAGAGGGTGAAGACGGCCAGGGTCTGGTTGGCCCAGCCGAAATACCGCCAGATCGTGTTGAATCCGTTGACATCGGAGATGTTGTACCAGAGGAGAAGGGCGACGAGCAGGAACATCGGGATGCTGATGGCCAGGCGGTTGCGGCGTGTCTTCTGGTCGAAGTGCAGGGCGTCGGCGATGATCAGGCGTCCGCTGCGCAGGGCCGTGTCGCCGCTGGTGATCGGGGCTGCCACGACGCCGAGCAGGGCCAGGATGGCGCCCAGCGTGCCCAGCCAGCTTTTCGATACGAGGGTGACGACGGTCGGGGCGGAGGCCGTCATGTCGGCACCGACGGTGGCCGCGCCTCTGTCAAAGAAGAACCAGGAGCTGACGGCCGCCCAGATCAGGGCCACCATGCCTTCGGTAATCATGGCACCGTAGAAGACCGGCCGTCCGAGCCGTTCGTTTTTCATGCACCGGGCCATGAGCGGACTCTGGGTGGCATGGAAGCCGCTGATGGCGCCGCAGGCGATGGTGATGAACAGGCAGGGGAAGATGGGCTGGCCGGTTACGCCGACCGAAGGACTGCGGTTGCCCAGGCCGTCCCAGATCTCGGGGAGGGAAGGCCATTTGGCAAAGAGCCCGACCATCAGGGCCAGGGCCATGAAAATCAGTGCGATGGCAAAGACTGGGTAGATTTTCCCGATGATCTTGTCGATCGGCATGAGGGTCGCGATGATGTAGTAGACGAAGATGACGCCCGCCCAGATCATGAACGACTTCGACGTGCCGTCGCCGGCCATGTCCTTGAGGATCTCGGCCGGACTGTAGACGAAGACCGCACCGACCAGCAGCAGGAGGAGGACGCAGAAGCAGAGCATGACGCGCTGGGTCCCTTTCCCCAGGTAGATGCCGACCAGGTCCGGCAGGCCGACGCCCCCATGGCGTACGGACAGCATTCCGCTGAGATAGTCATGGACGGCACCGGCGAAGATGCAGCCTAGCACGATCCACAGGTAGGAGGCAGGGCCGAACTTGGCGCCCATGATGGCTCCGAAGATCGGTCCGGTACCGGCGATGTTGAGGAATTGGATCATGAAGACTTTCCAGGTCGGCATCGGGATGAAGTCGATGCCGTCGGCCTTGGTGATGGCAGGGGTCTGCCGCGACGGATCGGCGCCGAAGACTTTCTCGACGAAGGTCCCATAGAGGAGATAGCCGAGGATCAGGGCAGCCAGGCAGAGAAGGAAAGAATACATAAAAACCCGTTGTTTGATTTGGTTATCACACAAAAATAGTAAATTTGTGTCAGACGTAAAACAATTCAAACCATGAAACTGAGACTCTCCCTGCCTTTTTTCACATGCGCCCTGCTTCTGGCCGGATGTGCCGGTAAAACGGAAACTTACGATTGGACCCCGGCCGGGGACCATATCCTGACCTCTTTTGCGGAAGACCTTGATCCCGCCGCCGTCCTTCCGGAGTATCCGCGCCCGCAGATGGTCCGTCCCGACTGGAAATCCCTGAACGGGCTTTGGGACTATGTGATTACGCCGAAAAATGCGACGCCCCAGGCTTTTGAAGGAAAGATCCTGGTGCCGTTTGCCGTCGAGTCCGCCCTCTCCGGCGTAGGTCGTACGTTTACGGCGGAAGATGCACTCTGGTACGAGACGACGTTCTCGGTGCCGAAGAAATGGCGGAAGGGGAGTCTGCTCCTTCATTTCGAGGCGGTTGACTGGCAGACGGATGTCTGGGTCAACGGACAGCCGGTCGGCTCCCATACGGGCGGCTACACGCATTTCTCCTTTGACATCGCTCCTTACCTGACCGGATCGGGGCCGCAGACCTTGCGGGTCCGGGTGCTGGATGCCACCGACAGCGACGCCCAGCCGCGCGGCAAGCAGGTATCCCATCCCTCCGGGATCTGGTATACGGCGGTCAGCGGGATCTGGCAGAGCGTCTGGCTGGAGCCGGTTCCGAAGGCCTACATCCGCTCCTATGTGGCGGAAGGACATGCCGATGGCCGGGTGATCCTTTCCGCTGCCGTGGAGGGCTCACAGGCAGGAGACCAGGTCGTTTTCTTGCTGGATGGAGCCGGTGAGGCTACCTTTGCCCCGGGTGAGACCGTGACGCTCCAGGTGGCGGACCCGCACAACTGGTCGCCGGATGACCCTTATCTCTATGGATTGAAAATCAAATATTTCCGTGGTGGGAAGGTGTTGGATGAGGTGGAAGGATACACGGCACTGCGGGATATCTCCATCGTGGAGGATGCCGAGGGACATAAGCGGATGGCCCTGAACGGGAAAGCGCTCTTCCATTTCGGTCCGCTGGACCAGGGCTGGTGGCCGGACGGCCTGTATACGGCCCCGACGGATGCCGCACTGCGCTATGATATCGAAAAGACCCGGGATTTCGGCTACAACATGATCCGTAAGCACATCAAGGTCGAGCCGGAGCGCTGGTACTACTGGTGTGACAAACTGGGCATCCTGGTCTGGCAGGACATGCCGTCCATGACCGACAGCCGGCACAACAGCTGGCATAACTTCGACTATGACGGTACCGACTGGGAGATCCCGGCGTCGGGCCGCGCAACCTATTATAAAGAATGGGGCGAAATCATCGCCCAGCTGAAGAACCATCCTTCCATCGTTGTCTGGGTGCCGTTCAATGAAGGTTGGGCGCAGTTCGATACGCCGGCGGCGGTCGCTTTCACCAAGCAGGCTGACCCGACCCGGCTGGTCAATCCGGCTTCTGGGGGCAACTTCGTCCGGGGGCTCGGCGATATCCTGGATGTGCACCATTATCCGAATCCGGAGATGCCGCTGTGGGATCCGGCGCTGGTCAATGTCCTGGGCGAATATGGCGGCATCGGGCTGGCGGTGGAAGGCCATCTGTGGCAGCCGGACCGGAACTGGGGCTATGTCCAGTACAAGAGCGGGGAGGAAGTACTGGCTGAGTATGAACGTTTTGCAGAGCAGCTCGGCGACCTGGTCCGCCAGGGATGCGCGGCGGCCGTCTACACCCAGACGACCGATGTGGAGATCGAGGTGAACGGCCTGATGACCTACGACCGGAAGGTCATCAAGATGGATGAGCCCGGCCTTCGTGCAGCCAACCAGAAGGTAATCGGCATCTATGACAGCCTGAAATGAACCCTGTTTCCGCCCGCCTGCTGAACCAGCAGCTCATCTGCCCGCAGTTTTCTTCGCCCCACGAGGTGGTCTCGTGGATGGGTGCCATGCAGGCACAAGACTACCGGATGATGCGCTGGGCGGTGGGCATGCGGACGAAGCGACCGTCGGCGAAAGCCTTTGCACGTGATTACGACAGCGGGAAGATCATCCGTACGCACTTGCTCCGGACTACCTGGCAGCTGGTGGCGGAGGAGGACTATGCCTGGATGCTTTCCTTGTGCCGGCGCAAGGCCCTTGGCGGGCTGCGCGGCTGGATGCATGCCAACGGGGTCGATATTTCCCCGGAGGAAGAGGCGTGGATCAGCGGCATTTTCGCCGATGTGGTTTCCGGTCGGAATGACGTCTTGAAAGAGGATCTGGCCCGGGCCCTGGCCGAACGGGATATCCGGATGGATGACCACCGGCTGTCCTATCATATCCGCCTGGCGGAGCTTTCGGGCCTGCTTTGCTCCGGGGTCCTACACCCACAGAAACGGACGCTGGCGCTGACGGCGGAGCGGATTCCTTCTTTCGCTCCTTTGCCGCGCGAAGAAGCCCTGGCCCTCCTTGCGCGGAAATACTTTCGCAGCCATTCGCCGGCGACGCTGCAGGACTTTGTCTGGTGGAGCGGGCTCAATATCAGCGACTGTCGCAAGGCGATCGGGTCCCTGGGTAAGGAACTTGACACGGTGCGTTGGAAAGGGGAGACCTATTACATCCACTGCGACAGTCGTACACGCGGCTTTCGACAGGGAAGGGTCCACTTGCTTCCCGCGTACGATGAATATCTGATCGGTTACAAAAGCCGGCACGTCGTCTTGCATCCGGACCACCGGCACCATGCCCACGACAACAGCGGTACGTTCTGGAACGTGATGCTGCAGGACGGCCGGGTTGTCGGCAACTGGTCCGATGCCGGAAGCAAGACTACGGTCTCCCTCTTCCATCCGGACAGCGCCCCGGATCCGGATGCCCTGCAGTCCGAGCTCCTGCGTTTCGACCGGTTTAAATGATGGACGAGAAGCTCTGGTAGCGCAAGCCTGTTGATCCCAGCCTCTTGCGATTGTGTTTGAACTTGCGTATCGTTGTAAAAACGAACGCTTTATCCCCTTTCATCATGAAGTCTGCCATCTTGCTCCTTAAGGCGGCGGCGCTGTCCTGCATGGATCCATCAGTTCCTCGGATCCGTCGCCGGCTCGAGGGGGGATCTGATCTCTATGATGACGATATTCGTGGCTACTTCTGGTCATCTACGCTTCGCTCGGATGCGGAAGTGAGTGAGCCAAGTAATGCATGGGCCCTAAGTGTAAATGAGAAGGGAATCTATTTCTCCGGCATGCCGGTCCGGCCCGTCTCGGACTAACGTTTGAAAAAGCGAAAAATCCCGGTTATCTTCTTACATAATCAGCCGAATCAGTCCGTCGGACTTGACGAACGTGTCCGGATGGGACATGATGACGGCATAGATCTGTTTCCCCGATACCGGCTGTTTGTCCTGACGCTGGTAAAGGCCGCGGAAATTGATTTCCGCGGCAATCTGCTCTGTCCGCATGCCCCGTCCGGCAGAAGCCAGGACCAGGACGATGGCTTCTTCCAGTTTCATTCCGGCATATTTTCTTTGAGGGCCTCCTCTTCGCTAATAGGACTGAATCGGTCGAAGACCTTCCCGTCCCGTTCCACTTTCCCGAAAAACATGTCATACGGGCGCACCCACAGGTCGCCGTCGCCGTACATCGCCTGGTAGACGACCCTCTTCTCCAGGGTCTCACTGTCCTTGGCAATCCCGATAAGCCGGTACACATTGCCTTTGAAATGCCGATAATACTCGCTCATGAAGCAAAGATAGCAAAATGCGGGTAGTTTATAAAGGAAGAGAGGATCCAGTCCCAGTAGCCTGTCGGGGACACGGGACTGGAGTGTGGGATATGGAGGGCTATTCGTTGATACCGTACCATCGGTGCCAGGCAACTTGTCCGGTGCTGGAATCTTCGACCTTTATGCCGCCGTATGGATCCCGTTGGAAGATGATGCCGCCATGCTCGGATCGCTGGATCTTCTTTTCAATCGCAGGCAGGGCGCATTCTTCTTCAGAGACGCCCAGGCTGTGCAGCAAATCCCGCAGGTCGGCAGGATGGAAATCCGGATGGGACTTTTTTACGGATCGGAGGCGCTCCTGGTCTTCGGCCTGGGTCGCGGTCAGCGCCCTGCTCCGGGAGTGCCAGCCGCTTCGCTGTATACATTGGTTCCAACCGCACGCTGGACAGGCCATGGCCTGGGAGACACTGCCGGACAGAGGCGAGCCGCTATATGTATAGGCATAGGCCCGGTGTTCGTGGGGACATTCGCACGCGAATAGTCCCGGATTGAGCAAGGAGTTCCGGACGATCGTTCCAAGATAGTAGGGTGGATGAGCGATTTCCGCAATCAGCCCGCTGGAAGCGACATAGGCCATGTCGAGCCGCAACTCGACGAAATAGAAGGCATCGTTGTCCTTCCACTCGTCATAATGAGCGAACAAGGTAGATGCATGACGGGAATACAGCTTCGTGATTGAAGTGCTGTACTCCAACTGCTGACGGCGCAGCTCCGCCGCCTGAGATGAAATCTGTGACATAGGACAGAGTTGTTTTTGATTGAACAATCCGCATCGTTTTACCACCGTGGCATCTGGCCTGCTCGGTTGGTGGCCCTCAAGGGGCACTCTTGATGCTTTCAAAGGCAAAGATAAGAAGAAAAACCGGAAATGCTGCGGCGATTTACTCTTTTGGGTTTGTACAGCGGGGACGTTGTATAGGGCGGTTATTGTGTACAAACCCTGCCGGAATGTGGTCTTTTTTGCTTTTATCGACGGGGTTTGTACATGAAAACCGCGTTTGGCGCCCTTTCGTATGTACAAATCGGGGAGAAACATTTCTAATGGGATGTCAGTAGTGTCCCTGGAAAGACGGGACTACTGTCAAAAACGGCCGAAATTGCGAGTGGTGTCCATCCATTTGGGACACTACTGACATTTATAACCCCAAAGGGCGGTAACCATGGAGCGCGGAAGGCCCGACATACAACAAAAAAGTCCAACCTTTTGGGTTGGACTTTTTTGCGGTGCGGAAGGGACTCGAACCCTCGACCTCCGGCGTGACAGGCCGGCATTCTAACCAGCTGAACTACCGCACCAGGCTTTGTTCAGGCGTTTTTGTCGAACGCGGATGCAAAGATAGGGACAATTTCGGATTCTGCAAATTTTTTCTGAAAAATCTTTAGCAAAAAATCCTAAAGGTGGATGAGCGATTTGACCGGGGCGATCGGCTCCAGCTTCGCCCGGCCGCACAGGTCGTCGAGTTCCACCAGGAAGACGCAGTCGGTGACGCGGACCGGGTACGTTTTGCCTTCGATGGTGACCACCTGGCTGTTAAGGCTTTGGATAATGCCCTCCGCCGTGCCGCCGGTAGCCAGCACATCGTCGAAGAAGGTGACGTTGATGAACCCGTCTTCCGCAATGCAGGCGACCAGGTCGGACCGGCGGTAGAATACCTGGTCTTTCCCGTATTCCTTGATGATGTCGACGCAGATCAGGTCTCCTTCCGCATGGGGGAGTTTGCCCTTCTTGCGGAGCGGGATCATCCGCTGGATGTTGTCCGTGCCGATGAGCATCGGGGCGCCGAACAGGAAACCGCGGGCTTCCGGGGCGAGGATGTTCGGGCTGGCACAAAGGGCCCCCAGGTCCGTGATCAGGCTGCGGAACAGCGCTTTGTCCTGCATCAGCGGGATGATGTCGACGAAGTTGACTCCTTTTATAGGGAAGTCGGGATAGAATTTCAAATACGGTTTGTAATCCATGGTATTCTTCAAATTTGCACAAATATACGCAATCTGGGGGAAAAACCATTCCCGCAGCTCGTTAATCAAGGATTTTTACCCGGATGTTGCGGAACCATACATCGTCTCCATGGTCCTGGAATCCGATGTAGCCTTCGTGCTCCTCTCCGCCGCAGCCGTTCAGCAGTTCGAAGGCGAGCGGCCATTTCTCCTGGCTGAATTTGGAGGCCTGGAGCATCTCGGTCCACTGCGGGGTCCATAGGTGATATTCGAGGACATTGGCCCCGTTCTGGCCGTGCACGACAGTGCCGCGGTAGACAAGGATGTTGGCATGGTTCCATTCTCCGTACGGAAGCTGGTTCTGCGGGACGGCCGGGATCATGTCGTACAGGGAGGCGGACTGGCGGTTCCCGTTGACGCCGAGGCGGGCGTCGGGGTGGTTCGCATTGTCGAGGACCTGGTACTCCGGAGCGGAAATATACATCGGCTCATACTGGACGGTGCCATCCTCCTTCGTGGTGGTGACTTCCCGGGCCAGGTAGAAAATACCGGAATTGCCGCCTTTGGATACCTTCCATTCGAGATCCAGTTCGAAATTCTTGAACTTGTGGGCGAAGAGGATGTCTCCTCCTTCACTGTCCTGGGCTTCGCCGGAACCGGTGCCGCTGAATTTCAAGGCGCCGTCTTCGATGGTCCAGCGGGAGGCGACATGGTCTTTCCCATAGCCGCGCCATCCCTTCAGGCTGGTGCCGTCGAAGATGACGATGTATCCGTCTTTGTCGACCGGGAAACCGGCCAGGTCCACCTGGGGTGCGTCAAGTACCGTGAAGGCGGGTTCGGCTTCCGCGGCCTTCTTGCCGCCGCGGTTGCCGCAGGAGAGGACCGCTCCGCAGAGCAGTGCCATCAGACAGGGGATGAGTATTCTTTTCATGGTATCAGATTCGTTTGTTAAACAGGCATGTCGGGTAATTTCCAGCCGCTTCGGAACGTCGGCCTGATCAGGTCGCGGGCGAATTGGTTGGCGTCGACCGGATCGGAGTAGGTGTTGCGGAAACTCGGGTGGCCGTCCGTGATGGAGAAGTCGTCGTGGATGAGCGTCCGGATGGTCGCACCCTCCGGGATGTTGGTGAAGCGCATGTTCTCACCGTCCCATTCCAATTCCTGGTTGAGGCTCTGGAGACGGACCGCAAGCACGCCCATGGCCACCATTTCGTTGAAGGGGCCGGCCTCGGCGAAATCAGAGGCGCTGGGTACCCGGACGGACGGGTCTTCCTTGCAGGCGCGGACCCAGTCCTGGGCATGGGAAACCTTGATCTCCCGCAGGACGTGCGGGACTTCCGGTTTGCGTCCGGAAAGGAGATACGGGTTGACACCGTAGCATCCGCAGATCAGGATATCTTTGGTCCCGTAGAAGATGACGCCGCCGCCGGAATCGTTGAGACTCTTGCCCACGGCCAGGGCTTCCGGGCGGTCCGGGAGGATGCCACCGTCATACCAGTTGATCACGACCTCCGGCATGGCAACTTTCGGCATGTTGTCGCGGGCCGGGAAAACGAAGCGGATCTTCTGGGCGTTGGGGCAGGATTCGGTCAGCAAGGCGGTGGAACTGCCTTGGATCCGGGTCGGATAGCCCAGTTTGAGGGCTTTGAATGCGGGGTGGAGGATGTGGCAGGCCATGTCGCCGAGGGCGCCGGTGCCGAAATCCCACCAGCCACGGAAATTCCACGGCGTGTAGATCGAATGGTAGGGCCGGAAGGGGGCCGGTCCGAGGAAACCTTCCCAGTTGAGGGTCTTGGGGACCTTTTCGGCCTTCTCGGGACGGGACAGGCCCTGGGGCCAGATAGGGCGGTCCGTAAAGGCATCCACGCGGGTTACCTCGCCGATCTCACCGTTCCAGATCCACTCGCAGATCTGGCGGACACCGGCGCCGGAAGCGCCTTGGTTCCCCATCTGGGTGGCAACCTTATGCTTGGCAGCCAGTTTGGTCAGCAGGCGGGATTCGTAGACGGTGCGGGTCAGCGGCTTTTCGCAGTAGACATGTTTGCCGGCGGCGATCGCTTCTGCGGCGATGATACCGTGCGTATGGTCGGCGGTCGCAACCATCACGGCATCTGCTTCGTCGAGCAGCTCGTCAAACATGACACGGTAGTCATTGTAGCGTTTCGCGTTGGGGTAGCGCTTGAATACGGGTTCCGCATATTTCCAGTCAACATCGCACAGGCCGATGATCTCTTCGGTCTCCAGTTCGCGGAGGACGGCGGAGCCGCGTCCGCCGATACCGACGCCCAGGATCTTGAGTTTTCGGTCCAAGGGCTGGGGTGGTGCCGGATTGTCAGCGAAAAGTATGTCCGGATGCATGGCCATGCCGATGGCGGCAACCGTTCCTGCTTTGAGGAACGAGCGGCGGGATAGTTCGGTGCTCATGATATCTGTTAGTTGAGTCGGTAACTGACGAAGGCGATGTGACGGGAATCGGGAGCCCAGGAATTGACATTGATGGTGCCCTGGCCGCCGAAAAGGGTATGGATGGTGCGGACCTTCTTTCCCTTGGCCGTCATCATGCGCAGGACCACGTTTTTGTTGGCCAGGTGCTCGTTGGGCTTCAGGTCGCCTTTATGGTAGGCGATGAAAACCACTTTCTTTCCGTCGGGGGAGACGTGCGGGAACCAGGAGTTCAGGTCCTCGTCGAAGGTCATCTGCCGCTGGTCGGAGCCGTCGGCGCGCATCCGCCAGACCTGCATCAGGCCGGTGCGGACGGAGTTGAACCAGATGTATTTCCCGTCCGGGGAATACTCCGGGCCGTCGTCCAGGTCGTCGGCGGTGGTCAGCCGGGTCTCTTCGCCTCCGGCGGCCGGGATGGTATAGACATCGTAATTTCCGTTCCTTTCAGCGCAATAGCAGAGCGTCTGGCCGTCCGGGCTCCAGCCATGGAGATAGCTGGGAGACTGGGGCGTGACCAGGCGGGGATCCCCGCCTTCGAGCGGCAGGATGAAAATCCGGGAACCGCGCAGGGATGCGGTCTGTGCGCTGACGGCAATCTGTTTCCCGTCGGCGGAGAGGACATGGTCGTTGTTGCAGCCCATGACCTCGCCGGTCGGGATCCGGGTGGACTCGCCGCCGTCGGGGGAGATGCGCCAGATCTGGCCGCGGGTGTTATAGATGAGCCATTTCCCATCGTGGGTCCAGTTCGGAGCCTCGATCAGATAGGGGAATTCCTGGACGACACGGATCTTCCCGGTCTTGGTGTCCAGCACCTGGAGGATGCTGGTGACCTCCTGGGCCTTCAGGGCGGTGGAGATCAGGGCGGCGGCAAGCAGGGCCATGCGAATGAACTTTTTCATGATCAGAAGTGGTTTCAACCGAGGACCGCGGCATCGATGGCGGCGAGTTCTTCGGGGGCGAAGGTAATGTTTTCCAGCGCTTTGAAGTCATCGTCCAACTGGCGGACGCTGCTGGTGCCGACGATGACGCTGGTGACCCGGTCATCCTTGAGGCACCAGGCGAGGGCCATCTCGGCGAGGGTCTGGCCGCGGCGGGCGGCGATCTCGTTCAGGCGGACCAGGCGGGCATGGAGCTCGGGGGTGAGGACGGAGGATTTCAGGAAATGCTCCTTGGCCATGCGGGAATCTGCCGGGATTCCGTTCAGGTAGCGGCCGGTCAGCAGGCCCTGGGCGAGCGGGGAGTAGGCGATGAAACCGCTTCCGGCCGCCTTGGCCTGGTCGAGGACGCCGTTCTGTTCCGGCTCACGGTTGAGGATGTTGTAGCGGACCTGGTGGAGCAGGCAGGGGACGTCCCTATCGCGCAGGTACTTGTAGGCGAATTCCGCCGCTTCGTGCGGATAGTTCGAAATGCCGGCATAGAGGGCTTTGCCGCTGCGGACGATGTCCACGAGGGCCTGCATGGTCTCCTCCAGCGGGGTTTCGGGGTCGAAGCGGTGGGAATAGAACAGGTCCACGTAGTCGAGGTTCATCCGTTTGAGACTCTGGTCGAGGCTGTTCATCAAGTACTTGCGGGAGCCCCATTCCCCATAGGGACCGGGCCACATGTCATAGCCGGCCTTGGAGGAGATGAAGAGTTCATGGCGGTAGGGCGCGAAGGATTTGCGCATGATCTGGCCGAAGGTCTCTTCGGCGGAGCCGTAGGACGGACCGTAGTTGTTGGCCAGGTCGAAGTGGACGATCCCGTGGTCGAAGGCATAATGGGCCATCTCAAACGAGCGGGCCAGGGGATCGACGTCGCCGAAGTTGTGCCAGAAGCCGAGGGCGATTTCAGGGATGCGGATGCCGCTGCGGCCGCAGCGACGATATCGGATACCGCTTTCATAGCGATCCGGTGCCGGGGAGAAGATAGGGTTGATCATATTGGAGTTTCTATTGCATGCAAGATACGAATTATCCGTTTGTTTTCATGAGAATTCTTGCTAATTTTACAACAACCGCAAATTACCGACCAAAATGAAAAGAATCCTTGTCCTGTGCTGCGCCGTTTTCGCAGCCCTTTCCCTCTCTGCCCAGAATTATGCCCCGAAAGTCCAGGAACTTGACCGCTGGTCCTTCAGCAAGGACGGCACGACCTGGACCGAAGTGACCGTGCCGCATTCCTACAATGCGGAAGACGGGCATTCCGCCTCCTATTACCGTGGTACGGCGACCTATAAACGGGACGTCCGCCTTTCCGGAAAGCGCTCCTTCCTGCTGCTGGAAGGTGCCGCCCAGGCTGCCGAAGTCCGGCTGGACGGGAAGACCGTCGCGACGCACAAGGGTGGCTACACGCCTTTCACCGTCCGGCTCGAAGGCAAGGGAAAACATGTGTTGGAAGTGATCTGCGACAACCATGAGGATGTCAACCTGGCGCCGGTCAGTTCGGATTTCAACAAGAATGGCGGCCTGCACAATCCGGCGCATCTGCTGGAGATGGGACCGGTCTATTTCTGCCCGGTCCGGCAGGGCATCTACCGGATGCATGTCCGGACGCCTGAGGTCTCGGAGGAGGCCGCCAAGGCGCAACTGACGGCGACCCTGGTCTCTGCCGGTAAGGAGCGCAAGGTCACGGTCATCTCCCGCCTGAAGGATGCGTCGGGCCGGATTGTCGCGAAAAAATCGGAAAAGGTGACGGTTCCCGCCGGGGAATCGGTCCAGTATGCGGTCGAGCATGAAATCGCCCGTCCGCACCTGTGGAACGGGACGGAGGACCCGTACCTGTACACGGCGGAACTCCGGATCAAAGGCGGCCTTTTCCGGACGTTGGACAAGGTCGCGACCGAGGTCGGTTTCCGGTATTTCCGGGCCGATGCGCAGGAAGGCTTCTTCCTGAACGGGCAGCCGTATCCGCTTCGGGGTACGTCGATCCACCAGGATCTCGCCGGGAAGGCGACGGCCCTGGATGCCTCCGATTACAAGGCGGATTATGAGATCGTCAAGGAGCTGGGCGCCAACTTCGTCCGGCTGGCCCACTATCCGCACAACGACCGGGCTTTCCGTGAAGCGGACCGCCTCGGCCTGATCGTACAGACGGAGATCCCGTGGGTCAATGTCTGCGGCGTACGGGCCGAACCGGCCTATTTCGACAACCTCCACCAGCAGCTCCGCGAAATGATCGGAAGTCTGTACAACCACCCGTCCATCGTGTTCTGGGGGCTGTGGAATGAAGTCGATAATTGGGGCAATAACAACCGTTACCAGGGTGCGTTCGATGCCGCGCGCGCGGTAAAGGAAACCGCCCTGCTGTACGATGAGGCGAAGACGCTGGATCCGGACCGGCTGGTCGGCATGACCGATGATTCCGTCTACGGCCGTCCGGGCTATACCACCCTCAAGGGCGACTTCTTCTCGGAAAACCGCTACCACGGCTGGTACTATGATTTCGGCCGCATGGACAAGCTGACGGAGAGCATGACCTGGATCCGGGATACGATGGGCGTGGCCAATATCTCGGAATACGGCGCCGGCGTCAATCCGTTCGCCCATACCTGGGATGAGGCCCGCCTGCAGGCGCCGGAAAACAACTTCCATTTCGAGGAGTACGGCAACCGTTTCCACGAGTGCCATGCCCAGCAGATCGCCCGGATGCCTTGGCTGAACTTCACGTCGATCTGGATCCTGTTCGACTTCCCGGTGGCGAACCGCAAGGAAGGCTTCACCGACAGCGCGGACGGCGTGAACTTCACCCCGAACGAGAATCGGATGTATATGAATGACAAGGGCTAGGTGACCCGCGACCGGAAGACGAAGAAGGATTCCTTCTATCTCTACAAGTCCTGGTGGAACCACGATGTCGAGACCGTGTACATCTCCGGCCGGCGCCTGGAAGCCCGTCCGGCCGGTCAGGAATTCACCCTGACGGTCTACAGCAATGCGACGGGCATGACCCTGTATAAGAACGGAACGGAGATCGCCCGGCAGTCAGCCAGCGGCGATCCGACCGGCGTGATCTGGTCGTTCCCGGTCAGCATGGACGAAAAAGACACGGTCTTCGAGGCCGTGTCTGAAAAGGGGACCCGTGACCGGGTCACCTTCAAGGCGTTGTAATCCGTTATTGGATTTCGATCAGACGGTTGGTGTCTTCCGCCTTGACTTTCGCGATCTTGGGGATGCTGACGCTCAGCACGCCGTGCTCCACCTTCGCGGAAATCTTCTCGCGGTCGGCGTCGTCCGGAAGGAGCATCGTCTGCTGGAACTTGGTGTAGTTCCATTCGCGACGCAGGTAGTGGCCCTTTTCGCCCTCTTCCTTGTTCTCTTCCTTGTTCTCGACCTTCTTCTCCATCTTGATGACGAGGTCGCCTTCGTTGTCCAGGGTGACGTTGAAGTCTTCCTTGGTCATGCCCGGGGCCGCCAGCTCCAGTTCGTAGCTGCGGTCTTTCTCCACCACGTTGATCGCCGGAGCGGTCGTGCTGGTGCGGACCATGAAATTGTCGTCAAAAATGTCGTTGAAAATGTTCGACATCCAGTTCTGGTTTCTTCTTACAGGTACCATGATGATTACCTCCTATACTTTTAATTGTTTTACTTTCTGTTTCTGATCCGAGGCCTTGACCGTCGGACGACTTAGGATATGGCAATTCCTGCACCAATGCCGGAAATTATTCAAAAGGTAGACAATTTGGCAGGTTGTATTGCCAAAATGGCATTATTTGGTGTCAAAATGGCGCATTTCCTTTTCCGCGGAATTATGCGTATCTTTGCATTCCTACCTAAAGAACAGCGATGCCGGCAGAAGGAAACATCATCATTAAAGGTGCGAAGGTCAACAATCTGAAGAACCTCACCGTCAAGATCCCCCGGGGAAAATTCGTCGTGATAACGGGCATCTCGGGATCCGGGAAGTCTTCCCTGGCCTTCGATACCCTGTTCGCCGAAGGGCAGCGGCGGTTCGCCGAAAGCCTTTCCTCCTATGCGCGCCAGTTCCTCGGCCGGATGACCAAGCCGGATGTCGAGGCCATCGAAGGCATCCCGCCGGCCATCGCCATCGAGCAGAAAGTCAATACGCGCAACCCGCGCTCCACCGTAGCGACGACGACCGAGATTTACGACTACCTCCGGATGATTTTTGCCCGGATTGGGCGGACGTATTCCCCGGTCAGCGGCGTCGAGGTCAAGTGCCACGGTATCAACGATGTGATGGCCTTCCTGCTGGACGGGACGGCGTCGGCCGTCTACCTGCTGGCCGACCTGGACTGGGAACACCGGGAGGACAGGGTCGAACTGATGCTGAGCCTCAAGGAGCAGGGGTATTCCCGCTTCTGGATCGACGGGATCGTCCCGATCGAGGAGGTTATGCGCCGTTCGGAAGCCGGGGATTTCCCGCCCCAGCTGTACCTGCTGGTGGACCGTGCGAAATTGCCGGCCGACCCGGATGAGGACCTGCGTACAAGGCTGCATGCCTCCGTGGAGAACTGCTTCAGTGTCGGCATGGGGCGGATGCACGTGGTCCGGGACGGCCGCATGGTGTCTTTCACGAACCGGTTCGAAGCGGACGGCATGACGTTCCGTGAGCTGGACGAGTACATGTTCAGTTTCAACAGCCCGCTGGGCGCCTGCCCGGTCTGCGGCGGACTGGGCAAGATCATCGGTGTCAGCGAGGACCTGGTGGTCCCGGACAAGTCCAAGACCCTCTACGACGGAGCCATCGCCTGCTGGCGCGGGGAGAAGATGGGCTGGTTCAAGGACCTGCTGGTCAAGAATGCCGAGAAATACGGCATCCCGTTGTTTACGCCGTACTGCGAACTGACGGATGCCCAGCGGGACGTCATCTGGAACACCCGGTACCAGGAACACGATGATACGACTTTCGTCGGACTCAACGAATTCTTCGAGTGGGTCGAGTCCAACCGCTACAAGATCCAGTACAAATACATGCTGAGCCGTTTCAGCGGCCGGACGACCTGCCATGCCTGCAAGGGAAGCCGGCTGCGCAAGGACGCGCTGTATGTCCGCGTAGGCGGGAAGAACATCCATGAACTCCTGTCCATGAACGTGGACGAGCTGCTGGAGTTCTTCCGTACCCTGCAGCTGACCCCGTATGAGGAGCGGATCGTCCGCAAGGCCGTGGAGGAAGTCACGACCCGGCTGACCTATATCCGCGATGTGGGCCTGTCCTACCTGACCCTGAGCCGGGCGTGCAACACGCTGTCGGGCGGCGAGAGCCAGCGGATCAACCTGGTGACCGCCCTGGGCAGCAGCCTGGTCGGCTCGATGTACATCCTCGACGAACCTTCGATCGGCCTGCATCCCCGGGACACCGACCGGCTGATCTCCGTGCTCAAGCGGTTGCGGGACATCGGGAATACGGTCATCGTCGTGGAGCATGACGAGGAGATCATGCGGGCGGCGGACGTGCTGGTCGACATGGGACCCGAAGCCGGCGTCTCCGGCGGGGAGATCGTCTTCCAGGGAAAGATCGGGGACAAGGTCAGCGAAAAGGTCATGGACCGTTCCCTGACCCTGCAGTACCTGACCGGCCGCCGGGTACGTACGCCCCGTGAAAAGCGGCCCTGGTCCTATTCCATTACGGTACAGGGGGCCATGGAACACAATCTCAAGGACATCGACGTCCAGTTCCCGCTGGGGGTCCTGACAGTCGTCTCCGGCGTCAGCGGCAGCGGCAAGTCCTCCCTGGTGGGGGATATCCTGTATCCGGCGCTGTTCCGCAAGATCAACGAGACCGGCAGCCTGCCGGGCACCTTCCGCGGCCTGGCCGGTAACCTGGACCGGATCCGCCAGGTGGAGTATGTCGACCAGAATCCAATCGGCAAGAGCTCCCGCAGCAACGCCGTGACCTACCTGAAGGTCTACGATGACATCCGCAAGCTCATGGCCGCCCAGCAATATGCGAAGATCAACGGCTATACGCCTTCCTATTTCTCGTTCAACCAGGACGGCGGCCGCTGCTCGGAGTGCCAGGGAGAGGGGTTCATCAAGATCGAGATGCAGTTCATGGCGGATGTGACCATGGTCTGCGAGGCCTGCGGCGGCAAACGCTTCAAACCCGATATCCTGGAGGTCCGCTACAAGGGGAAGAACATCGATGATATCCTCAACATGAGCGTGGAAGAGGCCATCGGTTTCTTCGGTGCCCAGGAGGAACCGGAAGCCAAGGTCATCGCCACCCGGCTGCAGCCGCTGGTGGATGTGGGACTGTCCTATATCAAACTGGGCCAGAGCAGCAGCACGCTGTCCGGCGGTGAGAGCCAGCGGATCAAACTGGCCTATTTCCTCAGCATGACGGGCGGGGACAGCAACAAGAAGATCCTCTTCCTGTTTGATGAACCGACGACCGGCCTGCATTTCTTCGATGTCGAGAAGCTGCTGAAGGCGTTCGACGTGCTCCTGGCCCACGGACACAGCATCATCGTCGTGGAGCACAACCTGGATGTCATCCGGGCCGCGGACTGGGTGATCGACCTGGGACCGGATGCCGGCGACCAGGGCGGGGAAGTGGTCTTCGCCGGGACGCCGGAAGAACTGGCCGCTTCGGGCAAGGGCTATACGGCGCGATATTTGCGAGGAGGGAACTGAATCTTTGAAACGTTTTAAGGATATGAAAAGAATCGCTGCGGTCACCATGGTCCGGAATGATGATTTCTATCTCCGGAAATGGGTGCAGTATTATGGTGCACAATTGGGACGCGACAATCTGTATATTTATTTCGATGGACTGGACCAGACCATCGCTCCTTTTTGTGAGGGAACCCATGCGGAGCGGGTGGAGAAGATCGGCACGCAAGTGGTTGAGGCAGAGAAGGGCCGCTTGAAATTCCTTTCAGAAAAGGCGGCGGCGCTGCTCTCCGGCGGATATGACCTGGTCATCGGCGTGGATGCCGACGAATTCATCATCCCGGATCCGAAACTGGGGAAGACCCTTGCGGAGTACCTGGACG
>JAFUUB010000066.1 GCA_017483985.1 Bacteroidales bacterium | reverse complement strand
TTGTCGAACTATTTGCGTTGCACCGACCCCTTTGTTGAAATAAAGATCCATAGCAGTATCATAGAACTGCTCTACTTTTGTTGACCTGTAATAAAACATAAACTGTGTTTTTAACAGTCAACTTTTTTCAGGGTAATACAGCACGCGCATTTATGGGGAACGCCCGGGACTATTTGAAGAGCTTCGGGACGAATTCGCTGAGGTAGATGCGCCAGTTGCGCCAGATGTGACCGCCGTCGGTCTCCATGTACTCGTACGGATATCCGGCAGCATCGAGTTTCTTGCGGAAGTCGTTGTTGGCCTGGATCAGGAAGTCGGAGTTGCCGATGCCGATCCACAGGAGCGCAGGCTTCTTGCTGAAATAGGTGGCCAGCTTGCCGTCGACGTTCTCATAAATCTCCTTGTGGGTCGCACGCTCCTCGCTGCCGGTGCCGATCGCTGCGGAGAACATGCCGGAGTAGTTGAACATATCCGGGTTGTTCAGGGTGATGTACAGGGTGTGGAAACCACCCATGGACAGGCCGCAGATGGCGCGGCTCTGCTTCTTGGCGATGGTGCGGTAGTTGGCGTCGATGAACTTCACGACCTCCGGGAAGGAAGACTCGAAAGTGCCTTCCATGGTCTGCGGCAGGCTCATGGTCGGACGGGTGTAGTTCATGGAGTTCTCGAGCGGGGCAGCCTCCTGGGAGATGTTGCCGTTGGTGAAGACGACGATCATCGGCTTGGCCTGGCCGCGGGCGATCAGGTTGTCGAGGATCTGGGTGGCACGGCCCTGGGTGACCCAGGCGTCTTCATCGCCGCCGATGCCGTGGAGGACGTAGAGGACCGGATAGCGGGTCTTGCCACTCTTCTCATAGCCGGCCGGGGTGTAGACGGTCAGGCGGCGGTCAAACCCTGCGGTGGCGCTGGGATACCAGACCTTGGAAACGGTGCCGTGGGGAACGCGGTGGACGGCATAGAGGTCGCTGCGGGCGCCTTCCTGCGGGACGAGGAGGACGCTGCTGACCGTCGCGACGTCACGGTTGACGAAGACGTTGTTCGGGTCAATGACGGAGTTGCCGTCGACGCTGAAGGTGTAGGTGTACATTTCCGGGGCGACCTTGAAATCGGTGGTGTATTCCCAGACGCCGTTCTGGCCTTCCTTGAGGTCGACCGGGGCCTGCATCTCGAATTCGCGGTCACCCATCTTGACCTTCTGGACGGGGAGGAAGTCGCCGGAAAGGGTAACGCGGACTGCCTTAGGGGCACGGTAACGGAACGTGACGGTGCCGTCTTCGTTGATGACGGGGGATTCGACGCCGGCGGGGCCGAAGAGCGCCTGCTGGGCGAAGGCCGATCCTGCAAGCAGGAAACTGGCCGCAATCAGTGCGATTTTCTTCATGTGAATAATTGATTATTAAAGTGTTTGTTGGATTTCAGAGGCGTTGTTGAAGACCATCGTGGCGCCTTTTTCCAGCGTATAGGCCGGCCAAGTGGGGAGACCCTCCGACTGCGGAAGGCCGGTCTTGGCGAAGTTCGTCCAGGCGCGGCTGATGCGGTGGCCGAGTTCGACATCTTCGGGAGCACCGCCGGTGATGCTGTAGTGCAGGGCGACATTGTCAAAGACGAAAGGGATTTCCATGCAGTGCGAACTGCCCAGGTGACCGTCCAGGACCGGGGATTCCCAGTCGAAACGGTACAGGTAAACCGGGGCGCAGCCATACGCGGTACGGTCCTTGGCCTGCGCGATGGCCAGGGGTTTGAACATCCGGTCTTCCTGGCCGACGGTAAATTCATTCCAGGTCGTGCCGATGATGACCGGGATGTCCTTGGAAAGCTCCATGGATTCCGGCGCTCCCGGCTGGGCCGGCAGGATCACCCCGTCGACGGTCGGTTCCGTGCCGAACAGGATCGAAAGCAGGAAGTTCTCCGGGACGGCGCCTTCCTTGGCCGCTTCCTCCCGTACCTGGGCGACGGCCTTCTGTCCCGCCGCGAGGAGCTGCTCATACGGGACGTCCGCGATCCGGTCGGCCTGCAGGGGAGAGAGACCGAGGTTGTGGACGGTGTACCGCCCGATCCGCTGGCTGTATTTCTTGTCCATGACCGTAGTGATGGAACCGCTTTCGACGATGGCTTTCTTGAAAAGGCCCTTGGCGGAAGGCATGGCCATCAGGGTGGTGACCTTTCCGCCGCCGCCGGACTGGCCGAAGATGGTCACGTTGTCCGGGTCTCCGCCGAAGGTGGCGATGTTGTCACGGACCCACTCGAGCGCCTTGACGATGTCGGTCATGCCGACGTTGCCGGACGCCGCGTATTTCTCACCGAAGAAGGAAAGGTCCATGTGCCCCAGGACGTTGAGCCGGTGGTTGAGGGTCACGACGACCACGTCATGGCCGCCGGCGAGGGCGCGTCCGTCGTAGGAAGGCCATTCCTGGCCGTTGCCGCTGTGGAAACCGCCGCCGTGGAGCCAGACCATGACCGCCCGCTTGCCGCCGTCATTGATCCCCGGCGTCCAGATGTTCAGGCGGAGGCAGTCCTCATCCGGGAAGCCGTCGTTCCATGCCGAAGAGAAGGCCTGCTCGTCGTTGTACCAGCCGGTGCGGGCACCCTGGGGACATGTCGGTCCGTAGGCACGGCAACTGCGGACGCCTTCCCAGGAGACGCTTTCGGCCGGCATGAACCGATCGGCCTTGCCATAGGGGATGCCTTTGTAGATATAGACCCCGTTTTCCAGGTATCCGGCAATGTCTCCGCCGGTGGTGGTAATACGGGAAGTGGCTTCGGAAGAATCGAATTCGAAGGCCGGTGTGTTTTTTTTGGGACCGCAGGCGGCCAGCATAAGGGTCGCTGCCAGAAGAAGCAGATGTTTAGGTTTCATCATCGGATATTTTCTCTTATACAAAGATGCGAATTATTCGGCAAAGGAATGCGTCCCAATGTGCAATTGTTGGTACAAATCGTTATCTCCAGCATTATTTTTGCAGCAAAAGTCCTTATAAAACAAGGGTTATGAAAAAAACGTTGTCATTGCTCCTGCTCTCTTTTGTCCTGGCTGCTTGTGGCTCTGCGTATGTCCAGCCGGGCCAGAAGGCCGTCAATGTCGGTTATGGAGAGGTAACGCAGGAGAGCTTGACCTATTCGGTTTCGTCCGTGGACATGAGCCAGATCGAAAATGGGACATACAACACCATTTATGATTATCTGGAGGGCCGCGTCCCCGGTGTCCGGGTCATCAAGACCGGAGATTCTACGGCTTCCATCCAGGTCCGGGGCATCAATTCCATCAATTCTTCCACCGAGCCCTTGATCATCGTTGACGGGACGGAGGTGCGTGACCTTTCGTTTATCAATCCGCGCGACGTCAAAAGCGTCGATGTGCTGAAAGACGGTTCCGCGGCCATTTACGGGAGCCGGGGGGCCGGCGGAGTGATCATCATTACTTTGAAGCGGTAAGCGAGCGGGCGTTCAGCCAGGCTTCGAAAGCGTCCTTGCAAGCATCGGAGACATGGATCAGCATCCCTCCGATGCTGATGTCATTGTTGGCCGAGACGGAATCGATCTTGTCCAGGGCGACCAGGTACGAGCGGTGGACCCGCATGAACCGGTTCTGCGGCAGCAGGTCTTCGGCGGCTTTCATCGTCAGGTGGGTCAGCAGCGGGGGACGGCCGCCGGTCCGCATGATGCGGATGTAGTCCTTCATCCCTTCCAGTAGGATGATTTCATCCAGTGAGACCTTCTGCAGGATCCCGTCTGCCTTGATGAAGAGGGTCTCCGGTTCCTGGGTGGAAGTCTGGGAACCGGCCGCCTCCTGCAGGGTGAACCATTGCCGGGCCTTTTCCGCCGCTTCGAGGAATTTCTGGTAGCGGATCGGCTTGAGCAGGAAGTCCAGGGCGGATACTTCGTAACTTTCGAAGGCATATTGCTTGAAAGCGGTCGTGAAGATGATCCGGGTCTGCGGGGGAATCATCCGGGACAGTTCCATCCCGCTCAGGTCCGGCATCTGGATGTCCAGGAAAACCAGGTGGGGCTGGCGGCTGCGGATCTCCGAGAGGGCCTGTACCGGATCGGTAAAAGACGCCTCCAGGGTCAGGAACGGCGTGCGGGAGATGAAGTTCTCCAACATTTTGACGGCCAGGGGCTCGTCGTCGACGACAATGCAGCGGAGGTTCATGCGAAGATACCGTTGATGCGGACGACGGCCTTGTAGGCCTGTCCGTCAGGTTGATGGGTGAATGTGAAAGCCTTCGGGTAAATCAGTTCCAGCCGGCGCTGCAGGTTTTCCAGTCCGATGCCGGACCCGATTCGGTCTGTTCCGGTTTTCTCGAATAAGGAATTCTCGCAGGAGAAAACCAGGTCCTTCCCATCCTGCTGCATCCCGATCCGGACGAACGAAGGGTATCGGGCGTTGACGCCATGTTTGAAGGCGTTCTCGATCAGGGAAATGAACAGCAGCGGAGCGATGACGGCGTCACCCGCTGCGAGACTGAAATCTTTTTCGACGGTCGTCATCTCGTTGCAACGCAACTGCATCAGGTCGATGTAGTTGTCCATGAATTCGATCTCTCCTGAAAGCGGGACGAAATCCTTGTCAGTGTCGTACAGGGCATAGCGGAGCAGGTCGCTGAGCTGTCCGATGCTCTCCTGCGCCTTGTCCGGATCGATCTGGGTCAGGGAGGAGATGTTATTGAGGGTGTTGAAGAGGAAATGCGGGTTGAGCTGGTGTTTGAGCCAGGTCAGTTCGGCTTCCGTCCCTTTCCGTTTCTCCTCCTCGATCTTCAGCCGTAGCTCATGGTTGCGCTGGATCTGGCGCACGCCGACGGCCAGCAGGATGAAGACGCACTGGACCAGGAAGGCCATGAAAATGGTCCCGGCATACCAGGCCCACAGGTTCTCGATAGGGAAAGGCAGGTTCTCGGACAATTGCGTCTGGACATCCTCCGGAATGGGGCCCGGGAACATGTACCGCGCATCCAATGCCAGCAGGAGGAGTGCATTGATGATCCAGAACCATTTTTTCTTGCTCTTGACAAACAGGAATTTCGGAACAAGCCAGAGATAGTTGACGATGTAAAGGAACAGGACGGGGGCCATGATGACCAGGGTCGTCTTGAACACCTGGGCGGTCTGTTCCTTGTCTCCGGTCAGAAAAATGTTGAGGATAGCCGGCATCAATATGACGAAGATCCATATCAGGACCTGCGTCATATTGAGAACCAAGCTGCTGCGTCTTTGTTTATCCATGATCAAGACAAAGATAAGCAATTCCTTTTACATTCCGGTGGGGAGGCTGGTGGAAGTTCCGGTGGTGCCGCCGAGGGCGCCGCTGCCGCTGAGGGCTTCCGCCGTGCTCTGGGTGTTGATGACCTCGTCGTTGGTGATGGTGCGGCGGGCCTTCTTGACACCGTAGTTACCCTGCTTGCCGAATGTCCAGCTGATGCTGACTCCGACCTGGCGCATCGGGATGGTGCTGGCCATGTTCATGGTGAAGTCCTTGGTCTGGGTGAAAGCCTTGATGGTCAGGTCGTCTTTGCTGAGCTGGCTGACGGCGTTGACGCTGATGCTCAGGCGGTCGTCTAGGAAGGTCTTGGTCAGGCCGATGGTTCCGAGGCTGATGCCGGTGTTCCAACCCTGGAGGTTGTAGCTCTTGCTCATCAGGATGCCATTTGCGCTGAATCGGAGGTCCCAGGGAAGGGTCTGCTGGAAGCCCAGGAGGGCGTTGTAGCTCCAGCCGTTGTTGGACTGGCCGAGGACGTCGCTGCGCAGGTCGGAATAGTCCAGGCCGCCGTTGAGGATGATGCGGGTCTTGCTGCCGGCGTTCCACATCAGGAAGGCGTTCAGGCCGGTCGTGGTGCTGGCGATGATGTTGTCGTAAGTGGTGTTCAGAATGTTGTCCTGATAGAAGCTGTAGGAGGAAATGCCGTTGCCGGTGTGGTTCCTGCGTCCGGTCAGGTTGAGC
>JAFUUB010000065.1 GCA_017483985.1 Bacteroidales bacterium | reverse complement strand
TTGTCGAACTATTTGCGTTGCACCGACCCCTTTGTTGAAATAAAGATCCATAGCAGTATCATAGAACTGCTCTACTTTTGTTGACCTGTAATAAAACATAAACTGTGTTTTTAACAGTCAACTTTTTTCAGGGTAATACATCACGTGCAAAACAGGCCGAAAATGCTCTTTCCGTCCCCGTTTTTGGGACGGCAGGAGCATTTTCCCCAGATATAAATGAGGGCGGCGTTAGAGCGGAAGGAGGCCGATGCCGGGACGGTCGGGCAGGACCAGGCGGCCGCCTTCGACGGTGACGCCGGTAAAGCGGTCGTTGGAAATCAGCAGGTTGCCGTCAAGGTCGGCAAAATCCACGGCCGGAGACAACTGGGCGGCGGCGGAGACGGCACAGGACGTTTCCGTCATGCAGCCGACCATGACCCGCATCCCCTCGGCCCGGGCATAGGTCAGCATCTTCCACGCTTCCCGCATCCCGGTGCATTTCATCAGCTTGATATTGATGCCCGTATAGGCGCCCTTGATCGCCGGGATGTCGGCCAGGCGCTGGATGGATTCGTCCGCGAAAATCGGAAGCGGACTCCGCTCCGTGATCCAGGCATTGTCATCCAGCCGTTCCTTCGGCATGGGTTGCTCCACCATCACCACTCCCTGCTCCGCCAGCCAGTGGATCTCATCCAGGGCCTTCTCCCGGTCCGTCCAGCCCTGGTTGGCATCGACGGCCAGGGGCAGGTCCGTCACCTCCCGGATCGTGCGGATCATCTCCTCGTCATTCTCCAGTCCCACCTTCACCTTCAGGATGTTGAACCGGCCTGCACATTCGCGGGTCTTCTCCCGGACCACATCCGCCGTATCGATCCCAATGGTAAAGGTCGTATCCGGCGCTTTTGCCGGGTCCAGGCCCCAGAGCCGGAACCAAGGCTGGCCCAGCAGCTTGCCCACCAGGTCGTGCAGCGCAATATCGACGGCTGCCTTCGCGGCCGTGTCTCCCGGGGAGAGGCTGTCCACATACGAGAGGATGTCCTCCAGCTGGAACGGGTCCGAAAAACGTCCCAGGTCCACCTTCTCCAGGAAGGCGCACACGCTCTCGACCGTCTGCCCCAGATAGGGCGGCATCGAGGCCTCGCCGTATCCCGTAAATCCGTCATAGTCAATCCGAACTTGCACATCCGGCGTCGTC
The DNA here is from genome assembly GCA_017483985.1 of Bacteroidales bacterium. The sequence continues at coordinate 7,521 of JAFUUB010000065.1, read as the reverse complement.
GTCCGGGAATAGGTGGCCACCGTGAAGGTATGCCGCAGCTGCAGTTCATACGGCGCCCAGGAGAGCTGCATCCGGGCCGTCCCGCCCACCCGGTAGGACTTCGGCGCAGAAGGGGAACAACCGGGAAGACCGGTCAGGGAAAGGCCGGCGGCCGCAAGGGCGGAATTACGGAGGAAAGAACGTCTGTCCATGGGAAAAAGATTGGTCCGTCACAAAGATAATAAAATGTCCTGCAATCCTCAAATGTTCACAAATTGCATATAAATTCATTAATATACCATATTCTTTGCATATCTTTGCAGCCGTAAACTGAACGAACGCTGCATGAAACCCCTTTCCCGCACCCGGATCCTCATATCCCTGATTCCCATCCTCGTCCTCATCTTCTTGCTGGCCCTGGATGTCAGCATCTTCGGGAGCGACTCGATCCTCGGTGCCAGCCAGGTCGCCCTGCTGACAGCGGCCTGCGTCTGTATCTGGCTGTCCATGTGGCTCTTCAAAACCCCTTGGAAAGATTTTGAACAGGCGATCTCCAGCAACATCGGCAATGTCACCACCGCCATCGTCATCCTCCTGCTGATCGGCGCCATCTCGGGGACATGGACCATGAGCGGGGTGATTCCGACCCTGATCTACTATGGCGTACAGATCATTTCCCCGAAAGTCTTCCTGGCCACCGCCTGTATCATCTGCGCCGTCGTCTCGGTCATGATCGGCAGTTCCTGGACGACCATCGCGACCATCGGCGTCGCTCTGCTCGGCATCGGCAAGGCACAGGGATTCAGTGAAGGGCTGATTGCCGGGGCCATCATTTCCGGCGCCTATTTCGGAGACAAGATCTCCCCGCTGTCGGACACCACCGTCCTGGCCTCTTCCATGAACGGCGTCCCCCTGTTCAAGCACATCCGCAACCTGATGATCACCACGGTGCCTTCGATCTCCATCACGCTGGTCATCTTCCTGATCCTCGGCTTCCTGCACCAGAACACGGACGCCGCGCAGATCTCCGTGTATACCGAAGTCCTCGGCAGCAAGTTCCACATCAGCCTCTGGCTGCTGGTGGTACCAGTATTCACGGCTTTCCTGATCGCCCGCAAATGCCCGGCAATCATCGTACTCGGCCTCTCCACGGCCGTAGCCGCCATCGTCGCGGTCATCGCCCAGCCGCATATCATCGCTGAAATCGGCGGGAAGATCACCGAAGGGTCACACGCGAAAATCCTTTTCGCCGGCATCGTCGAAACAATCTACAATTCCGTTTCCATCCCGACCGGGCACCCGGAAGTGGACAGCCTGGTTGCCTCGCGGGGCATGACCGGCATGCTCAATACCATCTACCTGATCATCTGCGCCCTCTGCTTCGGCGGCTGCATGAATGCCAGCGGCATGCTCCGCCACCTGGCCTCCCTGCTGATCCCGCTCAGCCGCCGCAGGACGGCCCTCGTCGCCGGGACCGTCGTAACGGGCACCGTCCTCAACGGCATCGTCTCCGACCAATACCTGTCCATCATCCTGACCGGCAATCTCTTCGGCGGACTCTACTCCAAAAAGGGATACGCTCCTGAACTGCTCAGCCGGTCCATCGAAGATTCAGCGACCGTCACCTCTCCCCTCTTCCCCTGGAGCAGCTGCGGCATGACCCAGGCGACCATCCTCGGGGTGGCGACCCTCGCCTATGCCCCGTTCTGCTTCTTCAACTGGATTTCACCACTGATGAGCATCTTCATCGCAGCGACCGGCTACAAGATCACCCGGTCCTAATGTATCTTATAACATACATAAAAACCGCGTCGGAGCTTCCCAGCTGCAACGCGGTAGATACTTGATATATGTTTTGAAAAATTACGGATGAGAATTCCGTAACGGTCTGACAGGCAAAAGGAGGGTTCTCCGGGCTGCCGGTTCCAACCAGGCAGGGTATATGGAGCGGCAAACCCGGAGCCTTCTCCTTGCATCCATACGCCAGCCCCCCAGCAAGGCGCATGGACGTTAGTGACGAACAAATCTCACTACTTTATTTCCCGAAACAACCGCCCCCCCGGGAAAAAACCGCCCGGAACAGCCTTAAATGCACAAAAATATTCAGCAAAAAGCGCCTGAAGACACAAAGCCCCCCAAATTATAACTTGGAGAAAGAAAATGGTAAAGGATGGATATGTCGATACACGTAAAGCGTTTTTTTTATGATATGTTTTTGTTTTTCCAAAAAAAGGGCTAACTTTGCAATGTTATCTCAAAGTAGTGAGATTGACAAGTATTTAACCCCCCAAGTAATTCATTAATGACTACATATGAGAACCTCGTCCGCGAGATTTGCGGACGGATCCGTGAGGTACGGAAATCCCGGGGTCTGACCATCCAGGCGGTGGCGGACCGGTGCGGCATGAAACGCTCCAACCTCAGCAGGATCGAGGCCGCCAAAAACAACGTGACCCTGAAGACCCTCTGCTCGATTTGCGAAGCACTGGAAATCGATGTCCACGACCTGTTCATCCCGCGGCCCATCAAAAAATAAGGCAAGCAAGAGCCACAATATTTTACATTTCAAACGGCAGATTCTTAGGAATCTGCCGTTTCTTTTGATTTCCGGTAAAAATTCGTAACTTCGGACCACACTAAAACAGTACCCTGTCCATGAAACGGATCATCGAATGCGTCCCGAACTTCAGCGAAGGTCGCAACAAACAGATTATCAACGCTATAGTAGAATCCATCGCCAACACGGAATGCGCTGGGGAAAAGGTCAAGGTCCTCGACGTCGACCCGGGTCAGGCAACCAACCGGACGGTCGTCACCTTCGTCGGATCCCCCGAGGCCGTCTTGGAGGCCGCCTTCCAGGGGGCCCGGAAAGCCCAGGAACTCATTGATATGCGCCTTCACCACGGCGCCCACCCGCGCAGCGGTGCGACCGACGTCCTACCCCTGATCCCGGTCGCGGGAATCACCCTGGAAGAATGTGCCGTACTGGCCCGCGGCCTGGCGAAACGGCTGTATGAGGAACTCGGCATCCCCTGCTACTGCTATGAAGCCGCCGCCCGGACGCCCGAGCGCAAGAACCTGGCGGTCTGCCGGGCCGGCGAATATGAGGCCCTTCCCGAGAAAATCACCGATCCGGCCCGCAAGCCGGACTTCGGACCGGACGCCTATAACGAAACCGTCGCCCGCGCCGGAGCGACCAATGTCGGCGCCCGCAATTTCCTGATCGCGGTCAATTACAACCTCAACACCACCTCGACCCGCCGTGCGATGGCCGTGGCCTTCGACGTGCGGGAGAAAGGACGCAAAGCCCGGGAAGGCGGGTCCCTGACCGGCAAACTGCTCAAGGATGAAAAAGGCGAACAGATCTGGATCCCCGGAACCCTGAAAGGCTGCAAGGCCATCGGCTGGTACATCGACGAATACGGCATCGCCCAGGTATCCATGAACATCACGGACATCCAGACGGTTCCCCTCCACATCGCTTACGAAGAGGTCTGCCGGGCCGCCGCCGCCCGCGGACTGAAGGTCACCGGCGTGGAAATCGTCGGCCTGATTCCGAAATCCGTGCTGATCGACGCCGGAAAATATTATCTGGAAAAACAACAGCGTTCCCTGGGCATCCGCGAGGAAGAAATCATCCAGATCGCCGTGAAATCCATGAGCCTGGACGACCTCAAGCCCTTCAATCCCAGGGAAAAAGTCATCGAATTCCTGATGGAGGACGAAAAGGAGGAAGCGGCCCGGCACCGGCTGATCCGCATGACCGCGGAAGGCTTCGCCCGCGAGACCGCGTCCGAATCGGCCGCTCCGGGCGGCGGATCCATCTCCGCCTACATGGGCGCCCTGGGCGCAGCCCTCGGGACCATGGTCGCCAACCTGTCCGCCCACAAACGGGGCTGGGATGACCGTTGGAAGGTCTTCTCCGACGTGGCAGAGGAAGGCCAGAAGGTCATGGACGAACTCCTCGCCCTGGTCGACGAGGATACCGCCGCCTTCAACCGGATCATGGATGTATTCTCCATGCCGAAAGGAACGGAAGAAGAAAAAGCCGCCCGGGCCGCAGCCCTGGAAGCGGCAACCCTGTATGCCACACAGGTCCCGCTCCGCACCATGGAAACGGCCCTGCGCGCCCTCCCGGTCTGCCGGGCCATGGCAGAGAAAGGCAATCCCGCCTCAGCGTCTGACGCCGGAGTCGGTGCCCTGGCCGCCGTCGCAGGTATCCGCGGCGCCGCCCTTAACGTGCGTATCAATGCCGCCGGGCTGAAAGACCGGGAAGCAGCGGACCGCCTGACCGGCCGGGCCGCCGCCATCGCGGCGCAGGCCCAGGAAATGGAAGCAGCAATCTTAACCCTTGTCAATCAGCATATCGACCATGAATAAGTTCCAGGAAGAAATCTTGGCGGGCATTCCGGACGTCCTGCCGGCACCCAAGCCTTACGATCCGTCCATCAACCATGCACCCAAGCGCAAGGACATCCTCACCCGGGAAGAAAAGGTCCTCGCCCTGAAGAACGCCCTGCGGTATTTCCCGGCCAGGCACCACGCGGTCCTCGCCCGGGAATTCGCCGAAGAACTGGAGCGCTACGGACGCATCTACATGTACCGTTTCCGTCCGGACTACGAAATGTACGCCCGTCCCATCGACGAATATCCGGCCAAATCCCGTCAGGCGGCCGCCATCATGGCCATGATCCAGAACAACCTCGATCCCCGCGTTGCCCAGCATCCGCACGAGCTCATCACCTACGGCGGCAACGGCGCCGTCTTCCAGAACTGGGCCCAGTACCGGCTGACCATGCAATACCTGGCCAACATGACGGACGAACAGACCCTGTCCATGTATTCCGGCTTCCCGATGGGCCTCTTCCCGTCCCACAAGGATGCCCCGCGCGTCGTCGTCACCAACGGCATGGTCATCCCGAACTACTCCAAGCCGGACCACTGGGAGAAATTCAACGCGCTCGGCGTCTCCCAATACGGCCAGATGACCGCCGGTTCGTATATGTACATCGGCCCGCAGGGCATCGTCCATGGCACGACCATCACGGTCATGAACGCAGCCCGTAAACAACTTTGGGCCAAAGGACTTGACGGTAACGACAGGGCCGGGATGCTCTTCGTGACCGCCGGACTGGGCGGCATGTCGGGCGCCCAGCCGAAAGCCGGCAACATCGCCGGCGTGGTCAGCGTCACCGCCGAAATCAACCCGCTGGCCGCCCGAAAGCGCTTCGAGCAGGGCTGGGTGGACGAACTCCATGAGGACCTCGGTGAACTGATGGAACGGATCCGCAAGGCCACCTCCGGCAAGGAGGTCGTCTCCCTGGCCTATGTCGGCAATGTCGTGGACCTCTGGGAACGCCTCGCCGACGAGGGAATCCATGTCGACCTGGGCTCGGACCAGACGTCCCTGCACAATCCCTGGGCCGGCGGCTACTACCCCGTCGGATACAGCCTGGAGGAGTCCAAACAGATGATGGCCGATGATCCGGTCCGGTTCAAAGAGGCCGTCCAGGCTTCGCTCCGCCGCCACGTCGCCGCGATCAACCGGCTCGCGGACAAGGGAATGTACTTCTTTGACTATGGCAACGCCTTCCTGCTGGAGAGTTCCCGCGCCGGAGCGGACATCCTCAAGGCGGACGGCAGTTTCCGCTATCCGTCCTATGTCCAGGACATCATGGGCCCGATGTATTTCGATTACGGTTTCGGTCCGTTCCGCTGGGTCTGCATGAGCCAGGATCCCGAAGACCTGGCCAAGACCGATGCGCTGGCCGTCCGGGTCCTGCAGGAAATGGCCGCTACGGCCCCGCAGGAAATCCGGGGCCAGATGCACGACAACATCCGCTGGATTGAAGAGGCCGGGCGCAACCACCTGGTCGTCGGTTCCCAGGCCCGCATCCTCTACGCGGATTGCGAAGGCCGTACGAAGATCGCCCTGGCCTTCAATGAGGCCATCCGCAAGGGAGACATCAAGGCCCCGATCGTGCTCGGCCGCGACCACCACGATGTCTCCGGCACCGATTCCCCGTTCCGCGAGACCTCCAACATCTATGACGGGTCGCAGTTCACGGCCGACATGGCCATCCAGAACGTCATCGGGGACGGCTTCCGCGGCGCCACCTGGGTCTCCATCCACAACGGCGGCGGCGTCGGCTGGGGAGAAGTCATCAACGGCGGGTTCGGCATGGTCATCGACGGCTCCGCCGATGCGGACCGGCACATCCGCCAGATGCTGTTCTGGGATGTCAACAACGGCATCGCCCGCCGCAGCTGGGCCCGCAATGACGGCGCCCGCTTTGCCATCCTCCGCGAAATGGAGCGCACGCCGGAGCTCCGGGTCACCGTGCCCAACCTGGCCGACGAAAACCTGATCAGAGACATATTGAAAAACTAAACGCATGACACACTTCATCTCCAGCGCCCGCCTCTCTTTGGAGCGAATCAAGGAAATCATCGATAACCACGAGCAGCTCGCGCTCTCCGAGGAAAGCGTCGCCGCCATTGAAAAATGCCGGAAATACCTGGACAGCAAGATGGAGGACATCGACCGTCCCATCTATGGTGTCACCACCGGCTTCGGATCGCTGTACAACATCACCATCCCGGCCGAGGACCTCAGCCAGCTGCAGCACAACCTGGTCATGTCCCATGCCTGCGGGACCGGCGAGACCGTCCGCCCCCAGATCGTCAAGATCATGCTGCTGCTCAAGGCCCAGAGCCTGAGCTACGGACATTCCGGCGCCCAGCTGGTCACCGTGCAGCGGCTGGTGGACATGTTCAACAACGACATCCTGCCGGTCGTCTACCAGCAAGGTTCCCTGGGCGCATCGGGCGACCTCGCTCCCCTGGCCCACATGTGCCTCCCGCTCATCGGCCTGGGAGAAGTCCTGTACAAGGGCAAAGTCCGTCCTTCCACCGAAGTCTGGGCGGAAATGGGCTGGGAGCCCATCCGGTTGCAATCCAAGGAAGGCCTGGCCCTGCTGAACGGCACCCAGTTCATGAGCGCCCATGCCGTCTGGTCCATCCTCAAGGCCATCCGCCTGTCCAAATGGGCCGACCTGATCGGCGCTTTGTCCCTGGATGCTTATGACGGCCGCATCGAGCCCTTCCTCCCGCTGACCCATCTGCTCCGCCCGCACAAGGGCCAGATCGATACCGGCAAGCGGTTCATGGAAATCCTCGAAGGCAGCCAGCTGATCCGCCGCCCGAAAGAGCATGTGCAGGACCCGTATTCCTTCCGCTGCATTCCGCAGGTCCACGGAGCCGTCAAGGACAACATCCGGTATGTGGAATCCGTCATTGAGAACGAGATCAACAGCGCGACCGACAATCCGAACGTATTTCCGGATGAGGACATGATCATCTCCGCCGGCAATTTCCACGGCGAACCGATCGCGATCCCGATGGATACGCTGGCCATCGCCCTTTCCGAACTGGCCAACATCTCGGAGCGGCGCATTTTCCGCCTGATCTCCGGTCAGCGGGACCTGCCGAAGTACCTCGTCGCCAACCCGGGCCTGAACAGCGGCTTCATGATTCCGCAGT
>JAFUUB010000064.1 GCA_017483985.1 Bacteroidales bacterium | reverse complement strand
GAACCGTACTCCTGCCCGAAACTGACCCGCGGCAAGTTCGAGTATGACTTCGGCGACGAGGCCGGCATGACCCCGCTCCTGCCGATGTACACCCTCGGCCATACCTTCAAACCGGCCTCCATCCATGCCGGCGGCCTGCGCTACCACGGTGCCGGCGTCATCCTGTCCCAGCTGATGAAGGACGGCTTCATGGAGGCGGTCGACATCGAGCAGAAGGATTCCTTCGCCGCCGGCGTCCTGTTCGCCCGCACCGAAGGCATCATCCCTGCTCCGGAGTCCTGCCACGCCATCGCCGCCACCATCCAGGAAGCCCTGAAGTGCAAGGAAACCGGCGAGGCCAAGACCATCCTCTTCAACCTCTCCGGCCACGGTTTCGTGGACATGGGCGCATACGACCAGTATTTCTCCGGCGAGATGCAGAACTACCACGTCTCCGACGAAGACCTGGCCGAGTTCATCAAGAGTGCTGACGCCCTGAACAAGTAGTCCCCTGTCATTCTGCGCGCAGCGAAGAATCTGACAAAGTTGCAGAAACGGCCGGTCCGCCTTTGGATTGGCCGTTTTTTTGCATTATCTTGTCAGCGGACAATTTAAACACACCGAAATATGAAAAGCAATTCCTTATTCGCCCTGCTGGCCGGAGCGGCCGCAGGTCTCACCCTCGGAGTCCTTTTCGCCCCTGACAAGGGAGAAGAAACCCGCGCCAAGATCAAGAAGGCTGCCGAAGAAGGCTACGAGGACCTCAAGGACATCACCGAAGACACCGCGCATGACCTGCACGTCCGGGCCCGGTATGCCCGCCGCGAGATGAACGCCCTCAAGAAGACCCTTTCCGAGCAGGGCGCCGACCTCAAGGAAGACGTCAAGGCCAAGCTCCTTGAGCAGCTGGCCAAACTGGAGAAGATCCTTGCCAAGGAAGAGGCGGAAGCGCCTGCCGTCGACGACCAGGAACAGGAGGCCTAAGCCATGAGCGAGTTCTCCCGCCCGGTGGAGAAGCTCACGCAAAGTGCCCGGGAATACGTCGACCTGCGGGTCGACGACCTCAAACTCCGTACGGCCAAGGGGCTCTCCATCTCCCTGAACCACCTCCTGTCGATGATCCTGGTGCTGTTCTGCGCCATGATCGTCCTGCTGGCGCTGGCTTTCGGCTGCATCCTGCTGCTGGGCCAGGTCATCGGGAGTTACGCCCTGGGAGCCTTCATCATCGCCGCCGTCTTCGCACTGCTGACCTGGGGACTCTTCCGCCTGCGCGGAAAACTGTTCCTGGACGGATTCGTCAAGATGTTCATCGGACTGTTCTTTGAAGAAGAGGAGGAAACGGAAGATGAAGGGTAAATACAGCCAGATCACCAACCTCCAGGAGCTGGAAGCCGCTCAGCGGCAGCTCCGCCGGAAAATCGAACGGAAAGGGAAGGAACTCTCCGGCCGCTTCGAGAACCTCCAGCAGGACTACTCCCCGGCCAACCTGCTCGGGATGACGGCACGCACCACCGGCTCGGATGTCCCGATCCTGCAGGTCATCCGCTATCTCAAGAAGAAAATCGCCAGCCTGTAGGCGCCCACCCGGAAAAACGTCGCAGGTCCCTGAAAAAGTGCGTCTTCCGGTCCAATCGATGGACCGGAAGACGCATTTTAAGCGGTTTTTGCTTCCTCCGGTCCCAGGATTGGACCGGAAGGAGCACTTACCTACTGGACTTTCTTGTAGATATAGACTTCCTCAAGATCGTCATTGAAGCGGTTGACATACTTGTCATAGATATTGCCAATCGTGGTGAACTTACCCTCGGCCGCGATTTCCTTCAGCATCTTGAAGGTGGAGGAGTCCATCTCCTTGACAGCCCTGCGGGCCAGGCGCTCGAAGACGTTGTCCTGGCCGGCCAAGGTGCCGTACAGTTCGTCGATTCCGGCCCAGTAGGCGATGAATTCGTCGTCGGTCTTAGTCTCGAGGGAGGCCTGGATGCGGTCGAACCAGATCTTGTTCGGGACGGAGAGGTTGAAGGTAAAGCCATTGTCAGCCTGATAGAAGCCGAAAGGCGTCGCCCAGCCAAACATCTTCTCGGAAGAGATGGATTCAGACAGGGACAGGGCGTTGTCATAGTACTGTGCGAAGACATCCAGCACGTAGGTATTGACATCAATGTCCATTAGCGTGCCCATGTTGTGGTTAGCCAGAACGTCCTTGGCGAGCTTACACAGATGGTTGAAGCCCGTTTCGAGCCGGTTGATCTGGGCATCCGTGAAGGTAACACCCTCCTTCGCCGCTTCGGTAACGGCGAAGTTGATCAACTGCTTGAAAGTCACCTTGATCTTATCCTTGCCACGCAAGCCCTCAAGCACAGTCACGAGGCTGGGAGCATCGAAAGCAACGGTCAGTTTGGCGGCGCCGTTGTCAGCGAAGTCCACATAGATGTGGTTAGCCTTGACCTGATAGCCCGTGGCAGGAGAAACCAACGTAACCTGGCCGTCGGCCGGATCGCCGGTCACCTCGAAGGCGGCCAGACTTTCCTTGGCAGCCGAGACATTGAGGAAGGTCGCAACTCCTTCTTCTCCGGAAACCGTTACATAATTCTCGTCCAAGATAGTCCTATACAGGGAAGAGGCATTGGCGAACAGATTGCTTAAACCGTGGACATCCTGCACACTCTCAGCAGCGGCGACCGCATTGACCATGGTGTTGTCGAAGCTGAAGAGCTTGTACTGGTTACCGTCCACGTAGGCAAGGACATACTTACCCAACTCCAGATCGCTCTTGGTGGTGACCAATTGGTAAAGATTGAATGAAATGACCGGGGTCTTGTAAATCTCTCCGTCCCTAATCTCTTTGTTGACCATAGTCTTGGCGGTCCCGGACAGAACAGTGCCGTCTTCTTCCGCCAGGGCGACAGTCAGCGACGCATACGTGCCGGCAGGGACCGGGAAATACACATACTCGGCTCCTTCCGGGAGAGAGACCGTGATCGTATTGCCACTGTCCGCAATCTTGTCACTCGCAGTCAGGACGACCTTGGAGGCTCCTTCAGGCAGGGACTCATAAGTTACCTTGAAAATACCGCCGGTTAGTTCGAAATCCGCGGTGAAAGCATTCCCCTCGCCTGTCAGTTCGCCCTTCCAGCGAAGACGGAAATCATCGGGTGTAGCAGGCGCATACTCGTGCGGGAAAGCAATGGTCAGTTCGCTACCGTCAAAGCTGTCCTCAGCAACGTAGGGATAGACCACATATCCCGGCGTAAGAATCTGGTCTGCGGTCAGTTCATCCACAGAGGTAAAATGCCCGGTCCGGGTGCCGGAACCCTCACTAAGGACGAATTTCGCAATGGTATTGTCTTTGAGGACAACACCGATTTCGTCATTTTCAGCCCAATTGAAAACATTGGACTCTTCATCGTAAGTAGCCTTGGAGGCTGGATTGACGTTGAGGGAAATCGTCAGTCTTTCTCCGGAAACCACGGTTTCTTCAACCTGTTCCTTATTGCAGGCAGCCAGCATGGCGGCCGCCGCGAAAGCGACAAAGAAGAACTTTTTCATAACTGTTTCTCTTTTCCGTTCAACATTAATCGTTCCACTCACCGGGTTCACCATCGATGGGGCCGACGGGCGTATTGCCATCACCCGAAAGGATACTCGTTTCGATACGGATGAGCAACTCATCCGCCTCAGGTACGACATAAACCTTTTTTCCGATTTCTTTCATATCCTATATAGTTGTATTATTTGTCTGCTGCAAAATCCGCGTAGCTGATCTCCCCTCTCCGGTAGACCATGACCTTCTTATCATAAGAAGAATTGATTCCACTGTTTTGGAACATGAAATAGTTATTGTATGTCAACTGGGTAGTAGATCCGGCGGTCGTGATGGAGGTCGTCTTGAAACCGGCCGTAAACGTATTTTTGCTCGCGATCTTGTTGTAGGCGGTATCGTAGTAACTGGCTGCGGAGGTATGGATCAGCATCTGGCGGATGATCTCTTTGAAGGTGTCTGCAGCGAATTCACCGGCGATGACGCCTGTGTCCGTATCCTTGTCCATGGTGATTTTCAAGTTGTTCAGCGTGGCTTCCGTATAAGCGGCATGGGAAGCGTAATCACCGCTCTTGTTACAACCGTCATAGAGGCGGACCGTCGCCGTACCCTTTGTGTTGCCATTGCCAGAAGAACTGGCGGTAATGGTCACCCGGACCCGGGCATCCTCATCGTCTTCCAGCAGGATGAACCGGTCAGATTCATAAGACGGCTGGTCGGCTCCGGAAACGATCTTGGAAGAAGCGTTCGGTGAATAGGCCTGGCTGAATACCCAGCTTCCAGCATGCGCAATGCCGGTAGGAACAGATCCGCCCAAAAACACCCAGCTCGCCAGTTGGCTGGTCGTAATGCCAAACGTAGCCTGTAGGCCGGTCACGTTGGTATTCGTGCGCCGCTGGTTCAGGATCCGGTAATCCCCGTCGCCCATCTTATACACGATCAGATAGTCATAAACATCACCGACCTTCTTTTTCTTGACAGCCTCGTCGTAGGTCAGGCGGACATAACCTTCCATTTTATACGCATCCAGGTTCTTCCGGCCGACAGGCGCGATCATATTGCGTTTGAACTCGGCGGCCTTGTAGGCCTCGCCGTCGTAATCCTTGGAGAAGACGATGCCGTCTTCCGTCTCGAATTCGACCCGGTAGCCGGCGGCCAGGGCGCCGGGCGCCACCAGGATATAATAATCGGTCTCCGGGGAAAGGATTTCACCTTCAGCGGCTTCGTAGCTGGCATAGGGGACGCCATCGGTCACGTCGGCTTTCACATCGGTGACGGCTCCGTCTTCCAGGGTCGGAGTCAGGGTCACGGTACCGGACAGCCGGACGGATTCATCCAGGCTGCGGACCGTAACCTTGCGGATGCGGGCCTGGGTATCCGTGGTCTTGAAACTGACCTTTGCCCAGGCAGCGGCATTCTTGAAATAGAACGGCTTGCCCCACTCGGCCCACGCAAGGGCCAGGTTGGAGAACACACCTGCAGCGGCGGACTGAACAGTCGGGATCGATGTCGTAACGACTCCGCCGGCAAAAACTGCGGAGGCATTGTAAGGATAGAGGGCATAGTAGGCCTTCTCCTCCATTTCGCCGGTATGCGTAAACTTGGCACGGAGACCCGATTCGGTCGTCTCAAACTTGAAGTTGTCTCCAACTTCCAGCAGGGAGACGGCATCGCCTGCATTCCATTCGATCTGTCCATCCTCATCAAGGAAGGTTTTCGTGGAAGCATCATCAACGGAGGCCGTGATGGTAAAGACGGGCCCCTTGTCTCGCCCGGAATCAGGCGTGAAATCCATTTCGTCCGCGCAGGCATGGAACAAAGCCAAAGCCGCAACGGCGGCAAACAGTCTGGTCAACTTTTTCATCATCCTGCCCTCCTATTCATCTTCATCTCCGCCCGGGAAATCGGGGTCCTGCTTCGGCGTTTCGAAGCCGTCCGATCCAGCCAGGATACCACACAACAATCCGACCTCGAGGATTTCAGCCTCGGGGAAAACATACGGTTCTCTCATCGTTTTCTCTGTTTGACTTGAACTGAAAAAAGTTGACACTTTGTGAGGGCTAAAAACAAAGAGTCAATGGAACAGAAAACAGTCAAGCAGAGGTTCTGGAATGAGAACCTTGGATGGTACGATGAACGGGAGATTGCGACCGGGAAGTACAAG
>JAFUUB010000011.1 GCA_017483985.1 Bacteroidales bacterium | reverse complement strand
TTCATCCGCGACATCGGCAAGCACATCACCGTCAACTACATGATGGCCAAGGACTCCGTCAAGAAGCGCCTCTCCCGCGACTCCAGCGAGGGCATGTCTTTCACCGAGTTCAGCTACCAGCTGATGCAGGGCTATGATTTCTACTGGCTCTGGAAGAACAAGGGCTGCGTCCTGTAGCTGGGCGGCTCCGACCAGTGGGGCAATATCACCACCGGCACCGAACTCATCCGCCGCCTGGACGGCGGCGAGGCCTTCGCCCTCACCTGCCCCCTGATCCGCAAGGCCGACGGCACCAAGTTCGGCAAGACCGAAAAGGGCAACATCTGGCTGGACGCCGAGCGCACCTCCCCCTACGAGTTCTACCAGTTCTGGCTGAACGTGGCCGATGAAGACGCCGAACGCTACATCAAGATCTTCACCATGCTCGACCGCGAGACCATCGAGTCCCTCATCGAAGAGCACCGCCAGGATCCCGGCCAGCGCAAGCTCCAGAAGGTCCTCGCCCGCGAGGTCACCGTCATGTGCCACGGCCAGGCCGAATACGACAACGCCGTCGCCGCCTCCCAGATGCTCTTCGGCAATGCCACGTCCGAGGCGCTCCGCAAGCTCGACGAGCGCACCTTCCTCGCCGTCTTCAGCGGCGTTCCGACCTTCACCGTTTCCCGCAGCGAACTGCCTTGCAACCTGCTCGACCTGCTCGCTGTCAAGACCCAGGTCTTCCCTTCCAAGGGCGAAGCCCGCAAGATGGTCCAGGGCGGCGGCGTCAGCCTCAACAAGGACAAGGTGACCGACATCAACTACGAAGTCACTGAAAACGACATCCTTGACGGGAAATACATCCTCGCCCAGCGCGGCAAGAAAAACTATTACATCCTCAACATCGACTAATGGAAGCACCCGCCACCACCCGGCAGCTCAAGGTCGCCCGCGAATTGCAGCGGGCCCTGGCCGAAATCATCCGCAGCAAGGGGATGGCCGCCTTTGACGGGGCCATGGTAACGGTCAGCGAGGTCCGCATCTCGCCGGATCTGTCCGTCGCCAAGGTCTACGTCAGCATCTTCCCCTCCGCCAAGGCGGAAAACGTCATGCAGATCCTCCAGGAGAACGTCAAGGCCTACCGGGGCGAACTCGGCCGCATCGTGGCCAAGCAGCTCCGCATCGTTCCGGAACTGGTGTTCTACCTGGACACCTCCCTGGACTACGCCCAGCACATCGACGACCTGCTGAAGAAATAATTCCGACATGCACCTGCCGCTGTTCATTGCCCGAAGGTACCTGTTCGCGAAGAAGTCACACAATGTGATCAACATCATCTCCGCGATCAGCGCCATCGGCATGGCCATCGGCACGGCCGCCCTGGTCGTCATCCTGTCCGTCTACAACGGTTTCGACTCCCTGGTCCGGGCCTCCCTCAGCCATGTCGAGCCGGACCTGCTGGTCGTTCCGGACAGCGGAAAGGTCTTCCTCCCCGACGAGGAGGTCTTCGACTGGGCCCGCAGCCACCCGGCCGTCGCAACGGTCGACGGTGTCCTCCAGGAAAACGTCTATCTCAGCTATGACGGACGGACCGGCATCGCCCGCGCCAAGGGCGTGGACCGGGCCTATGAGGCCCGCAACCCCCTCGCCGGATGCCTGGTCGACGGAGCCATCGCCCTGCACAAGGGAGACGTGCCCCTGGCCCTCGTCGGCTCCGGACTCGCCTACCGGATGGGAATCAATCCCCGGTTCCTGCCGGCCATCGAGGTCTGGTTCCCCGCACGCGACCGGTCCTTCTCCGCGGCCAATCCGGCCGCTTCCGTCAACAGCGTGAAGGTCTGGCCGGGCGGCCTGTTCTCGGTCAACACCGATATCGACAACAACCTGATGGTCCTCCCCATCGGCCAGATGCGGGAACTGCTCGGATACACCGGAGAAGTCTCCGGCATGGAGGTCCGGCTCGAAGAAGGGACCTCCGCCCGGACCCTGCGGAAGGTACAGAAGGAGCTCTCCGCCCGTCTGGGTCCCGGCTACAAGGTCCTGGACCGCTTCCGCCAGAACGAGTCCCTCTACAAGATGATGCGCTACGAGAAAGCCGCCGTCTACCTGATCCTGATCTTCGTGCTCATCATCATCGCATTCAACATTTTCGGCAGCCTCTCCATGCTGATCATCGAAAAGAAGGAAGACATCGGCACCCTGCGCAGCCTGGGCGCCGAGGACCGGTTCATCCGGCGGGTCTTCGTCCTGGAAGGATGGATGATTTCCCTGCTGGGGATGGCGGTCGGCCTGGTCGCCGGCATCGCCATCGTCCTGCTCCAGCAGAAACTCGGGCTGGTCAAGATGCCCGGCAGCTTCATGGTCAGTTCCTACCCGGTCATCCTCCAGCCCCTGGATATAATAATCACCGCCACAAGCGTAGCGGTGATCGGTTATCTCATTGCGCTGCTGCCGGTCCGCCGGTCAGAAATCAAAGCCGAGCGTCAGGGATAGCGTGCGCGTGTGCGCCGTCTGGAAATCGTCGTGGCTGATGTTCGTCAGTCCGAAATCATAACTCAATTCCGCATACAGCATCAGGATGTTGAATCCGCAGCCCAGGCGCAAGCCGCTGTCGAACCGGCGGAAATAATGGTCGTTGAACACCTCGAGGGTCGTACGGCTCTCATAATCCTTGGCCTGCCCGGCCACGGCGCCGGCCAGGTAGAATCCCAGGAAAGGCTGGACGCCGATGGACTCGGTCAGACTGGCCCCGTACTTGGCGACGATGGGAACTTCCAGGTAATCCAGGTGATAGACCGTGCGCTGCCCGGCATGTGTCAGTTTGCCGCCTTTGCCGCTGTAGAGCAGCCCGGCTTCGATGCCGAGCGGGACATAAGGGGAAACCTGAACGCCACCCACGATCCCCAGGTTCATCCGGGAAATGGGCGTACGCGCATCCAGCAGGTCGAAATCAGAAGAAACGTGGCCGATATTCATTCCGGCACGCAGGCCCAGCCAGGCCGGCGTCCCATAGTATCCGCCATAGCGGTATTCGGTATTACCCCGGTGCGGCCGGGTGGGAGGAGGCGGCGTGCCATAACCGCCACGGCGCTGGGCCTGCACGGGAATCACGAGCAGGGCGCCCAAAAGGGTCAAAAGCAGGATCCGTTTCATTTTTCGTAGAGGTTGATGATCTCTCCCACGTACATCGTGTGGAGTCCCATCTCCTCATACAAAGACCGTACCTCCTCCGGGAGACGGTCCCGCTTGAACTCTTCCGAATAGATGATCTTGCACTCGAAAGCCAGGCTGGCTTCCTTGAAAAGCGGATTACCCAGTTCACTGAGTTCAGGCGTCAGTCCGGCCTTTTCCAGTTTGTCCGGTTCGTCCTTCAGGGAATGCGAACCGATATAGACCAGGGCATCTTTGCTGCGACGGTCCTGCGGGAAAGCGGACACGGTGAAATAGGCAGCCTCGTCCATCATGGCCTTGGAATGACGGTCCTTCGATACATAGACCGTCACGACCGGCTTGCCCCAGAGTTCCCCGATGGAGCCCCAGGAAATCGTCATCGCATTCACGCCTTCCTTGGTACGGACGCCAAGCGCCATCCAGTCTTTTGCGAAGGCGGAGACCGGCTTCATTTCCAAGTCCATCACATCCGCCTTGGTCCATTCCCGCTCGTTCATCGGCCGCGTATCCACTTCCCCGCCGCCCCGGCTGCCGCAGGAGGCGGCAGCCAGGAGCACGAGGGCATATAAAACAATCTTTTTCATTATTCTTCAGGCAGGAACATCGGATCCCAGGCCGGCAGCATCGTCGGCTTCTGATTGAGCAGGCCCATCACGTCGGCCGGGACATATTTTTTCTCCACTACGAGGCGGAACATGTAGTTGTCAAACCATTCATCGGTCATGATGATGTTGCCCTGGTAGCCGGAGGTCGCGCCCCAGCTGTTCTCCACCATCCACTTGACCGGCTTGCCGTTACGCAGGTCGACGGCGATCAGGGTCATGGCGTGGGAGGAAGCGCTGGCGTGGGTCATGACGCGCTCCTTCTTGTCCATCCCGAAGGTCACGCCCATCAGGGAACCGTAGTCGAAGTTGTCCAGGTCGGCATAGCCGGAATCCCGGCTGAGGAACTTGTTGACGTCGCAGGAGAAATACATGGCCGTGTTGTCCTTGATGGACTTGATGGCGATTTCCTTGATCTTCTCGATCGGAAGGTTGATGTAGACCCAGTTCTGGCCGTCGTAGACATGGCGGTCATAGTCGATCTCGTAGACCTTGTAGTACTCGCGGACCGGATCGTTCATCAGCATGACGTAGTTGTTCTCCAGGTCGGTGCCGATATATTCCTGATAGAAGGATTTCGGGGTATAGGACCGCTCGTCGTCGAACTCGCCCTTGGAGTTGTACCGGGCCCAGGTGAATTCGGTCGGAGGGACGCCCAGACAGAGGGCCAGCATGCGGTAGATTTCCTTGAGCATGTCGACCTTCATCTTCTGGAGGTCGCCCTTGGCCTCGCGCAGGCGCAGACCGTCCTCGCGGAGCTTCGTCGCGATCTGGGTGCGCATGGCGGACGTATTCTCGGCGCAGAGGGTCTCCGGCATGACCTCGGACGGAACGACGCCGTATTTCATGATCAGGTTGGACACGCCGGTGAACTGGCCGCCGTCACTGATCGGGTTGGCGAAGAGCCAGTCGACCTTACGGTCCTCGAACGGCAGGTCTTTCGTATCGATGATGCCCTGCAGGAAAAGGTTGGCCTTCTCGAGCTGGTCGTAGAAGAAGACATAGTTCTGGGAGAAGGTGAAGGCGCCCAGGTCATATTTGTCGATCATCTTGGCCCGCATCACGTTCAGGCCGGTGAAGAGCCAGCAGCGGCCGGAGGATTTCTGGTTGGTGCGGCCCTTGGTCTTGACCACGTCCGAGAAATGGGTATCCATCTTGGCCAGGTTGCCGGTCTTGGCGGACAGGACGGTGATCTGCGCGGCATTCAGGGCGTTCTGGAGCGCCTTGTCCGCGGCCGTGCCCTCATATCCCTTGGAAATCTCCCTGAGCAGGTCGGCGGAAATGCCACCCTTCGGATCACCGGCGGGCTTCTGGGCAAAGGCGGTAACGGTCAGCAGCATCGCTGCCATCATGACGATCTTCTTCATAATATCGGGTTTAAAGTATCAGCTATCTACAAATATAGGAAATAATCAGGAAAGGCCAACCCGGAGGCTGGCCTTTTCCAAGGTATCGCAGACCCGGCTTAGCAGCCGAGGCGCTTTTCGAGGTTGGTGCGGATCTCGCGGAGGAACTGCAGGGAGGTCAGGGCACGCGGAGCGTAGCCGTCCATCAGGTTCACGAGGTCCTTGGTCACGAGCTCTTCACCGAGGGTATCGAAGCAGGCTGCCTCGAGCTGGTTGGCGTAGTTGACCAGTTCCGGGAGGTTGTCCAGCTCGCCGCGCTTGCGGAAGGCGCCGCTCCAGGCGAAGATGGTCGCCATCGGGTTGGTGGAGGTCTCCTCGCCCTTCAGGTACTTGTAGTAGTGGCGGGTCACGGTGCCGTGGGCCGCCTCATACTCGTACTTGCCGTCCGGGCTGACAAGCACGGAAGTCATCATGGCCAGGGATCCGAAGGCGGTGGAGACCATGTCGGACATCACGTCGCCGTCGTAGTTCTTGCAGGCCCAGATGAAACCGCCCTCGCTGCGCATCACGCGGGCGACGGCATCGTCGATCAGGGTGTAGAAGTACTCGATGCCGGCGGCCTCGAAAGCGTCCTTGTACTCCTGATAGACTTCCTCGAAGATGGCCTTGAAGCGGCCGTCGTACTTCTTGGAGATGGTGTCCTTGGTCGCGAACCAGAGGGTCTGCTTCACGTCGAGGGCATATTTGAAGCAGGCGTGGGCGAAGCTGCGGATCGAAGCGTCGGTGTTGTGCATGCCTTCGATGACGCCGGGGCCCTTGAACTCATGGATGACCATTTCCTCACGCTTGCCGCTGACGCCTTCGAAGACGAGCTTGGCAACACCGGGCTCGGTGGTCTGTATCTCCACGTCACGGTAGACGTCGCCATAGGCGTGGCGGGCGATGGTGATCGGTTTCTTCCAGAACTTCACGGCCGGATGGATGGTCGGGATGGTGATCGGGGTGCGGAAAACGGTACCGTCGAGCATGGCGCGAATGGTGCCGTTCGGGCTCTTCCACATCTCGTGGAGGTTGTACTCGCTCATGCGCTGGACGTTCGGGGTGATGGTGGCGCACTTGACGGCAACGCCCAGACGCTTGGTGGCGTTGGCGGAGTCGATGGTCACCTGGTCCGCGGTCTTGTCACGGTTCGGCAGGCCGAGGTCATAATATTCGGTCTTCAGGTCGACGAAGGGAAGGATGAGTTCATCCTTGATCATCTGCCAGAGGATCCGGGTCATTTCATCGCCGTCCATTTCGACGAGCGGGGTGGTCATTTTGATTTTTTCCATGGTGTTATTTGCGGTTTTTGTAATAATTCATGAGGCAGCCGTCGGCGAGGATCTCGCGCTCCGCGGCGGTCAGGTTCTGGAAATACAGGTGGATCGGATGGATGCCGTCCTTGGCGATCACGCAGGCATCGATTTCTTCAGCGCCGCCCAGGATGGCCCGGCGGATACCCGGAACGAACACGAAGTCGCCGGGTTCATACGCGAAGGCCGTTTCGGGAGCGATCGTGAAGGGCACGATACCCCAGTTGATGCAGTTGCTGCGATAGCGCTTGGTCGCATACTCATAGCAGATGTTGGCGTCGCCGCCGAGCACCTTCTGGCAGGAAGCGGCCTGCTCGCGGGCGGAACCGTCACCCGGCTTGTTCGCGAAGACGCAGGAGCCGAAGGAAGTCTCCTTGGGATCGGCACCGACCTTGGCGAGGGCTTCGGCCACATGGGCGGGCACCCTGCCGGCGCGGCGCTGGAGGTCTTCGGACTGGATGCGCTTGCTCAGGCCCACGTACTCAGGGACGCGGCGGCTGAGGGCGAACTCGGAGAGTTTCAGCGGGTTGGAACGGTAGCTGGAGGTCTCGCCGGACGGGATCAGCTCGTCGGTCGTGGTCACCGGGTCATGGATGACGGCGGCCAGCTCGACCAGCATGTTCTCCTGCATCGGATACATCTTCGGCCAGTCCTTGATGTTCGGGCCATAGCGCAGTTCGACGGACAGGTCGGCCTTGCCGAAACCGTTGTAGATGCGGCTCTTGTAGATCCGGTCGTCGAATTCATAACCTTTGTGGGTATCGGTGTACTCGATATCGGTCGCCGCCGTGATGACGCCGCCGTTCGCCGCAGTCGCGGCGATGGAACGGGCGTCCATCAGGGAGACGAGGGAAATCTGTCCCTGGCCCGGCTTGGAACCTTCACGGTTCGGGAAGTTTCGGGTAGTATGGCGGATGGAAAAACCGTTGTTGGACGGTACGTCACCGGCGCCGAAGCAAGGGCCGCAGAAGGCCGGCTTGATCACGACGCCCGCCTCGAGGAGTTCCTCGGCGATATGGTTGCGCGTGGTGGCCAGGTAGACCGGGGTGGACTGCGGGTAGGCGCTCATCGTGAAGTAATCGTTGCCGATGGACTTGCCCTTCAGGATGGTAGCCGCCTCGCTGAGGTTGTCATAGGTACCGCCGGAGCAGCCGGCGATGATGCCCTGGTCGGCGACGACCTTGCCGTCCTTGATCTTGCTGAGCAGGTCGATCTGGATCTTGTCGCCGAAACGCTTGCGGGCGTCGGCCTCGACGGCGCCGAGGATGCCTTCCGGATCCGCCTGCAGTTCGTGGATGGTCACGGCGTTGGACGGGTGGAACGGCAGGGCGATCATGCTCTCCTGGGTGGAGAGGTCGATGCGGATCATGCTGTCGTAATAGGCGACCTTGCCCGGTTCAAGCTTCTTGTAAGCCTCCGGACGGCGGTGCATCTCGAAGTATTCCTTGACCTTGTCGTCGGTGATCCAGATGGAGCTGAGGCAGGTGGTCTCGGTCGTCATGACATCGATGCCGTTGCGGAAATCGATCGGCAGGTCGGCTACGCCCGGACCGGCGAATTCCAGGACCTTGTTCTTGACGAAACCGCTCTCGAAGACGGCCTTGACCAGGGAGATGGCGACGTCATGCGGGCCGATGCCGTGGCGCGGCTTGCCCTCGAGCCAGACGAGGACCACTTCCGGGGCGTTGATGTCCCAGGTATTGCGGAGCAGCTGCTTGACCAGTTCGCCGCCGCCTTCGCCGACACCCATGTTGCCCAGGGAGCCGTAGCGGGTATGGCTGTCGGAGCCGAGGATCATGTTGCCGCATTTCGTAAGGGCCTCACGGGCATACTGGTGGATGACCGCCTGGTTGGCAGGCACATAGATACCGCCATACTTCTTGGCGGCGGACAGGCCGAAGACATGGTCGTCCTCATTGATGGTGCCGCCGACCGCGCACAGGGAATTGTGGCAGTTGGTCATCGCATACGGGAGCGGGAACTTTTCGAGGCCGCTCGCACGGGCGGTCTGGATGATGCCCACGTAGGTGATGTCATGGGAAACCATCGCATCGAAACGGATGCGCATCTTCTTTCCCTTGCTGCCGTCCACGTCGTGGGCACGGAGGATTCCGTAGGTGATGGTGTTTTCGCGGGACTCATCCGGAGATGGCAGGCCGGACGGATCGGAGACGATCCGGTTTCCGTCCAAAAGATACACACCGTGTGGAATCAATTCAACCATAACAGATTGCGTTTAGAAGTTAATAATTTAAGTGTTTATCAGGAGATCGGCATAGACCGTCAGCGCGAGCATGTCCGCACTACCACCGGGAGACACCCGCTCGGAGACCATCCGATCATTCATATCTTTCAGTTTTTCCAGGCTGAAATCCGCCAAGAGCGCGGCGGCCTCCGCCTTCAGTTCCTGCGCCCTGTGGAAACCGGCCCGGTGGATGACGCAGGTATCATCCAGGGTCATGATGATCCGCAGCAGGGTCTTCTGCAGACCGTATTCTTCCGTCTTGACGGATTGCCAGAAAGGCAGCCAGTCTTCGAACAGTTCCCGGTAGCCGCCGCGGGCCATGTCCATGGCACCCTTGACGGCATACCGCTTCACGGCAGCCGTTCCATGGGTTTCCCGGTCCACGACCCCTTCCTGCGCGGACAGGTCGTCTGCCAGAGAGCCAATCTGCTGCGACAGGCGTTCCGGCAGCAACACTCCTTCCTCTTTCAACTCCTTGCCGGCCGCCACGGCCATCAGGCCCAGGGCGAACAGGGCGCCGCGGTGGGTGTTGACCCCGCCGGTGGCCCGGAGCATGTCCCGCTCCGCATCCTGACCGTATCGGACCAGGTCGCTGGCCCAGACGGCGATTTGTTCCCGGCCCAGGGCACCCAGGCGGATCAGCCAGGGCCGGAGGGCTTCGATGCTGCGGAGCATCGTGCCGTAATCCATATCGTCATGGCTTCCGGCACTGTCCGGGCAGACCATGCCGGGCTTGCAAGGCGCATCCAACTCGGCACGCAGGGCGGCACAGGCCACATCGCCGATCAGGTACCAGGGCGCCCGGTCCGGGCAGAAAAGCGCGGCTTCCCGCCACTTCCCAGCATCCAGCAAGGCTCGCACGGCGGAAGCCGAAACCGGATGGCCGCCCATTTCCAGACGGGGAATCTCCCGGACCTCCATGTCATAACCGCCCAGCACTTCCCGCATCAGGGCATTGTACCGCGCCGTCATCGGATCCAGGGGCTCGCTGCCCACGAAACGGACCCAGGCCCGGAGCGCCGGAGCGACGTGGCGTCCGAACACATCCAGGTCCAGCCGCATCTGCTGCTCAGCGACTTCGTCGAGATTTTTCAGGAAATAGGACGGGAACGTGGCCGGAGAAATGCAGTAGTCCCGGCCTTCCAGGACGGTGACATTGTCCAGGCGATGGCAAGTCCCTTGCACGAGGTTGAAACGGGAACGGGCGGGGAAACGGGACCGGTCTCCGCCCAGGACGATGACATAGAGGGTATCCACCTGGGCCGCCGCCTGCTCGATCAGGTACAGGTGTCCCAGGGTCATCGGGTCGGCGTTCATGACGATTACACCGCTGCGGCCTTCCATCCGGCGCTCGGACAGGTAGCTGCCGTACTCCTGCAATCCCCGTCCGTTTTCCATCAGGAGGGCCTGCGGAGCCCTTCCGACCAGGCGGAATCCCAGGTCGGCGAAGAGCGCTTCGTTAGAAGGCTTGGTGAACACCTTGACATTCTGACGGCCGGCTTCGGAAGCCAGCGTCAGCAGGTGCGAGACCAGCCGGCCCATCAGCCCCTCGCCCCGGAGGGATTCGGAAACGGCGAGGCATTGGATGATATCGCCGCTGAGTCCCCCGCCGGCCAGGATCTCGTCAGACCCTTCGCGCGTCAGCACGACATACCGGTCCACCGGCTCCAGCCGCAGGCCGTTTTCCGCCAGGAAGGCCTCGACCCTCCGGCGGAACATGCCGACCGACAGCGGCATGTCACTGATCACGTACTCACCCGACATAGGCATCGATCATTTCAGCGATCCGGGCGAACAGTTCCTCACGGGTATGCGTATGGTTGCGCATGCACCAGCGGGCTTCCCGGTCGCACAGCAGGCAGCGGCGCGGCGCCAGGCCGATCTCGGCCCGGGACAGCGGCTCCCCCGCACGGGTCATCACGTCCAGGTCGAACAGGCGGCCCAGCGGATGGGTTTCTTCTATATGGCAAACTGCCCGCTTCGCCTCCGGCGGGGAGAGCGAAGTGAGCAGGTATGCTTCGTATCCGGTGGGCAGGTCACGCACCTGCATGCCCTCCATGTCGGTCCCGAAACGGGCGATAAGGGCGGACAGGGCGGCCTGGGCCACAATGAGGGATTGGGTATTGCGCTTGACGCTCCCGGGCATGACCACCGTCAGGCATACGAGGGTCTTCCCCGGATACCGGCGGAGCAGTTCGCCCTGGAAATCGCGACGGGCCTCACGGGAGGCCAGCAGCTGGTCAAGCGTAATCTCCATGCTAGTCCACGATGTTATGGATCCGGTCGAGGACCTTTCCGTGGCGGTCCATCACGATACCGACCACCTTGTCGCCGAACGGCAGGGCATCCGGGGTCCCGATGATGGAAGTCGCCTTGGCCGCCAGGTCATGGATATCCACGACCTTGAGACCGGCTTCCTTCAGGCGTTCCGCGATCTCCGGACGGGCCGGGTTGACGGCGATGCCGTATTCGGTCACCACGACATCCACGCCCTTGCCCGGGGTGATCAGGGTGGTCACCTTCGGCACGACGCACGGGATGCGGCCGCGCAGCAGCGGGCAGACGATGATGGAGAGGGCGCTGTCTTCAGCCGTATCCGGATGGCCGCCGATGGCGCCGCGGATGATGCCGTCGGAGCCGACCAGGACGTTGACATTGAAGTCCACGTCGACCTCGAGGGCGGACAGGATGACGATGTCCAGGGCATGCACGGCGGAACCGGCATGGTCGGCGCTGGCATACTCGACGGAAGAGACTTCCTGGTGCATCTGGTCGCGGGCGATGGACTCGGCAGCGACCTTGTCGAAGGACTGGACGTCGATCAGGCGGCCGATCAGGCCTTCCTCATGGAGTTTCACCATGTGGGCGGTGATGCCGCCGAGGGCGAAACTGGCCTTGATACCCTTCTCGATCATGCTCTCGCGGATGAACTTCACGGCCGCCAGGGAGGCGCCGCCGGTTCCCGTCTGGATGGAGAAGCCGTCCTTGAAATACCCGCTGTTGATGATGACCTTCGCGGCCTGCTGGGCAAGCAGGATATCGCGCGGGTTCTTCGAATCGCGGATGGCGCCGGAAGAGATCTTGGAACTGTCGCCCACGGAATCCACGACGACAACGGACTCCACATCGCAGGCGGAGATGGACTTCGGCACGTTCGGATAAGCCACCAGGTCGTCGGTGATGACGACAACATGGTCGGCATAGCGGGCATCCGGCAGGGCGTAGCCCAGGGAGCCGCAGATGGACTTGGCGTTCTCGCTGCGCGGGCAGCCGGAGGCATTGCCCAGCTCATCGCAGGAAGAGGCGCCGAGGAAAGCGACGTCGATATGGAGTTCCCCGCTGGCGATGGCGCTGCCGCGGCCGCCGTGGCTGCGGAAGACCACCGGTTCGGCCATCAGGCCGTGGGAGATTTCGTTGGCGAGTTCGCCGCGCAGACCCGAGGTGGAGATCTTCGTGATGACCCCGTTCCTGATATGGTCGATCAGCGGCGCGTGCACGTCGGAAAGGCTGGAAGCCGCCAGGTGCAGGTTCTTGAAGCCCATTTCGGCCAGTTTGCCGACCACCAGGTTGACGACCTTGTCACCGCCGCGGAAGTGGTGGTGGAAGGAGATGGTCATGCCGTCTTTCAGGCCGGATTTGCGGATGGCCTCTTCGAGGCTCATGACTTTCGATGTTCTCATAGTACGTCCTCCTTGTTCAAAATACCGGATGCGATGGCGAGCTGGATGGTACGCTCAGCGCGGATGACGACCGGACGGTCGACCATCTTGCCGTTCACGGCGATGACGCCGGAGCCCTTGGCCTGGGCCTCCTTGATGGCGGCGATGATGCGCAGGGCCTTGTCGATGGCTTTCTGCGTCGGAGTGAACACGGAATTGACGACCTCGATCTGGCGGGGATTGATGATGGACTTGCCGTCGAAGCCGAGGGTCTTGATCAGTTCGACCTCCTTGCGGAAGGTCTCCATGTCGTCCAGGTTGGAATAGACCGTATCGAAGCAGCAGATGCCGGCGGCGCGGGCGGCCACGACGATGGTCTCGCGGGCCAGCAGCAGTTCGGCGCCTTCCGGCGTGCGCTGGGTCTTGAGGTTGGCGCTGTAGTCTTCGGCGCCGAGGGCGATGCCCATCATGCGCTTGGAGGCCGTCGCGATGGCGTAGGCATTGACCACGCCGAGGGCGCTTTCGATGGCGGCCATGATCTGGGTGCGGCCGACACAGCCGAGTTCCTCTTCGACCTTGATGATCTCGGCCTCGAGTTCGCGGACCTCATCGGCAGTCTCGGTCTTCGGCATGCGGATCACGTCGACGCCGGCCTTGACGACGGCTTCGACATCCTTCCTGCCGTAAGGGGTGTTCAGGGGGTTGATGCGCACCACCATCTCGGTATCACCGTAGTCGATGGATTTCAGCGCATTGTGGACGAGCAGGCGGGCGGCGTCCTTTTCCGCCATGGTCACGGAGTCCTCCAGGTCGAGCATGATCGAGTCCGGACCATAAATATGGGCATCTGCCATCATTCCGGGATTGTTGCCCGGAACGAACATCATGGTTCTGCGTAATCTTTCCATAGTCTTCGGTTTATTTCCAGACATCCTTGCCGGTGGCACGGACCGCCGCGGCGGTCACACGCGCCCGGATGGTGCAGTCCAGCGCACCCTTGTCCACGGCCTTGACATCGGCCTTGTCGATGCCGAGGCCTTCCAGGGTCTCGGAGATGACCTTCTTAATCTGATTCCCGAACTGGGCCGCAACGGAGCTGGTCAGTTCGATATGCAGGCCGGCTTCTTCCCGCGGGGCGATCTGGACCATGATGTCCCCGGATTCGAGCGTTCCTGCAGAAGCGTTTTTCATTTCCATCGCAATGAAAGGATTATGAGGTTGGTTATTTCTTTTAACGTTTTAAAGTGGAATGCAAAATTACTTCATTCTTTTTATAGAAAAAAGTTTTTTCACTAATAATTTATAAGTATTCCACTTATTCTTCCGTGATATTGGAAGCGGAGAGTTCCCGCGGGATGACGGACTCCGGTCCGGACAGCCGGGCGCCGGTCTTGATCTTGGCATTGGAGCGTTTCGGGGCCAGCCCGAGTTTCTCCAGCTTGCCGATCTTCTTGACGACGCTCTGGTTGGAATCCGTCAGCTTTTTCTTGGATTCCTCATACGCTGCCGCCGCCTTGCCCAGGTGCTCGCCGAGCTTGACATAGCTGTCCATCCACCCCTTGAGCTGGCCCATCAGCTCCTCGGCGGTCTTGTAGACATCGGCGATGTTCTTCTCCTGCTCATGCTGCTTCCAGGCCATCTGGATCATGTTCAGCACGATGATCAGGGTCATCTGGCTGACGATCAGCACCCGGTTGTCCTTGGCCACCTGCCAGAGCATCGGATCGGCTTCCAGCATCAGCCGGAAAGCGCCCTCGACCGGGATGAACATGATGTTGAATTCCACCTTGCGGCGCCCGTCCGGAATATAGGAAGCATAGTCCTTCCCCTTGAGTTCATCCACATGGGAACGGACGCTGGCGACATGGGCCTTGGCCAGCCGGGTCCGTTCTTCGACGGTCGAGGCCAGCAGGTATTGGTTGTAGGCGGTCAGGCTCACCTTGGAGTCGATGATGACCGTCGTGTCATCCGGATAATAGACCATGACATCCGGGATCAGCGTCCGGCCGTCGGCCGACTTGATCTCGTGGCCCGACGCGTCGGTCATGACCCCCTGGGTAAAGAAATGCACCCCCTCGGTCAGGCCGGCATTCTTCAGGACGTCGGTCAGCAGCATTTCCCCGAAATCGCCCTGGACCTTGGAATAACCCGTCAGGGCATTGGCCAGGTTGCGGGCCTCGTCGGAGACGGCCTGCGACCGGTTGTCCAGGTCCACGATTTTCTGCTCCAGTTTGTTATGCCGCTCCATGGTCTTTTCCTGCGATTCCTTGACGGCTTCGCTGAAGGCCTGGAATTTTTCCTGGACCGGCTTGAGCAGTTCGGAAATCGTCTCGGCGCTCCGGACCTTGAAGGTCTCGGAATTGCGGCTCGTCAGGTTCTCGAAGACCTCCCGCATCTGCTGCAGTTCCTTCGCATGCTGTTCGGCCATCGCCTTCTGCTCCTTTTCATGGCGCTCCGCCGCGGCCAGGCGCTCCTTCTCGCGCTGCTCCGCCGCCTCGCGGCGTTCGCGCTCGCGAGCCTCTTCGAGCTGCCGCTCGTATTCCTCGCGCGCCTTCAGACGGCTCTCGACGCCCGCCTTTTCCTCTTTCAGCGCCGCCAGCTGGTCCTGCAGCCCATCCTTCGCCGCTTCATATTGACGGACCAGTTCCGATTTCTGGCTTTCCGCATCCTTCAACAGATCCTCCTTCTCCGCGGCATGCTGCCGCAACAGGTCATCCCGCTCCGCGGCGTGCTGCTGCAGGAGCTCGGTGCGCTGCCGGTTGCTCCGGGACTGGAGGAGGAATATGACGATGACGGCGGCGATGATGACAAGCGCCAGGACCAATATTAATATCAATGTAAGCGTATCCATTTGCTGCATTTCTTTCATCTTTCAAAGATACGGAGAATTCCGTCGATTTCCGAGCATCCGACCGGCAAATTCTCGATCCCCCTCAATCCGCAAACGAAAACACCAGAAAAATGTCGATTTTATCCTTTTAGGACATTATTTCTACCTTTTAAACATATTTTTCTCTTGCTTGTGCCTCAGCTCGGCACAAGCAAGGCCTAACTTTGCACCCAGAAAGAGATCACAAAAGCCTCTCTCACGAACCAGAAAGTAAAAACACAAAAATACCAGACATCATGAAAAACACGGAATTCAACCTCGAAACCCTCGGCACCCTGATTTCCTCCGACTCCCTCCAGGCCCTCCTCGAGCTCACCTCCGACCTCGGCCTCGAAGTCACCGGGGAACTGAATTAAGCGCATCTGCAGTAAAACAGGTACCGGTTTGCGGGAAACAGGATTTTTTGGTAACTTGGCATGTCCAATGAGCTGCCACTATGAAAAAAATCCTTCTGACCCTCACCCTGCTGGCCGGATGCACCCTGGCAGGGAATGCCCAGACCTATCCTTATCAGGACAAGACCCTCGCGCCTGAACTCCGGGCCGCCGACCTGCTGAACCGGCTGACGCTCGAAGAGAAAGCCTCCCTGACCCTCAACGGTTCCCCGGCCATTCCGCGCCTGGGCATCCGTCAGTACAACTGGTGGAACGAAGCCCTGCACGGGGTCGCCCGCAACGGATCCGCCACCGTTTTCCCGCAGGCCATCGGCATGGCCGCCTCCTTCGACGAAGCCTTGATTGAAGAAGTCTTTACAGCCGTCAGCGACGAAGCCCGTGTCAAGCACCGCCAGGCGGACAAGAACAACGTGCAGATCTATCAGGGCCTGACCTTCTGGACCCCGAACATCAATATCTTCCGGGACCCGCGCTGGGGCCGTGGCATGGAGACCTACGGTGAAGACCCGTACCTGACCGGCCGGCTCGGCATGGCCGTGGTCCGCGGCCTCCAGGGCCCCGATGACTCCCCCATCCGCAAAGCCCACGCCTGCGCCAAACATTTCGCCGTACACTCCGGCCTGGAATCCAACCGCCATCATTTCGACGCACAGGTCTCCGAACGCGACCTTCGCGAGACCTATCTTCCGGCATTCAAAGACCTGGTCACCAAAGCCCATGTCCAAGAGGTCATGACGGCTTACAATCGGTTCCGCGGCCTCCCCTGCGCCGCCTCCGATTACCTGGTACAGAAGATTCTGCGCGAGGAATGGAAGTATGACGGCATGGTCGTTTCCGACTGCTGGGCCATCCCGGATTTCTTCCAGAAAGGCCATCATGAAGTCGTCGACAACGCCGTCATGGCGGCCGCCATGGCCGTCCACACGGGCGTTGACGTGGAATGCGGCCAGACCTATGTCAACATCCCCGAGGCGGTAACCTCCGGCCTCCTGAGCGAAGCCGACCTGAACCGCAACCTGCTCCGCATCCTGACCCAGCGCTTCAAACTCGGCGAGATGGACGACGAATCCCCGTGGGACCACCTCGATCCGTCCATCGTCGAAGGCCCGGCGCACCGCGCCCTCTCGCTGAAGATCGCCCGGGAAAGCCTGGTGCTCCTGCAGAACCGCAACAATATCCTGCCGCTCGCCCCGGACGCGAAGATTGCCCTGATCGGCCCGAACGCGGATGATGCTGAAATGCAGTGGGGCAACTACAATCCGGTTCCGAAGACGACCGTCACCCTGCTCGATGCCGTCCGCAAACGCATGCCGGACGTGGTTTCCTTCCGCGCTTGCGGCATCCTCGGCCGCGAATACATGCCCGCCGCCCGGGGCCGGTTCGCCGGAGTCTCCGAGATGAGCGAAGCCCAACTCGAAGACATTGCCAAGCAATACGCGATCAGCATAGACATCATCAAGTCCTATGCGGAACGCGAACGGAAGAGCCAGGAAAGCTACCTGCCTGCCTTGGATGTCGACACTATCCTGAAACAGCTGGAAGGCATTGACATCGTGGTGTTTGCCGGCGGTATTTCGCCTCGTTTCGAAGGCGAGGAGATGCCGGTCCAGGTGCCCGGATTCGCCGGTGGCGACCGCACCGACATCGAACTTCCGGCCGTCCAGCGGGAACTGCTCCAGGCCCTCCACAAGGCCGGGAAGAAGGTCATCCTGGTCAACTTCTCCGGCAGCGCCATCGGACTGGTTCCGGAAACGGAAAGCTGCGATGCCATCCTGCAGGCCTGGTATCCCGGTCAGGACGGCGGCACCGCGATCGCCGACGTGCTGTTCGGCGACGCAGCTCCGTCCGGCAAGCTTCCGGTCACTTTCTACCGCAACGTGGAGCAGCTTCCGGAGGTCGAAGACTATAACATGGAAGGCCATACCTACCGCTATTTCCGCGGCAAGCCGCTTTATGAATTCGGCTACGGCCTGAGCTACACCACCTTCCGCTACGGCAAGCCGAAGGCTTCAAAGGGCGTGGTCAGCATCCCCGTCACCAATGCCGGCAAGATGGACGCAACCGAAACCGTCCAGCTGTACCTGCGCAAGCCGGATGACCTGGGCGGTCCCGACAAGACCCTCCGCGCCTTCCGGCGCGTCACCATTCCGGCCGGACAGACGACCACCGTCCGCATCCCGCTGGACGACGAGACCTTCCTCTGGTGGGACGAGAAAGCCCAGAACATGGTCCCGGTCCATGGGAAATATGAAATCCTGGTCGGCGGCAGTTCTGCCGATGCCAACCTCAAACGGCTGAAATACAAATATTGATGCCTTCTGTGCGGACATACCGGCGGACCGTTGCGGCAGGAATCCTCCTGCTGCTGATCCTGACCCTGGCGGACCTGGCCATCGGCCGGGTCCCGGTCCGTCCGGGCGATCCGCTTTTTGTCAGCCTCCTGCTGGACCTGCGCCTGCCCCGCGTGCTCACGGCCATCCTGGCCGGAGCCGCCCTGTCCCTGGCAGGGGCCCAGATGCAGGCCTTGTTCCGCAATCCCCTCGCCGATCCGCACATCATGGGCGTCAGTGCCGGTGCGGGACTCGGCGCCGCCCTGGCCACCCTGGCCCTGGCCGGTGCCGGCGGTACGCTGCTGGGCGGACTGACCATCCCGGCAGCGGCTTTCCTGGGCGCCGTGCTGACGTCCCTGGCCATCCTCGCCGCTTCCTCCCGGCTGCGCAGCGGCGGGACCCTGCTGGTCTTCGGCATCCTGCTCGGGTTCATCTTGAGCGCCGTGACCTCGATCCTGGAGTATTCGGCCAACGAGGAAAGCCTGAAAGTTTTCTACATCTGGTCCGCAGGCAGTTTCGCCGGGCGCCGGTTGGTGGAAATCGCGGTGATGGGCGGCGCATTGCTGGTCGGCCTGGCCTTGGCCTTGTATGGAGCCAAAGGATTGGATCTCATTTTGTTCGGAGAAGACTATGCGACCCTGGCCGGAGCCTCGGTACGGCGCATCCGCGCCCGGGCCATGCTCTCGGCCTGCCTGCTGACCGGCGTCGTTACCGCCTTCTGCGGACCGCTGGGATTCGTCGGCATCGTGGCCCCGCATATCGTCCGGTGGCTGACCGGAACGTCCCGGCATGCCCGTGTCCTTCCGCTCTGCATGGTCTCGGGCGCTGTCCTGACCCTGGTCGCCGACCTCATCGCCCAGCTGACCCCGGTGCCCCTGCCGGTAGGCAGCACCCTGGCCCTGGTCGGCATTCCCTTGATCCTGTATATCCTGCTGCCCGGACGGAGGGGGCAGATCCGCTTATGAAACCGCTGCTGCAGACATACGACCTCGCCGTCGGGCATTCCGCCGCCGTCCGGGACGTTTCCCACTCCGGCCGGTCCACCTCCGACTCAGGCCGGCTGCCGGCCGGAGCCCTGATCACCGGGATCAACCTGCAGGTCGGTCCGGGCGAATGCATCCTCCTGTGCGGCGCCAACGGCAGCGGGAAAACAACGCTGATGCGGACGCTGTCCGGCGTCCTGCGCCCGCTGTCCGGTCGTTTTGCATCCGGCCCCGTCGTCCTGGTCCCGACCCGGATCCTGAAAGTCAAAGGCTTCACCCTGCGGGAATTCATCCGACTCTCCTGTTTCAAGGAAAGCGGCTGGGACGGACGGCTGCATTTCCAGGCGGAGCAGGCCATCGCGACAGCCATGGACCTGTTGGGTATCACGGACTTGGCATCCCACGACATTTCCACGCTCAGCGACGGGGAATTCCAGAAAGGCTGCATCGCCACCGCCCTGGTCCGGGTACTGCGGACCCCGGCCCAACGGCCATCCCCTTCCGAACCGAGCGCCGACCGGCAGCCAGAAGTACCCGCAGCAACCGGACTGATCCTGCTGGACGAGCCCACCGCCTTCCTGGACGTCAGCGGCCGGCGCCAGGTCCTGCAGACCCTCCGCCGTATCTCCGCGGAGACCGGAGCCTCCTTCCTCTTCTCCTCCCACGACCTCTCGGACAGCACCGCCTTTGCCACCCGCGTCCTCGGCATCACGCCCGACCGCCGGCTGCTGGACTCCTGCGATTTACCGACGGAGGAAATCCTCTCCGTCTGTTTTCCTTCCCTTTAGACAGGAATTGTAAATTCTTAGTACGCAGCATTTTACAACCCTGTCCTGTTGTAGACTTACAACAGGACAGGGTCGTTTCTGTTTTATAATCAGCAGTTTACATTTCCTGCCAACGGATGGCTCACTCCGGCAAACCGATCTAAGGCTCAGAAGGTCCGAAGCGATTCGGCGAGGAAGGTCTCGGCGGCGGCGAGGGTATCGACCTTGCCGACGTCCATCATGCGGAAATCGGGGGGAACGACGCCATAGATGGGATAGCGGGCGCAGGCGGCCAGGTAAAAGTCCGTGATGGAGAATTTCCGCGGAGCTGCCGATGCTGAAGGAGCCGCACCCGGAACTGGTGGATCTCCCGCGGAGGCGAAACCCAGGGAGCGGAAAGCCTCGAAAATCTGCGGGGAGACAAGGTGGATGCCGGCGAAAGCCAGTTTCCGACAGGACGTTACGTCCAAATCCGGGAAGGGTGTCCGCACCTCACCTGTAGCGACATGGGTCCACCCCACCAGCCGCAACCCGGAATCCTCCTCGCGGAACAGGAAATAGCGCTGGGTGGGCCGCTCGCTGACGACCAGGGTCGAAAGGGCATCGGCCGGGGCCTGGGCGAGCAGCCAGCGGAAATCCAGGTTGGAAAGGATATCTACATTGTGCACCAGAATGCGGTCCGAAACAACGGGACCGTGGCCGGAGACGGAAGGACAGCGCTGCAGCAACGGCTCGGCATAGAGCAGGCCGCCGCCGGTATCCCGCAGGAAATCCCGTTCATCGGAGACCCGGACCGGCACGCCCCAGTCCCGGGAAGCAAGATACGAGATGATCTGGTCCGGGAAATGGTGGACATTGACAACAGCCTCCGTCAGCCGGTCAACCGTGCCCAAGCCATTTTCTCCGGAAGGGCAAGGAGAGGAGGAGCCGGAAGGGCACGGGCAACTTGCCAGACTGGAAACCAGCCGCTCCAGCACATGGCCCAGCAGCGGCTTTCCCGCCACCGGCACCATGGCCTTGGGCATCGTATCCGTCAGCGGACGGAGCCGGGTACCCAATCCTGCAGCGAAGATCAAGGCTTTCATTTACAGCTTCTTGACATCCCAGCCGGAGACGATGTCGCCATACGACCAGAAGGACACCAGGAACTTCGCGCCGGAGACGGCATCCGCGACCTCATAAACCTTGGTCACATTGAATTCATTCACCAGCTTGTACTCGCCCAGTTGCACCGGTGCCCCGGCCAGGGAGGCGATCTTCGCCTCAACGAGCTTCATCAGACCTTCATGGGCAAACGGATCCGGATCGGCATGGTCCGGCACGGACACCGCCGGAAGCCGGCCGCCGTTGGCATCCCGCAGAGCCCGCAGGCTGTCGGCATAGGCCTTGAACCGGGCCTGCATTTCGGGGGTACGCAAATTATTGACCGTAAAGATGGCGATGCCCTGGGCGCCGCCGGCAAAGGCCAGGTCCATGTTCTTGATCAGCTCGTCCATGACCTCGTTCTGCGGACGGCCGCCGAAGTTCACGCCCAGGCCGCAGTACAGTTCCGTCTTCGGATTCTTGTCCCGGACATTCTCCACCGTGCAGTCATAGGCGAAACTCGGGTCGAGCGTATAGAAATCGGTATACACCATCGGGAAGACGATGTCCAGGTCCCACTTGCTCCAATCCTGGCGCACCATGCGGGAAGCCATCTTCGGAGTCGGGAACGGAGAAGCGCCCATCTGCTTACCATAGGAATGGATCGTCTCGGCAAACAGGTTGGCCACCTCGGCGATCTGGTCGCAGCGGAACTGGCGCCACTTCACGTCCATGGTCGGATCTTCCTGCTCGCGCGGATCATAGCCATACTGGGCCTTGAATTTCTCGATCATCGCCGGGTGGTAGCCGAAATCCCATTCCGGATACTCCCGGTCCTGGACCACGCCGTAATTCGGCCAGAGGGTCGTCGGCAGGACCACGTCCACGAAGCGGTGGTAATCCAGCGCAATGCCGTCCAGGCCGTCGACCTCGCAATAGGCCTTGATCTTGTCATTGAGGTATTCCCGGACTTCCGGAAGCGCCGGGCAGAGGAACTTGTAATAATCCACATAAGCCGTCGTATCGGCCAGGCTGCGGCCCAGCCGGTTGACGCTCAGCCACTCGGGATGCTCGGCCAGGACCTTCGCCCGGTCGTGTTCGAGGTTCATGGTCCACAGCCAGGCGAACACCTTGATCCCATGGGCCTTGGCTACCGGAACGGCGACCCGGTAATCGTCCGGGGTCGGGGCGTTCAGCATGACGCCGTCGATACCGGCCTGGTTCATCACCGTACAGACGGAGTCGAAATTCATCCCGGCCCGGTAATCCAGCCAGGTCCAGAACATCGGTTCGGCATGTTGTTTCGGCCCGCAGGCGGACAGGCAGGCAAGGGCGGTGATGACCGCCATCAACATAGTCTTTTTCATATTGCGTTTCATTTTTTCTCGGGGGGCATTACATAATCTTCTCAATATCCAGTTCCCGGTGGTAGACCGTGATGCGCACGTCGAAGCGGCGGCGCAGATGCTCGGCCAGATGTTCGGCACAATAGACCGAACGGTGCTGACCGCCCGTGCAGCCGAACGCTACCTGCAGATGCGTGAATTTCCGTTCGATGAACCGCTTCACATGCGGATCCACCAGGGCATAGGCATGCTCCAGGAACTGCAGGATGCCGCCGTCGTCTTCCAGGAATTTGATCACTTCGGCGTCCATGCCGTTGAACTGGCGGTAATATTCGAATTTCCCGGGGTTGTTGATCGCCCGGCAGTCGAAGACATAGCCTCCGCCGTTGCCGCTGCGGTCCACCGGGATCCCTTTCTTGTAGGCAAAACTGAAAATGCTGACTTCCAGGCGCCGGTCATCGGCCGTCTCATAGAACTGGGACATCGTGGTCAGTTTCGTCAGGATCCCGTTCAGGTAAGGATAGGCCGTAAAGGGCGTGCGGACCAGGGCGCGCAGGTTGTCCATGGCGAAGGGGACGCTGGCCAGGAAATGGGGCTTCTTCTCGAAATATCCCCGGAAACCATAGGTACCCAGCACCTGGAGGGTCCGGAAGAGTACGAACAGGCGGAGCTTCTCCCGGAAAGCCGCCTCATCCACATCCGGGACATAGGTTTTCAGGGCTTCCAGATAGGCCGCGATCATCTCCTGGCGGAGGGTCTCCGGATACCGGGCCCGCGCCTGCCAGACGAACGACGCCACGTCATAGTAGATCGGACCCCGGCGACCGCCCTGGAAATCGATGAAATACAAGACATCATCCTTGACCATCACATTGCGGGCCTGGAAGTCCCGGTACAGGAAGGTCTGCCCCATGTCCTCCAGCAGGTCGGCGCGGAACCGGTCGAAATCATCCTGCAGCCGGGCTTCGTTGAATTCCAGTCCCGTCGCTTTCAGGAAACAATATTTGAAGTAGTTCAGGTCGAAATTGACCATCCGCTCCCCGAAGGCCGGTTCCGGATAGCAGACGGACCAGTCCAGGCCGGCTCCGCCCTCGAACTGGATCTTCGGCAGGGCCGCCATCGCCCGGCAGAGCAGGTCGCGTTCCTGCCGGTCGTATTCCCCGCTTTCCCGGCCGTGCGAAACCCGGTCGTACAGGAGTTCCGTACCCAGGTCTTCCTGCAGGTAACACATTCCGTCACCACTGACGGCCAGCACCTGGGGGACCCGGATCCCTTTCGAAGCAAAATGGTTGTCCAGAGCCAGGAAAGCCCGGTTCTCATCCGCGTCCGTACCAATCACGCCCACGGCGGACCGACCGGCGGCCGTCAGGCGGAAATATTGGCGGTGACTTCCGGAACCGGTCATGGCGACGGCTTCTTCCGGCTCACGGCCGAAGACGCTCCGGAACAAGGGGTAGAGCAGTTTTTCCATCCATTCAGAATATTGTCCAAAGGTAGCAAAAAAGTCTGAAATAATCCTTACATTTGCCGCAATCAACACTTGAAACCATGCCAATGCTCAGTCCCGCTTATTGCAGCGACAAATACCAGTACACGATGGGCAAGTCCTTCTACGAGACCGGACGCGCCAACCAGATCGCCGTATTCAACATGTTCTACCGCAAGGCCCCCGAGAACAACAACTGGGCGGTCGTCAGCGGCACCTGCGAAGTCATCGAGATGGTGCAGAACATCGGAAAGATGCCCGCCGATTTCTATGAGAAATTCCTGCCGGGCGAGGACTATGCGGAATTCCGCAAATACCTCAGCACCATGAAGTTCACCGGGAACGTATATGCCATGCGCGAAGGCGAGATCGTTTTCCCCAACCAGCCGGTCATCACCGTTGAAGGTCCGCTCATCGAAGCCCAGATCCTCGAGACCCCGATCCTGTGCATCATGAACCACCAGATGGCCGTCGCCACCAAGGCCTCCCGCGTGTGCCGCGCCACCAACCGGCCGGTCAGCGAGTTCGGCTCCCGCCGGGCCCATGGTCCCTGGGCCGCCCAGTTCGGCGCCAAGGCCGCCATCATCGCCGGCTGCGCCAGCACCTCCAACATCCTCACCGGCGTGGCCAACGGCGTCCCCTCGACCGGCACCATGGCCCACAGCTTCGTCACGTCCTACGGGAGCAGCGTCGAAGGCGAGCACAAGGCCTTCTGCGACTATATCAACACCCACCGCGGCGAGAACCTGATCCTGCTGATCGACACCTATGACACCCTCCGGTGCGGAATCCTCAACGCCATCCGCGCGTTCCGGGAGAACGGAATCGACGACAGCTACCCGTACGGGTACGGCATCCGGCTGGACAGCGGTGACCTTGCCTACCTGTCCATCAAGGTCCGCAAGATCCTGAACGAGCACGGCATGTCCGGCTGCAAGATCTTCGCGACCAACTCCCTCGACGAATACCTGATCACCGACCTGGAGCGCCAGGGCGCCCAGATCGACTCCTACGGCGTGGGCGACGCCATCGCCACCAGCAAGGCCGCCCCCTGCTTCGGCAACGTATACAAACTCGTCCAGATCGACGGGGAACCGGTGCTCAAGCGCTCCGAAGATACCATCAAGCTCATCAACCCGGGCTTCCAGATCACCTACCGGATCACCAAGAAGGACCCGGACCTGGGAGAGATCTACAAGGCCGATGTCACCTGCCTGCGCGGAGATGCCACCGCCAAGGCCATCGAGGCCGGCGAACGTTTCACCATCTACGACGAACAGGACCGGTTCAAGTACAAGACCTTCGAGGCCGGTACCTACACCTGGCGCCACCTCCAGGATCCGGTCATCAAAGCGGGCGAGCCCTGCTTCGTCGAGCATACGCTGGCCGAGAAGAAAGCCTTCTACAACGAAACGCTCCACCATTTCAGCCCGTCGGAACGCCGTCTGATCAACCCGCATTACTACAAGGTCGATATTTCCGAAGAGCTCCGCGCCGTCAAGCTGGAGATTCTGGAACGCATCAACCAGCAGATCGCGGAATTCCGCATCGACTAAGGTTGGCAAGCTTTTTGCAGAATTCACGTACCAAAAGCATTATAACCATGAAAAAGTCCGTATTGTTTTTCCTCGCCGCATGCCTGACCGCCCTGATGGCGGCTGCCATGCCCGCCTCTGCCCGGACGGTCCGTGCCGCAGGGGATGATGTTACCGTCGCCCAGGCCGAGGAGACGTTTGACGTATACCTGAAAGAAGTCGGTGTCAACAAAGTAAAGGTCGTCAAGATCCTCCGCACCCACCTCGAGGTCGACCTGAAGGTCGCCTATGAGATGGTCCAGGAAGCCCCGACCGTCGTCGGAGAAGCCCTTTCCGCAGAAAAGGCCAAGGCCCTCGAGAAAGAACTCAAGGAAGCCGGAGCGACCGTCGAACTGAAGGCACCGAAAGAAAAGAAATAATAAATT
This sequence comes from Bacteroidales bacterium, assembly GCA_017483985.1. The sequence goes on along the minus strand of JAFUUB010000011.1, from coordinate 8,338 downwards.
GTAGCATTTTCCTTGGGGACCGGTCCTTTTTTCGGGGACCGGTCCTCTTGCGTGTATGCGGAAAAATGGATACATTTGCACGTGATGAGAAAGATTTGGACACTTGCGGTTTTTGCAGCGCTGTCGCTGCTGCCCGGATGCAAGGGGGAAGACGATCCGGAAGTATCGGTTTCCTTCCGACAACCGTCTTATACGCTCTATAACGGCGGGCAGGTCAGCATCGGTGCCGCGGTCGACAATCCCGTGCCCCAGAACCTGGGCATCCCGCTGGAGGTCGACGGACCGGCCAGCAGCGTTGAGATCGTCCCGCAGGAAATCACGATCCCCGCCGGCGAGACCTTTGGCGGAATCCTCATTTCAGACAAGTCACTCTCTGAAGGTGATAGGCTGACATTCACCCTCCTTCCCCCGGAAGGCTACACCACGGGGCGTCGCGGCACCGCTGTCGTGACCTATGATCCCCGGGAAGCCCTGCACTGTTCCATCCCCAGCGCCGAATACACGTTCTCCGACGGCATGGAACTGGTCGTTGAGGTGACCGGCGCCCGGAGCGGTGCGGAGTTCACGGCCGAAGACGACATCCTGATTCCCGCCTACATCCGCGGAGACGGCGTGTCCGCGGACGGGAGCAACGAAATCAAGTTCCAGGAAGGCGGTTTCATCGTCGAGAAAGGCAGCAAGATCGGCAAGGGGCACCTGGTCAGGCGTTTTACCAACGCGATCGAACGGCCGATGGCGGCCCGGATCGGCATCGTGGATTTCGATGATACCCGCATCTTGTCTACCGGTCCAAGCATCCTCATCCATATTCCGAAAACCGAGAAATAAGATACACAACGGCATGAAAGACTGTGCATTGGTTGTCGTGGACATGCTCTACGATTTCATCGACGGATCGATGGCGTGCGAACACGCCGAAGAGGCGGTCCGGCATTCGCTGGACTTTATCCGCGAAAAGACATCGGAGCCGCAGGAGACCGAAGAGGTCATCCGCGGGGCCTTCCCCATCCTTTTCGTCCGGGATTTCCATCCGGCGGACCACTGCTCGTTCAAGGCGCAGGGCGGTCCCTGGCCGCCGCACTGTGTGCAGGGCACCCACGGAGCCGAGGTGCATGAGGCCCTCGTCCCGTATATGGACGAAGCCCTGACCTTCTACAAGGGATATGACCGTGCGGTCGAGCAATACTCCGGCTTCGAAGGCATCAACGAGGCCGGGCAGAGCCTGCACGACGTGCTGGATATCATGGACATCAAGAATGTCTATGTCTGCGGCATCGCCACCGAATACTGCGTCCGCAACACCTGCGAGGACCTGCTGAAAGCCGGATACAACGTCTATCTGCTGCAGGAGGCCATCGGCTATGTCGAAGAAGAGGGCCACCGCAAGGCCCTGCCCGAGATGGAAGCGGAAGGCATCCGCCTGGTCTAGGCCATGCGTTTCCTGGAGGACCTGAACAGCCGGCAGCGGGAGGCGGTCACCGCCACCGAAGGCCGGGTGCGTGTCATCGCCGGTGCCGGCACCGGCAAGACCAAGGCCCTCACCTACCGGTACGCCTACCTGGTCAACGTGCTGGGCATCGACCCGGCCAACATCCTCTGTCTCACCTTCACCAACAAGGCGGCCGCCGAGATGCGCAGCCGCATCGCCCTGATGGTCCACAGCGGCGATTACAATGACTTTGTCTGCACCCTGCACGGATTCTGCGTCAAGTTCCTCCGCAAGGAGATCTACCGGCTCGGCTTCCCGAAATCCTTCACCATCCTCGACGAGGAAGACGCCAAGGCCCTGGCCAAGGAATGCATGGACGAACTCGGCATCAAGCGTACCGAGAAGACCGTCAAGAAATTCCTGGACGGCATCGCGGCGGAAAAGGCCCTGAACGGATACATCGAGGCGTATATGCTGCCGGGCAACGTCATCACCGATGCGATGCGACGCACCGGAAACCTCGCCTGTTTCGTGAGCCGTCAGCTGAAAGGCTGGGCCCTGGATTTCGACGACCTGATGAATTTCACCCTCTTCATCCTCGACCGTTTCCCCGATGCACGGGAATACTGGCAGGAGCAGCTGAACTACATCATGGTCGACGAAGCGCAGGACTGCAACACCGACGACTGGAACCTGATTGAGAAGCTGGGCGCGAAACACCGGAACATCTTCGTGGTCGGGGACCCGGACCAGTGCATCTACGAATGGCGCGGGGCCAAACCGGCCCGTTTCGTGCAGTTCGCCTCCGACACGGACATCGTCCTGGATGAAAACTACCGCAGCACCCCGAAGATTCTGGACATCGCCAACTGTGTGATTGCCAACAACAAGAACCGCATCCCGAAGGACCTTTTCACCCGGCGGGCCGAAGGCCGCGCCGTCATCCATTTCCACGGGAAGACGGAGAAAGAAGAGACCGACTGGATCGTCAGCCAGATCCGTTTGCTCCTGGACGGCGGCGCCTCCCCGCAGGACATCGCCATCCTCTACCGGTCCTCCTGGCAGTCCCGGGCACTGGAGCAGGCCCTCCTCTCCGAACAGCTCGCCTATGTCATCTGGGGCGGCATCCGGTTCTTCGAACGGAAAGAAATCAAGGATACGATCGCCTACCTGCGGCTGCTGGCCAACCCGGATGACGACCTGTCCTTCCTCCGGATCATCAACACCCCGTCCCGCAAGCTGGGCCGGGCGTTCCTGGACCGGCTGCGGGAGCTGGCCGCAGCGGAAGACACTTCGCTGTTCCGATCCCTGGAGAGGCACGCCGGCGAACTGGGCAAGCCGTCCGCCGAAGCGTTTGTCCGGCTGATCACGGAAGGGCGGGAACTCGTGGACAAGATCACGGTTTCGGACCTGATGAACCGGATGCTGGAAGCGTCCGGGCTCAAGCGGCTCATCCGCGAGGACCAGGACGAGGACCGGCTGGAGAACCTGGACGAACTCCTGCGTTCGGTGCGGTTCTACGAGCAGGCCCATGCCGAGGAAGAGCCGACCCTGGCCGACTGGCTGCAGGACATCGCCCTGTATACCAATGCCGATTACCGGAAGGAGACCCGGGTCATCAAGCTGATGACCATCCACCAGGCCAAGGGACTGGAATTCCCCTACGTCTTCATCACCGGCCTGTCGGAAGGGACGTTCCCGAACATGCGCACCATCCGCGAATACAAGAAGAACGGCGAGGAAGAGGAACGCCGGCTGATGTACGTGGCCGTCACGCGGGCGGAGAAGGCCCTGTTCCTGACCGAAAGCGAGGGCTATAACGCGGCCACGAAGATGAGCAAGTATCCCTCCCGTTTCCTGGCGGAAATCAAGAAGAACATGGTCGTGGTCGAAGGGACCATCCCCGAGGAACTCTGGCGCGGGACCCGGAACCTGATCCACGTGCTGGACGAGGAGAACTTCGTTCCGGAGGTGCTGGGAGCCGCCGTGGCCGCCCGCAGCGGGGCGGACGGATTCGCCGGCGACCGCGCCGCCTACAACAGTCCCTTCCAGGTCGGGGAAACGGTGAGCCATGCCATCTTCGGAATCGGAACCATTTTGTCCGCCAGTTCCGATTATTCCACCTTCCAGGTCCGGTTTGCCGACGGCTCGACCCGCCATCTGAGGGCTTCCTTCCTGTCTTTGCCCGACTTGCCGGAATAGCCCGGTTTTGATTTTAAATCGAAAGATATTCTTCCGGATTGCCGTATTTTTAAAAGTTTATCGGAATTTTTCGTTACTATTTTTCGGCCGACACTTGCATATCCAGAAAAAAATCCCGACCTTGTAGCAAGATTATGAAAAACATGCTATGAGCGCCATCGGAACCATCAACGGAAAAGCCCCCCAGGGCATCGTCCTCGTCGTCAATACCGGGTCCATCACCACAAAATTCGCAGTCTACCGCGACGGAGAACCCATCCTCGACCAGAAGCTCGAGCACTCCGTCGAGGAACTGTCGCAGTTCGCCGATGTCATGGACCAGGACCAGATGCGGACGGACAAGATCCTGGGCGCCCTCCGCGAAAAAGGCATCCGCCTCGAAGACATCGACATCGTCATGGCCCGCGGCGGCCTCTTCACCCCCTGCATCACCTGCGTCTACAACGTCAATGCAGACATGCGGGAAGTCCTCGCCACCAGCCGGGACGGCAACCACGCCTGCAACCTCAGCGCCTTGATCGGCGACAACATCGCCCATGAGATCAACGAACTGCGGGAAAAGGAAGGCATCACGCCCCGCTTCGGCGCCTGCGTGGCCTATGTCGCCGATCCGCCGATGGCCGACGAGATGCTTCCGGAATGCCACGTCGGCGGCATCCCGGAGTTCCCGCGCAAGACCCTGTTCCATGCCCTGAACACCCGGGCCATCATGCGCCAGTACCTGCGTGACACCGGCCGCAAGGCCGAAGACACGACGGCCGTCATCTGCCACATGGGCGGGGGCGTGACCATCTCCCTGCATCGCGGCGGCAAGGTCATCGACACCTCCCACGGTCTGGGCGGAGACGGGCCGATCACCCCGGAACGGGCCGGTTGCTGCCCGCCTTATCCGCTGATTGACATGTGCTTCAGCGGGAAATACACCAAGGAGGAGATCAAGAAGAAACTCATCGGCCGGGGCGGCGCCGTAGCCTATTTCGGCACGAATGACATGCGCGTCATCGTCCAGCGGGCCAAGGAAGGACTTCCGGATTATGTCGTTTTCATGAAGGCCTTCGTCCTGAACATCGCCAAATACATCGTGGCCCAGGCGGCGGTCGTCGACGGAAAGGTCGACGTGATCATCCTGACCGGCGGCGTCGCCTACAGCAAGGACATCACCGACGCCATCACCCGCAAGGTCGACTGGGTCGCCCCGGTCAAGGTCTATCCGGGTGAGAATGAACTGAACTCCCTCGCCGAGAACGGCTACATCATCCTGGCCGGCGCGACGAAGATCCATACGTACGACAAGAACCGAATCATCGAAGACTAAAACTGATAATCAATCATGGCCAACAACATTGATTACTCCAAGCGCTCGTTCAGCTACTATCCGACGAACGCGATCGTATTCTCCAAATGCATCGACGGCAAATGGACCGAGCCCGAAGTGACCGACGATTTCCACTTCAGCCTGCATTGCTTCGCCGGCATCTTCCATTATGCCCCCTCCTGCTTCGAAGGCCTGAAAGCCTTTGAAGGCGTCGATGGGAAAGTGCGCCTCTTCCGTCCCGACGAGAACGCCAAGCGCATGATCAGCAGCGCCAAGTACCTGGACATGCCGGCCCCGTCGGTCGAGATGTTCATCGACCTGTGCGTCCGCTGCGTCCAGGCCAACTGGGAGCACATCCCCCCGTTCGAGAGCGGTGCCTCCCTGTACCTGCGTCCGGTCCTGTTCGGCATCAACCCGCAGCTGGGCATCAAGTCCGCCAACGACGTGATGTTCGCCGTCATGTCCTCCGCCGTCGGCACCTATTCCGGCGCAAAGGCCCTGCTCCCGGGCACGGCCGTCATCTCCCGCAACTATGACCGCGCCGCCACCTTCGGCTCCGGCGGCTACAAGCTCGGCGCCAACTACGCCCAGTCCCTGCACGCCTACAACCTGGCCCACAACCTGGGCTACCGCGAGCTCCTCTTCCTCGACACCGCGACCCATACGCACATCGAGGAATTCGGCTCCTCCAACTTCTTCGCCATCAAGGACAACACCTATATCACCCCGGATTCGCATAGCGTCCTCCCGTCCATCACCAACAAGAGCCTCCGCACCGTGGCGGAAGAATTCGGCCTGAAGGTCGAGCGCCGCAAGGTCTTCGTCGAAGAGCTGGCCGGCTTTGAAGAGGTCAACTCCTGCGGAACGGCGGTCGTGATCACCCCGATCTGCAGCATTGACGACAAGGAGACCCTCGAGGGCGACAAGGTCCTGCGTACCTACAAGATCGGCGATCCCGAACACTGCGGTCCCGTCAGCGAGAAGCTCTACCACCGGATCATCGGCATCCAGAAAGGAATGGAAGAGGACACCTACGGCTGGTGCCTGTTCGTCGACCGGAAATAGTCCATGGAGGAGAAGGTCAGAGGGCTGCTGGCCCAAAGCAAGGCTGACGAGGCCATCGACCTGCTGACACGCTACCAGGCTGACGGCGGGCGTATGGACGACACCCTGTTCTACCTGCTCGGCAACGCCTGGCGGAAGAAGGGCAACTGGCAGATGGCCATGAACAACTACCTGGAAGCCATCCACCTGAACCCCGAAAGCCCGGCCGTACAGGCCCTGGAAATCGCCAACGAGATCCTCGCCTTCTACAACAAGGACATGTACAACCAATAGGTTTTTTGGTTATCTTTGACATAACAACTAAAACGGACACTATATGGCTAAAATGAAAGGCGCGACAGTTGTCGACATCGAACGCTGCAAAGGCTGCCGCCTGTGCGTGGTCGCCTGCCCTCTGAACGTTCTTGCCCTAACCACCAAGACCGTCAACCAGAAGGGCTACAACTATGCTGAAGCCGTCCTGGAAGACACCTGCACGGGCTGTTCGTCCTGTGCGATCGTCTGCCCGGACGGATGTATCACCGTTTATCGTAAAAAGGAGGCTTAACCATGGCTGAGAAAGAAATCACCTTGATGAAAGGCAATGAGGCCATTGCCCATGCCGCCATCCGCTGCGGCTGCGACGGATATTTCGGCTACCCGATCACCCCGCAGTCCGAGGTCCTCGAGACCCTTGCCGCGGAGAAGCCCTGGGAGACCACCGGCATGGTCGTCCTCCAGGCTGAAAGCGAGGTCGCTTCCATCAACATGGTCTATGGCGGAGCCGCTTCCGGCAAACGCGTCATGACCTCCTCTTCCTCCCCGGGCATCAGCCTGATGCAGGAAGGCATCTCCTACATGGCAGGCGCCGAACTCCCGGCCCTGATCGTCAACGTTTCCCGCGGCGGCCCGGGCCTGGGCACCATCCAGCCCAGCCAGGCGGACTATTTCCAGACCGTCAAGGGCGGCGGCCACGGCGACTACCGCCTGATCACCCTCGCCCCGGCATCCGTCCAGGAGATGGCGGACTTCGTGGACCTGGCCTTCGAGCTGGCGTTCAAGTACCGCAACCCGGCCATGATCCTTTCCGACGGCGCCATCGGCCAGATGATGGAGAAGGTCGTCCTTCCGGACTTCAAGCCGCGCCGCACCGAGGCGGAGATCGCGGAGCAGTGCCCCTGGGCCACCACCGGCCGCATCGGCATGCGCAAGCCCAACATCATCACTTCCCTGGAACTCCGTTCCGAAGAAATGGAAATCATCAACCTCCGTCTCCAGGCCAAATACCATGAGATCGAGGAGAAGGAAGTCCGTTTCGAGGAATACATGACCGACGATGCCGAGTACCTGATCGTAGCCTTCGGTTCCGCGGCCCGCATCGCCAAGAAGGTGATTGCCATCGCCCGCGAGCAGGGCATCAAGGTCGGACTCCTCCGTCCGATCACCCTCTGGCCGTTCCCGACCAAACGCATCGCCGAGCTGGGCAAGCAGGTGAAAGGCATCCTTTCCCTGGAAATCAACGCCGGCCAGATGGTCGAGGACATCAAGCTCGCCGTCGAGTGCAACATCCCGGTCAAGTGGTACGGCCGCCTGGGCGGCATCATCCCGGAGCCGGAAGAGGTTGTCGAAGAAATCAAGAAAATGACCCGCTAAACGAAGACGCCTTATGACAAGAGAAGAAATCATCCAGCCGGAGAACCTGGTATACAAGAAACCGGAGTTGCTCAATGACGTCCCGATGCATTACTGCCCGGGCTGCAGCCATGGCGTCGTCCACAAACTCGTCGCCGAAGTCGTCGCCGAGATGGGCATGCAGGAGAAGACCATCGCCATCTCCCCCGTGGGATGCGCCGTGTTCGCCTACAAATATATCGATGTGGACTGGCAGGAAGCCGCCCACGGACGCGCCCCGGCACTCGCCTCGGCCGTCAAGCGCCTGTGGCCGGACCGCCTGGTATTCACCTACCAGGGAGACGGTGACCTCGCGTGCATCGGCACCGGCGAGACCATCCACGCCCTCAACCGCGGCGAGAACATCACGATCATCTTCATCAACAACGCGATCTACGGCATGACCGGCGGCCAGATGGCCCCGACCACCCTGATCGGCATGAAGACCGTGACCTGCCCCTACGGACGTGACCCGAAACTCCACGGTTACCCGCTGAATATGGCGGACATCGCCGCCAGCCTCGAAGGCACCTGCTACGTCACCCGCCAGAGCGTCCAGAACGTGGCGGCCATCCTCAAGGCCAAGAAGGCCATCCGCAAGGCGTTCGAGTACTCCATGCAGGGCAAGGGTTCCAACCTCGTGGAAATCGTTTCCACCTGCAACACCAACTGGCGCA
>JAFUUB010000063.1 GCA_017483985.1 Bacteroidales bacterium | reverse complement strand
TAGCGTTCATCCTGAGCCAGGATCAAACTCTTCATTGTATATTCCTATACTTCAAGTCCTGCCCCTGGCACTCGTTTCTCGAAAGAAACTGACGCTCGTTTTCTTTGATATCTGTTACAATATCTCGGTACTTGCTTGTACTTTTAGTCTTTCAATATTTTCAACGAACTACCCCGTTTCGAACGGGACTGCAAAGGTAGGAACTTTTTTCGAACCGCCAAAATTTTTTGAAAGATTTTTGACGGATTTCTCGACTTGGGTTCCGTCCCCGACCGGAATGCAGAAATAACAGGAAGATTTCGTACCTTTGTCGGCGTTATGGAACAGAAAGCGATTTCTCTGTGGCAGATTTTCGGCGTGTTCGCCAAGGTCGGGGCCTTCACCATCGGCGGGGGCTATGCCATGATACCCATCATCCAGGACGAGATGACGCGGCGGCGGTGGATTCCGGAGGAGGACCTGCCGGACATCGTGGCCCTGTCGCAGTCCGCACCGGGGGTCATGGCCGTCAACATCTCCATCTTCGCGGGCTACCGGCTGCGCGGGGTCAAGGGCAGCATCGCCGCGACGCTCGGCTCCATCACCCCGTCGTTCCTGATCATCCTCGGCATCGCGATGTTCTTCACGGCCTTCAAGGACAATCCCTGGGTGGAACGCGCCTTCAAGGGCATCCGGCCGGTGGTCATCGCCCTGATCGCCGTCCCGATGATCCAGATGGCGAAGAAAAGTTGCAAGGCCTGGTGGGCCTGGCTCCTGGCCGCCGGGGCGCTCGTGCTGGTCGCCTTCCTCAACGTGTCCCCGATCTACATCATCCTCTGCGTGATGGCCGTCGCCTTCGCCCTCACCTATTATAAGGAGCACCGGCCATGACCCTTCTCCTTCTCTTCCTGCAACTCGCCGGCACCTTCTTCGTCATCGGCCTGTTCACCGTCGGCGGCGGCTACGCCATGCTCTCCTTGATCCAGAACGAGGTGGTGGTCGCCCATGCGTGGATCACCGAGAGCCTGTTCACCGACATCGTCGCCATCTCCCAGATGACCCCGGGGCCTATCGGCATCAACACCGCGACCTATGTCGGCTACAACGTCCTGTACCAGGCCACGGGGAACCATCTGCTCGGGATTTGCGGCTCGGCCACGGCCACCCTGGCCCTGGTCCTGCCGTCATTCATCATCATGCTGCTGATTGTCCGGTTCTACACGAAGTTCCGCTCCAATACCCTGTTCGAAGGCGTCATGGGGGCGCTCCGTCCTACCGTAGTCGGGCTCATCGGGGCCGCCGCCGTCATCCTCATTGTCAAGACCACCTGGTTCCAGGGTGTGCCGACCCTCTCGGTCGTCGTGGAGAATTTCCCCGACTGGAAAAGCTGGTGCCTGCTCGGCGCCGCCTTCGCCGTCTCGTACCGGGGCAAGGTCAACCCCATCCTTGTCATCATCGGCGGGGCCGTCGCCGGGCTGCTGCTCTACTGACGGCTCCGACAGTCTTGGCCATAGAATCACGTGCCGTCTTGACATGCAATAGAAAAAGCAGTATCTTCGCAATGTGAAACCAAAAGTACCGCATATATGAAACACTTTCCCATCCTTTCCCTCTTGGCCGTGACTGTCATGGCCTGTTCCTCTCCGCAACCGGAGCCATTCAGCGTCATCCCGATGCCGGATGACGTGACCCTGGGCGAAGGCGCCTTCAAGATCGCCGGACAGGATTTCTTCGTCGATGCATCCATCGATCCGGAGGCCCAGACCGCCATCTGCGACTTCTGGAACCAACTCTGCGCCGTCTCCGGCAAGAAGTCGACGGTCGGCAGCGAGGAGCGCGGCCAAAAGGTCCGCTTCCTTCCCAACCCCAACCTCGGTGCCGAAGAATATGCCCTGAACATCGATGGAAACGGGGTCGTGGCCGAAGCGTCCGCCTTCCCGGGCTTCTTCTACGCCATCCAGACCCTCAAGCAGATGCTCCCCGCCGAAATCTATGGGACAAAGAAGGTCTCCGCCGCCTGGGTGCTGCCTTATGCCAGCATCCTCGATTCGCCCCGTTTCGACTACCGCGGCATCCTCCTGGACCCGTGCCGCCACTTCTGGACGGTCGAGGAGACCAAGCGCATCATCGACATCGCCTCCATCTACAAGATCAACCGGCTCCACTGGCACTTGACCGAAGACCAGGGCTGGCGCTGGGAAGTCAAGAAATATCCCGGCCTGACCGAAATCGGCGCCTGGCGCAACGGGACCTGCATCGGCAAGGACTTCACATCCAACGACGGCATCCGCCATGGCGGCTTCTACACCCAGGACGAACTCCGCGACGTGGTCGAATATGCCCGCAGGCGCGGCATCACCGTCATCCCTGAAATCGACCTGCCGGGCCACATGCTCGCTGCCCTGGCCGCCTATCCGGAGCTGGGCTGCACCGGCGGCCCGTATGAAGTCTGGACCCGCTGGGGCATCTCCGAGGACGTCCTTTGCGTCGGCAAAGAAGAGACCTTCACCTTCCTGGAAGACATCCTCACGGAACTCATCGATATCTTCCCTTCCGAATACATCCATATCGGCGGTGATGAGTGCCCGAAGGTCCGCTGGGTCTCCTGTCCGCGCTGCCAGGCCCGCATCAAGCAGCTCGGTCTCAAGGCCCACGGCAACATCTCCGCCGAACAGGAGCTGCAGTGCTATGTGACCGCCCGCATCCAGAAGTTCCTCAACGACAGGGGTCGCAAGATCATCGGCTGGGACGAAATCCTTGAAGGCAACCTGGCTCCCGGGGCGACCGTCATGTCCTGGCGCGGCGTCAAGGGTGGCATCGAAGCGGCCCGTCGCGGTTTCGATGTCGTGATGACTCCGAACAAGTACCTCTACATCGACTACTACCAGTCTCAGGAAGTGGACAAGGAACCGTTCGGTATCGGCGGCTATGTCCCGGTCGGAAAGGTCTACGGCTACGAGCCCTACGAAGGGATGGACCCGGGGACGGAAAGCCATATCCTCGGTGTCCAGGCCAATCTCTGGACCGAGTATATCGTCACACCGGAGCACCTGGAATACATGCTGCTCCCGCGCCTGTGCGCCCTTTCCGAGGTCCAGTGGTGCGATGCTTCCCACAAGAACTACGCCCGCTTCGACGCCTCTCTCGACCATGCCTTCCGCATCTTCGACGTCATGGGCTTCACCTATGCCAAGCATGTCCGCGGCGTCATCGGCCTGCCCGGCAGCGAACAACCCGCCCGCACGCCGGAAGAACTGGAGGAATACCTGGCTCAGCGGGCGACGGAGCGGTAGCGTCCGCGCAGCTGGAGGGCGCAGAGGCCGGTGTAGGCAAGGATAAGGAGGGTGTTGAGACCGAGCTGCAGCCAGTGGATGCCCGGGGAGGCAAAGAAACGCCGCCCCATCCAGAGCGCGACGACATAGACGGCGCCCATCAGCAGGAATATCTGCCCGATCCTCTTCCAATCATAGGGGATCGGGTAATATTTTGCCCCCAGCCAGGCGCTCAGTGCCAGCATCACAAGGTAGCTGGCAAGATGGCCGAACGCGGAGGCCCAGTAGGAGAACCGCGGCATGAACACGATGTTGACCACGGCGGTCACGACCAGCCCCGCCAGGGTGATCCAGATGGCCATGTCGGTCTTGCCGGAGAGCTTGTACCACATGGAGACATTGAAGAGCATCCCCAGGAGCATATAGCTCAGCAACATGACCGGAACAACGCCGACCCCCACACGGAAGTCGCGGCCGAGGAAGAGGGAGATGACATCGATGTAGAGGATGACGCCGAGGAACACCAGGCCGCAGAAGGCGGTGAAGTATTCCATGACGACGGCATAGAGTTCCTTGGAGCCTTTGTCGGCTGCGCGCTGGAAGAAGAAGGGCTCCGCCGCATAGCGGAACATCTGGATAAAGAGGTTCATGATGACGGCCAGCTTGACGGCCGCCTGATAGATACCGAGGGAAGCCCGCCAGGCCTCGGAATTGACGTCGAAATAACGGAACAGGATCCGGTCGAGGAAGTCGTTGGCGACACCCGGCAGCGCGGCAACCATCAACGGCAGGGAATACAGGAGCATCCGCCGCAACACACTGCCGTCGAAACGGAACCGGAAGCGCAGGATGTCCGGCAGGAAGATGGCCAGGCACAGGATGCAGCTCACGAGGATGGCGAAAATCGGGTAGGTGAAATCCGGTGTCGGGGATACGAGACGTGCGAGGGCATTGTCCGGATGCGCCGCACAGAAGGCGGGGAACCAGAAGAAGAGCAGGAGGTTGCAAGCCGTCTCCGTGAGAATCTTCACGGTCTTGATGACGGCGAAGCGGATGGCCTGGTGCTCCTGCCGGAGCCGGGCGAAGAGGATGGCCGTGATGCTGTCGCAGAACAGGATGCCCCCGACATAGCTGATGAGCGAACTGTAGCCGGCATAACCGAGCGCCGTGGAGATGGGCCTCGACCAGGCGATCATGCACGAGAGGAAGGCGGCATTGAGCCCGAACACGGCCAGGAGGGCGTTGGAATAGACCTTTTCCGGATCCTCGCCGGCCTTGTTGGCAAAGCGGAAACAACCGGTCTCAAGGCCCAGCACCAGCACGACCTGGAGGATGGCGATATAGGCCATGAATTCGGTGACGACACCATATTGCACCTGGGTCAGCATGCGGGTGTAGATCGGCACGAACAGGAAGTTCAGCACACGGGCCAGGATCGAACTGAGGCCGTAGATCGCGGTCTCGCCCGCCAATTGTTTCAACGGATTTGCCATAGTAAACGCAAAATTAGTTATTTTTGCACAAATATCGGAACCCATGAAGAAGATTCTCTACATCACCGCGGCCTTCCTCGCCCTCGCCGGTTGCCGGAATGCCGCCCGCCAGAAGGCGGAGGAACCCGTCGCCGGGCAGCCCGAGGAGCCCCGGGAGGCCGCCCTCGATACCGTCGCCGCCGTGAAGGCCGCCTCGGTGCTGCCCGAGGAGCCGGTCTTCGACATCGTCACCAGCCTCGGCACCATCAAGGTCAAACTCTATAAGGACACCCCGAAGCACCGCCACAACTTCGAGAAACTCGCCCTCGCCGGCTACTATGACAGCCTCCGGTTCCACCGGGTCATGAAAGGCTTCATGATCCAGGGCGGCGACCCCTACTCCCGCGACTCCGCGAAGGTGGACCTCTGGGGCACGGGCGGACCAGGCTACACCCTCCCCGCGGAGATGCGCGATGAAGACGGCGCCCCCCTCCACCGCCACAAGAAAGGCGCCCTTGCCGCCGCCCGCCGGGGCGACCAGGCCAACCCCTACAAGGAATCCTCCGGCTCGCAGTTCTACCTGGTCCAGGACCCGGACGCCTGCGTCCATCTCGACGGCGAGTATACGGTCTTCGGCGAGACCGTCGCCGGTCTCAACGTCATCGACAAGATTGCCGCCGTCCCGACCGGCCGCCAGGACCGTCCCCTGCGGGAAGTCCGCATCCTTACCATCAAACCCGACGAAGAACTCAACAAAAGAGTCGAAAAGGGAACCGCCGACGAATAGTTTGGCACGGATTTCGCAATACTCTTAACCGAATAGTTTTTTCATAGGTTAAGTTTTAGGTTAGAATTGCGGACGCCGCTTGCTGGGACAGCACGCGGCGTTCATCTTTTGCGCCCCGTCCGGGTCAGGGCGGCAAGACATGATAACAATGCTTGCCTTTTAGGATAAATTGAGTATTTTTCCCGACTTCGTCGAGATTCACCCATTTTTAGGTTTTGCAGTTGAACAGCGGCTTGAGGGCGAGTTGTTCTGGGCTTGAGAACTGGACTTTTCGGAGTGTCTGACCGTCGCTTGACCGGAAGACGATGGTCGTTACTGTCTTAAGGACTTCCACCGCCCTGTACGGACTCATCGCTATATCGTTTGCCCTTAGCCTCCGCTCCAGTTCCTTGAAGACCTTCAAGGCAACGAAGCAGATGCATATATGTGCGACGATTCGCCGCTCTGTAAAGTGAAAGATGGGGCGCATCTCAAAGCTGCCTTTGGTTATCCTGAAGGAGTTCTCTACAGTCCAGAGTCCGGTGTATTGCGATATGACTTCTGCTGCAGGCAGGTCTGTGTTGGTTACATAGCCTTTGAGCCCATCCCATTTTTCGTCAGCTTTTATCTTGTCTTCGTCTATCGTCACGTTTACAGCCCCTTCCAAGGAAAGGAACTTGTTATATCCTCGCTTGTTTACGTTGTCTTTCGTCAGTGTGCCGGCCTTGAAGGACTTCCGGAGTTTTTCCACTCCCTTTTCCCTGTCGAAAGCGTTTTTGCGGGCCCGGTCTTCGGAGTAGGACAGAATGAGCCTGTCTCCATTGCTTTTGTTGCATTCGGGATAGCAGCCCTCTGCCTTCGGCAGGGACAGTATCCACTCCTTCACGGTATCGGCCTCGTTCTTGATTTTGGCCCCTATGATGTACTTGTACCCCGCATCGCGCAGCGCCTTGACATTGTCCGTGTTCATCAGTCCGGAGTCCGCGACGATGACAAAGTCGCCGAGTGAGTACCTGTGAATGAAGTCTTCCACCACCGGGACCATCGTATAGCCTTCGTATTGGTTGCCGGGAAAGATGCTGTAAGACAGCGGATAACCGCCTTCGCTGACAAGCAGGCCGAGCACGATCTGCGCCTCCTTGTTCTTACCATCCTTAGAGAACCCCGCGATGCGGAGCTCATCCCTCTGCTGGGTCTCGAAGTACAGTGTGGTGACATCGTAGAACATCAGCCCTATCCGACCGCCCAGCAGTGACCTGGTGTGCTCAACGCTCAGACGCTGAACCCTTTCATGCTCTGTATCGTAGAGACGGTCCAGATATCTGTATATCTTGCTCAAGTGGATATCTTCTCCGAAGTGACTCTTCAGGTAGTCAGCAGTTGCACGTTTGCTCCCCGGCTGTGCTATCCGCGCTATCACAAGGCTGCGCAGGGTCCTGTCCGCTATCGTGCCGAAGCCGATGGAGTCGTAGATGTCGCCAAGAACAAGGCTGCATCCGTTGATAAGAACCGTGTCAACCAACTCCGAGGCCTCCTTCAGGCGACGCATCGATTCTTCACGATGTTCACGCTCTATCTGCTCCGCTTCTTTTCGTTCTCTTGCCCGAAACAGACTCTCCGATTCAGCGGTCTCAAAGTCAATGGCAAGCATGCCAAGGGCATCCTTTATATATCTCTCGCCCTGAAGGCATAACTCATCGACCTCCTCTTCCGTGCGCCCGGTGCCCATTCTGGCTACCTCGCGGAACTTCCCACGGGACTTGTCCACGACGACTACCGTCATGGTCCAACTCCTGTTCTTGCGTATGCGGACAAACATGACGCAAGATAAGCATTTTTAGCCGGGATTCCCGCGATTCACCCAGTTGGGGATGGCGACGAAGTCGGGAAAAAACCGGAAACGTGGACAAGGACCGGAATCCCGGCACTCTGTCTACGTTCCCATACGATGTTGTGGACGGATTTGATCCCGTC
>JAFUUB010000010.1 GCA_017483985.1 Bacteroidales bacterium | reverse complement strand
CCCTCCGGAAGAAGGAAGCTTACCAGATAAAGCAATTTGCTCTCATCAACTTGGGACTGTTTCATGAGAGCAAATTTATAACTTTATCGCTTTCTTCCGCCTCTTACGAGGTCAAAAAACACGGAAATATTCCGGTGAGCCAAAAATCCACACTTTAAATTCATGTTTCCATTGATTATCAATGAATTATGCACCACCCATTTTCAGTCTTGAGTGGAATCTATGCTGCGAGCGGAACCTATTCGGTGAGTGGAATCTATGCGGCGAACGGGACCTATTTGGCGAGTGAAATCTATGCTGCGAGCGGGACCTATTCGGCGAGCGGGGTGTGCTGGCGGCGGAGGTAGTCGCGGCACCAGTCGGCGAGGCCGCAGGAGGCGCATTTGGGGGCGCGGGCGGTGCAGGTGTAGCGGCCGTGGAGGATGAGCCAGTGGTGGGAGCGGGCGCGAAGGTCGACGGGGATGTACCGCTCGAGGTCCTGTTCGACGGCGAAGGGAGTCTTGCCGTCGGAGAGGCCGAGGCGGTGCGAGACGCGGAAGACGTGGGTGTCGACGGCGATGACGGGCTTGTCGTAGACGACGGAGGCGATGACGTTGGCGGTCTTGCGGCCCACGCCGGGCAGGGTCATGAGGGCGTCGATGTCGGAGGGCACTTCTCCGCCGAAGTCGGCCAGGAGTTTCTGGGCCATGGCGATGAGGTGCCGGGTCTTGGCGTTGGGATAGGAGACGCTGCGGACATAGGGCCAGACGTCGTCGAAGGAAGCGGCGGCCAACAGCTCAGGCGTCGGAAAGCGCTCGAAGAGGGGCGGGGTGACGAGGTTGACGCGCCGATCGGTGCATTGGGCGGAGAGGATGACGGCGACGAGCAGCTGGAAGGGGTTCGTATAATGGAGTTCGGTGGCGGCGAGGGGAACGTTCTCCTCGAACCATCCGACAATCGATGCAAACCGTTCTTTTTTTCTCATACCTATAGTAAATTTTACTCCCGGAAAGGATCAAAGGCCCGTGTGACGTCAAGGCCTTAGATCGTCAGGGCCAGGTCGATGGGCTCGTCGTCCGCCTGTTCGGTGCAGGATTCGTCCTTGCAGACGAAGGTGCGGCCGGGATATTTCTCGAAGATGGCGCGGTTGTGGGTGACCATGACGACGGCGGTGCCTTCGGCATTGATCCCGCGCAGCAGGCGCATGATGCCGTCGGCGGTCTCGCCGTCGAGGTTGCCGGTCGGCTCGTCGGCGATGATGACCTGGGGCTTGTTCAGGAGGGCGCGGGCGATGGCGATGCGCTGCTGCTCGCCGCCGGAGAGCTGATGGGGCATCTTGTGGGCCTTGCTGCCCATGCCGACGTCATCCAGCACTTCCTTGATCCGCTTGGCGATGGCCTCCCGGTCTTTCCATCCGGTGGCCCGCAGCACGAAGCCCAGGTTGTCCTCGACGCTGCGGTCCATCAGCAGCTGGAAGTCCTGGAACACGACGCCCAGCTTGCGGCGGAGGTAGGGGATGTCCTTGTCCCGGATGCCGTTCAAGGCGAAACCGCAGACCTCGCCGGAACCTTTCTCCAACGCGTTTTCAGCGATCATGGTCCGGATGATGGAGGTCTTTCCGGTGCCGACCTTGCCGACGATGTAGACAAAGTCGCCGGGACGTACTTCCATGTCCAGGCCGTAGATGACGGTCGCTTCGCCGTTCAGGATGTCGGCGTTTTTGAAAGAGATGACGGGCGCGGTGTTTTCCATGTTCCGAAATGTTTGGCGCAATTATTGAGCGCCGGTTGGACAAATATAAAGGAAAATTCCGTATTTTTGTCAAAATTGTGCCTGCATCTTTCGCCCCTGTGGCGGAAAAACGCGGCAGAAACCACTTGATATGTACAGAAAACCGATAACGGCGGCGCTGACCGCCATCCTTCTCGCTGCGGGCACGGCCGTAGCCCAGGTGAGACCCGCGGACTTCGACCGCGCGATGGAGCTCTATCAAAAAGGCCTTTACGGCGAGGCCCGGGCGCTTTTCTCCGCCACGAAGGGGAATGATGCCATCTCGCAGGGCTATGCGCTCCTCTGCGCTGAAAAACTGAAATCCGACTATACGGCCGAGCGTGAGCAATACCTGGCGGTCTGGCCCTATTCCGGCCTTGTCCCCCAGATCCAGTACCAGCACGGCCTGAACTGCTTCGATGCAGAAGACTACACCGCCGCCCGCCGGGCTTTCGGGGATGTGTCCGAGAGCGATGTCCCGCAAGGCGACCGGGCGGAGTTCCTGTTCAAACGCTCCTATGCCCAGTTCATGGACAACGACCAGGATGGCGCCCTGCACGGCTTCGGCCAGGTTGTGGCCATGCCCCTGAACAACTATACGGCCCCTTCCCGCTATACCACCGGCTATATCTGGTATGCCCGCGAGGACTTCCCGCAGGCCCTGAAATGGTTCGAGCAGAGCGTGACGGATCCGCGCTTCACGGAACTGTCCAACTATTATATCATGGAGTGCCGCTTCATGATGAAGGACTATAGATACGTCACATCCCACGCCTCCGACATGTACGGCAAAGTCCCCGAGGAACGCAAGCCGCACCTGGCCCGCATCATCTCCGAAGCCTATCTGATCCAGGGAAATGCCTCCGAGGCCAAGAAATACTACGACGGCATCAAGGATGCCGCGCCCCGCGACCGCGGCGATTATTTCTATGCCGGTTCGCTGCTCTATGCGACGCAGGACTATGCCGGGGCCATCGAGAATTACTCCCTGATGCCCGAGCGCACGGACAGCCTCGGCCAGATCGCCAATTACCAGCTGGGCTACAGCTACATCCAGACCAAGAACAAGGTCGCGGCCCTGGATGCCTTCAAGGCGGCCTCCGACCAGAAATGGAATCCGCAGATCCAGGAGGACGCCTATTTCAACTATGCCAAGCTCAGCTTCGACCTGAACAACAACTCCGGCCCGTTCGACGAATACATGAAGCGGTTCCCGAATGCCGACCGGGGAGAGCGGATCTACAGCTACATGGCCCTGGCCGCCCTTCACAACCATGACTACGCCGCCGCCGTCGCCGCCTACGACAACATCGAGGAACTGGATGTCGACCAGCGTGCCAACTACATGAAAGCCAATTACCTGCGTGCCAACCAGCTGATCCGCAACGGTTCCTGGCGCAACGCGGTGCCCTGCCTGAAGGCGGCGGCCTATTATTCCGACCGCCACTCGGGCTTCAACCAGCTGAGCCGCTACTGGCTGGCCGAATCCTATTACCGGGACGGCAATTACGGCCAGGCTCGCTCCACGTACAACGACCTGTACAACCTTTCGGCGTTGGACCAGCGCGAGGAGGGCCGGCTCCTGCCG
Source organism: Bacteroidales bacterium (assembly GCA_017483985.1). The sequence goes on along the minus strand of JAFUUB010000010.1, from coordinate 6,525 downwards.
TACAACATCGCCTATACCTATTTCCAGGAAGGGGACTATGACATGGCAGCCAAATGGTTCGGCGACTATATGGCCGATGAGAAAGCCCTGTACCGCAAGGATGCGATGGTCCGCTCGGCCGACTGCGCCTTCCTGCAGAAGAAATATGCCGACGCAGTCAAGGGCTATACCGCCGCCCTGGATGCCTATGACGATCCGGACGACGTCTATCCGGTCTACCAGGCCGGTCTGGCCTACGGCCTTTCCGGACAGGCGGACAAGAAGATCACCATGCTCTCGCGGGCCCGCAAGGCCTCCGAAGATGCACCGTTCCGGGGCGATGCCCTATATGAACTCGGCCGTACCTATGTCGCCGGGAACCAGCCCGACCGGGCCCTCGAACTCTTCCAGGGACTGGTCCGCACCGGCAAGGACAGCAGCCTGATCGCCCGTTCGCTCATCGAGCTCGGCATGATCTCCCGCAACCGTTCCAAGTACGACGAGGCCCTGACGTATTACAAGCAGGTCGTCGAGAAACTGCCGGACAGCGGCTATGCGGACGATGCCCTGCTGGCCATCGAATCCATCTACCAGTCCAAGCAGGAACCGGAGGCCTACCTCGCCTATGTCGAGGGAATCGGCAAATCGCCGGCCCGTACGGATGCCGAGCGCGGCCAGATCCTCTTCAACGGCGCCGAACAGGTCTTCCTGGCGGGCAACTACCAGAAGGCCCTGACCTCGCTCCAGGCCTATGAGAAACAGTATCCGGCCGGGGAGTCCGTGCCGACGGCGGATTTCTACATCGCCGAATGCTACCGCCAGCTCGGCATGAAGGACCAGGCTTGTGACAATTACAAGAAAGTCATCGAAAGGGGAGAGGGCAACTACCTGGAAATGTCCGCCCTCCAGTATGCGAACCTGTCTTACGGCATGGAACGCTACACCGACGCCCTGGAAGGCTACCGCTACCTCGGCGAGGTGGCGCGGATCGAGAGCAACCGCCACGTATCGGCCGTCGGCCTGATGCGTTCGGCCTATGGCGCCCGCGATGCGCAGCAGGCCGTCCAGTTCGCCGACCGGGTCCTGCTGGATACCGACAGCTCGGCCGATGAGAAACGCGAGGCGGAATACATCAAGGCCAAATCCTACCTGGCCTCCAACCAGCGCGACCTGGCCTTCGGCATCCTGGACCGCCTGGCCAAGCAGCCGTCGACCGCGGAAGGCGCCGAAGCCTGCTACCTGAAGATCCAGGACAGCTACGACCAGGGCCTGTTCACCAACGTCCAGAACCAGGTCTTTGATTTCTCCGAGAAGGCCGGCGACCAGACCTACTGGCTGGCCAAGTCCTTCCTCCTGCTGGGCGACTCCTATGTCGAACAGGAAGAGTGGCGCCAGGCCCGGGCGACCTTCGAGAGCATCCGGGACGGCTACTCCAACAAGGAGGATGAGATCCTCGACAATGTGCAGATGCGCCTGAAGAAACTTTCCGCAATGAACAAGTAAGCCATGAAGAAGAGATACATCCTGATTTGCGCAGCGGTCATGGGGACCGCATGGGCGGCCGGGGCCCAGAACCTCAATCCGACCGTCGAAGTGACCAACCAGTTCGAAGGCAAGGTCATGGAAGTGGCCAAGCCGGTGATCGACATGGCCGTTCCGGACAGCCTCCTGCGCTTTGACCTGGAATTCGATTATTCGGTCTTCGATACCCCCTACAAGGGAGCCTATACCTTCAACCCCTACCTGATGGACGCCCGGCCGGAGCCGGATGCCTACCGGGGCCGGAAACTGTACCTCAAGCTCGGTGCCGGCTATCCGCTGCACCCGGTGGTGGACATGGTCTATTCACCGGAATTGACGGGTCCCTTCCACCTGAATGTTTATGCGAATCATTATTCGTATATCGGGAAATACAAGGTTCGGCTCGGCGACTGGAAACGGGATTTTACGGGCTATGAAATGAAGACCCGCGCCGGGGTGGACGGCCGCTATGACTATGAGGGCGGCGCGGTCACCTTCGATGTCGGTTACCGGGGTATCCATACGAAGGAGACGGATGTCCCGGTGGCCTGGCAGGATGAGAAGTCCGGCCTGAATGCGCTCAGCCTCAAGGCCCGCATCCGCAGCCTCCGCACGGAGGACGAGTTCTTCCACTACGATGCGGCCCTCTCCTTCCTGGGAGGACGGCAGTTATCGTCCCTTCGCGATGCACTGAATATTAACTCTTTCGGCTTTGATGCCACCCTCGGTCCGGTGCTGAACGACAAGGCGTCGATCCTGTTCGACGTGCACATGGACATGAATGGGTACAACGGCCTGTTCAACTCCCAGACGGGTTCGATGTACGTGACGCCGAAGTATGTCTGGTACTACGACCGCTGGCGGATCTCCGCCGGTGCCCGCCTGTCGAAGACCTTCCATTCCGAGGAAGTCTGGATGGAGCAGGAACTGGGCGCGAAGAAGTCTTCCATGATTTATCCGGATGTGCAGATTGGCTATGAGGCCATCACGGATCGGCTGAATCTTTATGCGCTTACGACGGGCGGAGACAACATTCCTTCCTATTTCGAACTGAAGGAAGCGAACCCCTTCTTTGATCCTACGTTCGGGCACAACCTCTATCCGATGACCGACAATACCGTCAACCGATTCCGGATCAAACTGGGCCTGCAGGGCAACATCGCCGCCAAGTTCCGGTACGACTTCGGCGCCGGCTATGCCTTCGTCCGCAACGGGATGCTGGATGCCCTCTGCCATGTGGCCTGGGCGCTCGGCTATTTCGGCGAGGGGGTGACCACCGACTGGGCCTGGCTTCCCGCCGTCTCTTATGCGGACTACAACCTGTTCTTCGCCGAGGGAAACTTTACCTACGACGCCCGTCCGGTGACGGTCAGCGGCGCTTTCCGGTACGGCAAGCCGGACATCCGGGATTTCTCCTTCGGTTTCCCGCCGGCCTCCACCGGAAAACTGGCGGTCAGCTACAACTGGCGGGACCGCATCCGGGCCGGCATCACGGCCGACGGTGCCCTCAAGCGGGCCGGAAAGGCTCCGACCGCGACCTATGGGACGGTGCAGGACGTCACGATCCCGGCCTTCGTGAACCTCGGTCTCCAGGGCGAATTCGCCTTGACGCGCCAGCTTTCTGTCTGGCTGCAGGCGGGGAATCTGCTGAACCAGAATATCCAGCGTCACCCCCTGTATCCGGAGAGCGGAATCCGCTTGATGGGAGGGGTGATTTTCACCCTGTAATTGCCGGCTGAAAATTAGGAAAAACAACAGATTTTCGTTATCTTTGTGCGTTTTATGGGGATGCCTGTAAAACGCACTTTTTTCGTGAAAAATATTGATGAGAAAATGATAGAGAACGAAGAGATGAAACAGGCCGAGGAACAGTATTCGGCCAGCAGTATCCAGGTCCTGGAAGGCCTTGAGGCCGTCCGCAAGCGTCCGTCCATGTACATCGGCGACGTCAGCGAGCGCGGTCTGCACCATCTGGTCTACGAGGTCGTCGACAACAGTATCGACGAGGCCATGGCCGGCTTCTGCAACGATATCCAGGTCTGGATCAACGAGGACAATTCGATCACCTGCCGGGACAACGGCCGCGGTATCCCGACCGGCATGCACCCGAAGGAGCACCGCAGCGCCCTGGAGGTCGTCCTGACCGTGCTCCATGCCGGTGGCAAGTTCAACAAGGACAGCTACAAGGTCTCCGGCGGACTGCACGGCGTCGGCGTTTCCTGCGTGAACGCCCTGTCCGACCTGCTGGTCGCCGAGATCCATCGCGAGGGCAAGATCCATGTCCAGAAATACAGCAAGGGCAAGCCGCTCGGTCCGGTGGAGATCACCGGCACCTGCGAAGATACCGGTACCCAGATCACCTTCCATCCGGATGCGACGATCTTCACCCAGACCATCGTCTACAAGTACGACACCCTTGCGGGCCGCCTGCGCGAGCTGGCGTACCTGAACAAGGGCATCCGCATCACCCTGACCGACCGCCGCGAGCTCGTGGACGAGTACAAGGTTGATGAGAACGGCGACAGCAAGCCGACCGGCCGCCAGGTCTTCCGCAGCGAGACGTTCTATTCCTCGGAAGGTCTCAAGGAATTCATCCAGTACCTCGATGCCGGCGCCCAGCAGCTGATCCCGGACCCGATCTGCGTCACTTCGGACAAGATCATCCCGATCGACATCGCTCTTCAGTACAATACGGGCTACAGCGAGAAGATCTATTCCTACGTCAACAACATCCATACGATCGAAGGCGGTACGCACCTGCAGGGCTTCAAGATGGGCCTTTCCCGTGCGCTGCGCAACTACGCCGACAAGAACAACCTGCTGGCCAAGGCCAAGGTCGAACTGGCGCCGGAAGACTTCCGCGAAGGCCTGACCGCCGTGATTTCCGTCAAGGTGGCCGAACCGCAGTTCGAAGGCCAGACCAAGACCAAGCTGGGCAACACCGAGGTGACGTCCGCTGTCTCCCAGGCGACTTCGGCCGCGATGGACATGTACCTGGAGGAGAATCCGAAACTGGCCAAGACCATCATTGAGAAGGTGGTGCTGGCCGCGACGGCCCGCCAGGCGGCCCGCAAGGCCCGTGAGATGGTCCAGCGCAAGACCGTGATGAGCGGCGCCGGCATGCCGGGCAAGCTGGCCGACTGCTCCGAGCGCAATCCGGAGCTGTGCGAGCTCTTCCTCGTCGAGGGTGATTCCGCAGGCGGCACCGCCAAGCAGGGCCGCGACCGCCGCATCCAGGCGATCCTTCCGTTGCGCGGCAAGATCCTCAACGTCGAGAAGGCGGCCGTGGACCGTGCGTTCGACAGCGAGGAGATCCGCAACATCTATACGGCCCTCGGCGTGTCCGTGGCCAAGGAGGATGAGACCGGCGAGAAGCGCATGGACCTGAGCCGGCTCCGTTACCACAAGGTAATCATCATGACCGATGCCGATGTCGACGGCAGCCACATCGCCACCCTGATTCTGACCTTCTTCTTCCGCTACATGTTCGACCTGATCAAGAACGGGTACGTCTACCTGGCGACCCCGCCGCTGTACCTGGTCAAGAAGGGCAAGGAGGAGGTCTACTGCTGGACCGATGCCCAGCGCGCCGAAGCCACCGCCCGCCTGGGCAAGGGCTCCGACAAGGGCGTGACCGTCCAGCGGTACAAAGGTCTCGGTGAGATGAGCGACCAGCAGCTCTGGGACACCACCATGGATCCGTCCAAGCGCCTGCTCCGCCAGATCACGATCGACAATGCGGCCGAGGCCGAGCGTACCTTCTCGATGCTGATGGGCGACGATGTACCCCCGCGCCGCCAGTTCATCGAAGAGAACGCGCACTATGCGAATATCGATGCATAAGCTATTGGAAATTAATTTGAAACGTCTTTAATACAAAAGCGATGTTAGACATTTTTGATCGGATCGAAAGAGATTCCGGCGGCCCGATCGGGCAGTATTTCGAGCAGGGTTTCGGCTATTACATGTACCCGCGCCTGGAAGGCGAGCTGGGACCGCACATGATCTTCAACGGCATCCCGGTCCTCAACTGGAGCCTTAACAACTATCTTGGCCTGGCCAATCATCCGGAGGTCCGCAAGGCGGATGCCCAGGGAGCCGCCGACTGGGGCCTGGCCTATCCGATGGGTGCCCGCATGATGTCAGGACATACCCGCTATCACGAGAAACTCGAGAAGATCTTCGCGGATTTCGAGAAGAAGGAGGATGCCTTCCTCTTCAACTTCGGCTACCAGGGCATCGTCTCGACGATCGATGCGCTGACCGCCCGTCACGACGTGATCGTCTATGACGCCGAATGCCACGCCTGCCTGCTGGACGGTATCCGCCTGCACATCGGCAGCAAGTACAAATACCGCCACAACAACATCGCTGACTGCGAAAAGGTCCTCGCCAAGGCCTGTGCCGAGGCGGATGAGAACGGTGGCGGCGTCCTGCTGATCACCGAAGGCGTCTACGGCATGACCGGCGCCCTCGGCAAGCTGGACAAGATCGTGGAACTCAAGAAGAAATACAAGTTCCGCATCCTGATCGACGATGCCCACGGCTTCGGCCTGCTCGGCGCCCACGGCCGCGGTACCTCCGAGCACTTCGGCGTGATGGACGAGATCGACCTGTACATCGGCGCCTTTGCCAAGAGCATGGCTTCCATCGGCGGCTTCGTGGCCGGTCCGCACAGCATCATCAATTACCTGCGGGCGAACATGCGTTCCCAGATGTACGCGAAGTCCCTGCCGATGCCGCTGGTGATCGGCAACATCAAGCGTATGGAAATCATCGATTCCCCGGAAGGCGACGAGCTCCGCAAGAAGTGCTGGGCCATCACCCACGCCATCCAGGAGGGTTTCAGGGCCCAAGGCTTCGACATCGGCGAGGCGGAAGCCTGCGTGACCCCGGTCCATATCAAGGGCGGCGTCGCCCAGGCCACCAAGATGGCCAAGGACCTGCGCGAGAACTACCGGGTCTTCTGCTCGATGGTCATCTATCCGGTCATCCCGAAGGGCATGATCATCTTCCGCATCGTCT
>JAFUUB010000062.1 GCA_017483985.1 Bacteroidales bacterium | reverse complement strand
ACTTTTCCGACGATATCGGCTCCCACATCGGCCGCCTTCGTATAGATACCGCCGCCGACGCGGGCGAACAAAGCCTGCGTCGAAGCACCCATGCCGAAGGTCAGCATGGTGGTGGTGATGACGACGAGGGTCTGCGCATCGGACGCCTCATGCACGCAGGCGCGGAGGATCAGCCACCACAGCGAGATATCCAGAAGGCCCAGGCCGACGACAGTCAGGCCCATCACCGCACCGGAACGGAAGGCGATCTTGAGGCCGGCATCCAGCGAGCGGCTGGTCGCGTTGGCGGTCCGGGCGGAGGCATAGGTCGCCGTCTTCATGCCCACGAAGCCTGCGAGGCCGGAGAAGAAGCCGCCGGTCAGGAAGGCGAACGGGACCCAGGGATTCTGTACGCCGAAGCCATAGGCCAGGATGGCGAACAGGACGGCCAGGACGGCGAAGACGATGATGACGACCTTATATTGCTGGCGCAGGTAGGCCATCGCCCCCTCGCGTACATATTGCGCAATCTCTTTCATGGTCGGGGTGCCCTCGCTCTCCTTCATCATCTGGCGGAAGAAAATCCAAGCGAAGAGCAGCGCTATCAGCGATGCCGCAGGCACAAGATAGAACAAAGCATGCATCATAGTGGTTCGGTTAGTTGAATATCCGCAAAGATACAAAAATAAAGACAAGTTGACACCGCAGCGCACTTAATTCATACTTTCAATGGTAACCCCGTCCAGAGTGGAGAGCAGGGTATAGAGTTGCCGGACATAGTCTTTCTGCCGCAGACGCACCTGCAGGCGGGCCCTCCCCTCGGAAAGGGTGCAGGTCTCGACCTCGACCCGGGACTCCCGGAGCGTCTCCAGGATAGCCGGGAGGGCCGTCCGGTCGTCCAGGATCAGGGTCAGGACCACGACCTTGTCGCCGTAGCGGAGGTGGAAGAAGTGCATCGCCTCCAGGCAGAGGGCCGTCATGATGGTGGCCGCTCCGGCCACGAGGTACATCCCCGCCCCGCTGGCAAGGCCGATGGCTGCCGCAACCCACAGGCCCGCCGCCGTCGTCACCCCGCGCACCGCGTTCTTCTGGAAGATGATGACGCCCGCACCGATAAAGCCGATGCCGGATACGACCTGGGCCGCGACCCGGGCCGCATCGAAATTACGTCCCTCGAATGCATATTGGGAGATGACCATGAACAAGGCGCTGCCGAGCGCCACGATGAAGTGTGTCCGGAATCCGGCCTCCTTGGCCCGGAGTTCCCGCTCCAGGCCAATGAGACCGCCCAGAAGACCGGCGACAAGCAGTCTGATGACAAAATTCCATTCCATAGGCAATCAGAATAATCCAGGTGTATAGCCCAGCCAGCGGAGCACCGTCTGTCCCCAGAGCAGGATGACCAGCCAACTGATGAACATCATCGTGATACCGAATTTGAACGTGTCGCTCCAACTGTACTGGTTGGTAGTGTAAAGGAGGGCCGCCGGCTTGCTGTTGAACGGCAGGACATAGACATGTCCCACCAGCATGGCGACCGGGAAGGCGAGGCTCATGACCGGATAGCCGAAGTTCTGCGCCACCCCGATGGCGATCGGGATGAAGATCAGTGTCTGCATGGTCTTGGACTGGAAGATCAAGGCGCTGATGAGCATAGCACCGGTCAGGAGCATGTAGAGGGCCCAGTACGGCGTCGAGGCCGTGATACCGAGCGAGGAGAAGGCGGCGTTGACCGCCGTCCCGGGCAGGCCGGTGGCATCCAGGCCGGCTCCAAGGGTATAGGCGCCGGCGGAGAACAGCAACAGGTGCCAGGGAATGTCGACGTCGTTCCACTTCACGACTCCGATCTTCGGCATGAGGGCGACGACGGCCCCGAGGAAGGCGACCGCCGTCTGGTTGATGCCGTGCTGTTTGTCCGTCGCCCACAGCAGGAGGACGGTCACGAAGATGACGATGGCACGGAATTCCTCACCTTTCATCCTGCCCATGGCGTCGAGTTCAGCCTTCAGCCGCTCCATGCCTCCTTCGATCTGCGGCTCCCGCTCTTCTTTCTTCAAGGGGAAGACAACCTTCGTCCCGACCACCCAGGCGATGAGGATCAGCACGACGCTCATCGGAAAGGCGGCCTTGAACCAGTCCTGGTAGCTGAACGACCCGATGCCCATCGCCCCGGCGATGAGGGACCCGGCCAGCAGGGTGGCCCCGGAGCCTGTCAGGAAGGCATTGGCGCCGAGGTTGATCTGGAAGAGGTTCTGCAGGACGAGGTTCCGTCCGAAGTTGTTGCGGCGGTCTCCGCCCGTCGCCCCGTAGATGGCGCACACGACCATGAAGATCGGCAGCAGGATGGCAGCCTTGGCCGTCGTCGCCGAGATGAAGGCCGACAGCACGAGATTGATGACGATGAAGCTGAAGATTACACCCGTGGCGTTCTTGCCGAAACGCAGGACGAACCAGAGGGCGAAGCGTTTCGCCACCTGGGTCTTCACGAGCATCGAAGCCAGGACGAACGAGAGGATGTTGAGCCACATCACCGGATGGCCGAGCTGGGCATAGGCGACCTTGTCCGTCGTGATGCCAGTCAGCACGATGGTGAGGATGACAATCAGGGATGTCAGGTAGTTCGGCAGGGCCTCCGTAATCCACAGCACGATGGCTGCGGCGAAGACGGCCAGCATCGCATAGTTGGCCCGGATGAACCCTGCCGGGCCGAGCTCGGCGAGCCGTCTGGCTGCCGCGCCCGACAGGGAGTCCAGGTCCATATTGTCCAGGAAGGGGATCTTGACAACCAGGAACAGGAGGATGAACACCAGGATGGCGAGAGGGCCGCCGAAGCGCTGCATCTGCCTTTCGAAGCCGGATTTGCGCATCTTCGGCAGCTTCTCGATCCGGTAGTTGTCCATGTCCAGGGGGTCGAATCCCCGGGAAGCATCACTCATTTCCAGTTCTTGTAGGGGTTTTTCATGAGCATGGAGTTGTAATACTTCGGGTCGCCGGTGACTTCCTCACCGATCCAGGCGGGCTTGACGAAGGCCTCGTCCTCGGCACCGAGCTCCACTTCCGCGACAACCAGGCCGTCGTTGTCGCCGTAGAACTCGTCTACCTCGAAGGTGTGGTCGCCGCTCTTGACGAGGTAGCGGGTCTTGTCGATGACACCCGGTTCGCAGATCTCGAGCAGCTGCCGTACTTCCTCGACGGGGATTTCTTTCTCCCATTCGAAGCGGCTGGCGCCGGAGGCGTTGCCGATGCCCTTGATGGTAATGAAGCCCTTGTCGCCCTTGACCCGGACCCGGACGGTCCGCTCGGGGACGCTGGAGAGATAGCCTTGGGTGATGCGGGTAGCCTTGAAGGCCTCGTCCTTGAAATCTCCCTTTACCAGGAATTTCTTTTCGATTTCTTGTGCCATAATCTTATTCGTTTGCCAAAGGTTTGTCACTCATACCGATCACGCGCTTGATAGCCTGGAGGTAGTTGATGTTCTCGACGCCTTCAAGGCCGACATCGGCGATGGTCTTCTTGATGTCTTCGATTTCCGTCGACTCGGAGTTGATGGTCACGACCTTGGCCCCGTTGATGAGCACGTTGCCCACCTCGCAGATGGTGCCGTTGACCATGTAGCCGAAACGCTGCTTGTGGACGCGGACGGCGGCGAGGTCCGGATTGGCCTTGACCATGGCGATGAACTCCTCCAGGGTATAGGTATCCTTCGTCAGCGCAGGCATCTCCACCATGAAGGCGGGGAAGACTTCTTTCTCAAGCACTTCGCGGGAGATGGGGAATTCACCCTTCATGAGAGGATTCCACTGCTCGAGACCATCGACAGTCTGGACATAGGTCTTGATGTCCATCTTGCCGTTCCGGATCTTGGTGTTATTGATGTCGTTCTTGGCGCTGATGATGTAGATCTCGTCGCTCTGGCGCTCCCATACCTTCTCGGGGACAGGAACGGAAAGACGGGCCATCCGCTGGTGTGCGTCGCAGAAGCACTGTCCGACGCTGCGGAAGT
>JAFUUB010000009.1 GCA_017483985.1 Bacteroidales bacterium | reverse complement strand
CCTCAAGACCAAGTTCATCGAAGGTGGCGCCGGCTTCATGTCCCTGATCATCATCTGCTTGATCATCGGTCTCGCCCTCGCTATCGAGCGCATCCTCTACCTGACCTTTGCCAAGACCAACACCAAGAAGCTCCTCGCCGCTGTCGAGAAAGCCCTTGAGGAAGGTGGCATCGAGAAAGCCAAGGAAGTCTGCCGCAACACCCGCGGTCCTGTCGCCAGCATCTTCTATCAGGGTCTCCTCCGTTACGACCAGGGCCTTGACACCGTCGAGAAGAGCATCGTTTCCTACGGCTCCGTCCAGATGAGCAACATGGAAAGCGGCCTGAGCTGGATCTCCCTGTTCATCGCCATCGCCCCGTCCCTCGGATTCCTCGGTACCGTTATCGGTATGATCCAGGCCTTCGACGCCATCCAGGCTGCCGGTGATATCTCCCCGAACGTTGTTGCTGGCGGTATGAAGGTCGCCCTTATCACCACCGTCGCGGGTCTTATCGTCGCTATGATCCTCCAGGTTTTCTACAACTACATCCTTGCGAAGATCGACTCCCTCTCCATCGATATGGAGGACGCTTCCATCTCCCTCGTTGACATCCTGACCAAATACAACAAGAAATAATTGACCCTTTAGCCAACCTTTGAATAATGAAAAATATCAATAAAATATTCAAATGGCTCATGTTGGCGCTGATCCTCATCGGTGTTGCTATCCTCGTATGGGGTTTCATGAAGGGTTATCCGGGAACTCCTGCCGCCGATAACGGCACGGTCGATCCCCTCCTGTATTGGGCTTACGCGCTTGTCGGCATCGCGATCTTCTGCATCGTGGTGTTCGGTATCGCCATCGCCGCCGTCAACAATCCCAAGAGCCTTGTGAAGCTCGGCATCGGCCTCGTAGCGGTCGCCGCCATCTGCTTCGTTGTGTACCTTGTTTCCCCGGGTGCCCCGGCCGTCGGTCTGCTGACCGAGCAGCCTTCCGCATCCACCCTCAAACTTACGGACACCATCCTGAATCTCACCTACCTCGCCGGTGGTCTCGCGATCCTGGCCATCATCGTCGGTGAAATCCTCAGTGCCGTCCGTAACAAATAACATCGGATATGGCTAAGAGATCAACACCAGCGTTAAATACAAGTTCCACGGCGGACATCGCGTTCCTCCTGCTCTGCTACTTCCTCATGACTACGACCATGGGGTCCCAGACGGGTCTTTCGCGCCGTCTTCCGCCGATGCCTGACCAGAATCAGAAGCAGGTGGACCAGAAGGTCAATCGTCGCAATATCATCATTGTGAAGATCAACTCTGCAGACAGGATTCTCGCCGGTAGTGAGCCTATCGAAGTTAGCCAGCTTAAGGACAAGATCAAGGAATTCCTTTCCAACCCTGCCGACGATCCGAATCTCCCGGAAAAGGAGATGCAGGAGATCGAAGGTTTCGGTCAGTATCCGGTCTCCAAGGGCGTTATCTCCCTGCAGAATGACCGTGGTACCAGTTACCGGGCGTACATCGCCGTTCAGAACGAGCTCGTCAAGGCCGTCAACGAACTGCGTGATGACTTCTCCCGTAACAATTATGGAAAACCGTTTGCCAGTCTCGACGAAGATAAGCAGGACATCGTGAAGAAAGCGATCCCGCAGAACATCTCCGAAGCCGAGCCTAAGGACGTATCCAAGAAATAAATAGGAGGATAGAATTATGTCAAAATTCGGAAAAAGCGCTAAGAAAGAGACTCCGGGCATCAGCTCCGGTTCCCTCTCCGATATCGTGTTCATGCTTCTGTTCTTCTTCATGGTTACGACCCAGATGCGCGACACTGAGAACAAGGTTATGGTCAAGCTTCCTGAAGCTTCAGAAGTTGTGAAACTTGAAAGGAAAGACCTCGCTTCCTACATTAACATCGGTCCGCCTACCCGCATGCTGCAGGCCCAGTACGGTACCGATGCCCGTATCCAGCTGAACGATTCTTTCAAGACGGTCGACGACATCCGCGACTTCATCGCCGCCGAGCGTGATGCGATGAGCGAAGGTGACCGTGCTTTCATGACGACTGTTATCAAGGGTGACTCCGATGTCCGTATGGGTATCATCACGGATGTGAAGCAGGAGCTCCGTCGTTGCTCCGCACTCAAGATCATGTACCAGGCCAGAAGGGCAGAACAATAAGCTGCCTCGCAATAAGAGAAAAGCAGTTCCTCCGGGGACTGCTTTTTTTGTGCAATCCAGCGGGCTGCATGGGAGATTTCGCAGGAAAATGACTATATTTGCACGATACAGAATCTATCTCCATAAGAACCGATACGAACATGGACAAACTCGTCAGAACGAAGGTCAAGGACCTGCTCGCCGGAGAGCCGGGTCAGGAAGTACTCGCCAAAGGTTGGGTGAGAACGAAAAGAGGCAACAAACAGGTCAAATTCATCGCCCTTAACGACGGTTCGACCGTAAACAATATCCAGGTCGTCGCAGATACTTCCCTCTTCGACGAAGAACTGATCAAGAAGATCACCACCGGAGCCAGCATCGGCGTGACCGGTACACTGGTCGCCTCGGTCGGCAGCGGACAGGCCGTCGAGATCCAGGCCAAGGCCATCGAGGTCTACGGCGAATGCGACCCGATGCGCTTCCCGCTCCAGAAGAAAGACACTTCCCTGGAGTACCTGCGTACCGTCGCCCACATGCGCCTGCGCACCAACACCTTCGGCGCCGTGCTCCGCATCCGCCACGCCATGGCCTTCGCCATCCACAAATTCTTCAATGACAAGGGCTTCGTTTATCTCCATACACCGCTGATCACCGAATCCGACGCGGAAGGTGCGGGTGATATGTTCCAGGTCACCACGATGGACCTCAAGAACATCCCGCTCGACAAGAAGGGCAACGTGGACTTCTCCCGGGATTTCTTCGGCAAGAAGACCAGCCTGACCGTGAGCGGCCAGCTCGAAGGCGAACTGGGTGCGACGGCCGTCGGCGAAATCTATACCTTCGGACCGACCTTCCGGGCGGAGAATTCCAACACCCCGCGCCACCTGGCGGAGTTCTGGATGATCGAGCCGGAAATGGCCTTCTATGACATCAACGACAACATGGTCCTGGCCGAGGAATTCGTGAAGTACCTGGTCCAGTATGCCCTGGATCACTGCATGGATGACCTGAAGTTCCTCAACGACAAATACGATGACGGCCTGATCGCCCGTCTGCAGAGCGTACTGGGCATCGCTTTCGAGCGTGTCACCTACACCCAGGCCGTCGAAATCCTCGAAAAGGCCATCGCCGAAGGCCAGCAGTTCGAGTATCCCGTCCACTGGGGTACGGACTTCCAGAGCGAACACGAGCGCTACCTGGTCGAGAAGCATTTCGGCAAGCCGGTCATCCTCATCGATTTCCCGAAAGACATCAAGGCTTTCTACATGAAGCAGAACGAGGACGGCAGAACGGTCCGCGGCATGGATGTCCTGTTCCCGAAGATCGGCGAGATCATCGGCGGCAGCGAGCGTGAGGCCTCCCTGGAAAAACTCGAGAAACGCATCGAGGAACTGGGCATGAGCCGCAAGAACCTGGAATGGTACATCGACACCCGTCGCTATGGTACCGTGCCGCACAGCGGTTTCGGTCTGGGCTTCGAGCGCCTGCTGCTCTTCGTGACCGGCATGGCCAACATCCGGGATGTCATCCCCTTCCCGCGCACCCCGAAGAACGCAGAATTTTAATTTCCTCATATCATGTTAGTCATCGGCATCGCCGGCGGATCCGGCTCCGGAAAAACCACGGTCGTCAAGGCCATCACCAAACAGTTGGACGGCAGGGTTGTCGTCATTCCGCAGGATTCCTACTATAAGGACAGCAGCCATCTGCCGATGGAAGAGCGCCTGAAGATCAATTTCGACCACCCGGATGCCATTGACTGGAAGCTGCTCTGCCAGCAGATCCGTGAGCTCAAGCAAGGCAAGACGGTCCAGCAGCCGGTCTATTCCTACCTGACCTGCTCCCGTTCCAAGACGGAGACCGTGACGGTCGAGCCGGCAGACGTGATCATCGTCGAGGGCATTCTGATCTTCACCTGCAAGGAGCTGCGCGACCAGATGAACATGAAGGTCTTCGTCGACGCCGATGATGACGACCGCCTTATGCGCATCATCGTACGGGATATCGCCGAGCGCGGCCGTACCATCGAGACGGCGATCGAGCATTACACGGAAACCGTCAAGCCGATGCACCTGCAGTTCATTGAGCCGAGCAAGCGGTATGCCGATATCATCGTCCCGCAGGGCGGGCACAACAAGGTGGCGATCGAAGTCATGTCTGCGACCATCGAGCGCTACCTGGGACCCAGAAAATAACAATCCATGAAACTGTCGAGCGAAGATAAGGCAGGACTGTATATCACCGTGATCGTCCATCTCACGGTGATTATTGTTTTGCTGCTCGCACAGATCGGGACGCTCCTGCAGCGGGAGAACTCGTTCGTGCTGGACTTCACGCGACAGGAAGAGGAAGAGCGGCTGGCCGAGATCGAGCGCCAGCAGCAGGAGGAAGAGAATTTCGAGGGCGAGATCAACCGCCGGGTCATGGAATTGCTCGCCGGCCAGTCCGGAACGACTTTCCGGAACATTGTGACGGACCGGGGACAGCTTAAGGATGACCGCGGCACCGATGCCGCCCAGTTGTATGAGGATGCTCAGCGCCTGGCCCAGGAGCTCAAGGACGGAATCGTCCCGGAAGAGCCGGACCAGGATTATGTGGCGGTCAGCAAGCCGTCAGAGCCGGTCAGGAAGGAAGTTCGCGAGTATAGCGGTCCCTCGGTCGTCTCATACTATCTGGAGGGCCGTAAGGCCAGCAAACTGCCGATTCCGGCGTATCGCTGCTACGGCGGCGGGATGGTTACCGTGCTGATCAGCGTGGACAATGCCGGGAATGTCATGGCGGCCAAGATCCAGGAAGAGGCTTCGACGGAAGACCGATGCCTGCGCGAATTCGCGGTGCGGGCGGCCCGCATGTCCAAGTTCTCCGCAGACCCCAAAGCCCCTGCCCGTCAGGCCGGCAACATTGTCTATCAGTTCATCGCCCAGCGATAAACTGACATTTCTCCTTTTCTGCAAGTCCCCTGGCTCCGGACCGGTACGCCCCTTCGGGGCTATCCCTCCCACTCGCTTTGCTCGTGGGCCCCTCCCGTTCACGAAGCCACGGGCGGCTACGCCGTCCGGAGCCAGGGGACTTGCAGAAAAAAATTACAGATTAACCTTAGAGGGCGCGTCGAGGGCGATGCGGACGGTCTCGTCGACCGGGAGGTAGAGCTTGTAGAAAGCGTTGTCACCCAACTTGCTGTAGCGGCCGACCAGGGCACGGAGCTGAGGCTCGAGGTAAGGAGCCGTTTCCGCCCACTCGCCCGGCTTGGCCTTGATCCCATCCTTGACGGCTGCGAACTGCAGGAAACGCTGAGGCAGGTTCAACTGGTCCAGATAGGTGGCCAGCCGGTCATAGTCGTCAATCTCCAGGAGTTCCGACTTGAACTGGTCAAAGACGGCGGAAGCGAAACGCATCTGCGTCGCCTTGCGGTTGCACGCAATGAAGAAATCCGTGGCGCGGGTCGTATCCATCGGGACGAAGACATCCGGGATGATACCGCCACCGCCATAGACTTTCCGGCCGCCGGCGGTGCTGAAGACGGCCGAAGTATCAATCTTGACCGAATCTTTCTCAAACATCTCACCATCGGAATAACGACGGAGGATATCGTAGCGGTAATCCTCTTCGGAATCGCCGTAAGGCTTCTGGATGCAGCGGCCGGACGGCGTGTAGAAGCGGGCGACGGTGATCCGGATCGCAGAGCCGTCCGTAAAGTAACGCGGCTCCTGGACAAGACCCTTGCCGAAGGAACGGCGGCCGACGATGACGCCACGGTCGTTGTCCTGGATCGCACCGGCGAAGATTTCGCTGGAAGAGGCACTGGATTCATTGATCAGGACGGAGAGCTGCACGTCACGGAGCGGGCCCTTCCCGTCCGCCGTGTAATTCTCACGTTTGTGGTGCAGGCCTTCCAGGTAGACGATTTCATCTCCTTTGTCCAGGAAGAGATTGGAGAGCAGGAGCGCCTGGTCGAAATAGCCGCCGGAATTGTCCCGCAAGTCGAAGACCAGCCGTTTCATCCCCTTCCCCATCAGGTCCAGGGCCGCCAGGCTGACCTCCTGGAAGGTCGTCCGGGAGAATTTGGTCAGGCGGATGTAACCGGTTGTATCGTTGACCATGAAAGCGGCGTCGACACTGTGGACCGGAATCTTTCCGCGGGTGATTTCAAAGGAGGTTTCCTCGCTGCCACGGCGTACGGTCACGTTGACTTTCGTACCGGCCGGGCCCTTCAGGCGACGGACCATGCTGTCCTGCGGGAACTGGACGCCCGCGATGACCGTCCCGTCCACCTTGACCAGCCGGTCTCCCGGCTGCAGTCCGACCTTTTCGGAAGGGCCGCCG
Source organism: Bacteroidales bacterium (assembly GCA_017483985.1). The sequence continues at coordinate 37,223 of JAFUUB010000009.1, read as the reverse complement.
GGGATTACCTCCAGCACGATGGCCGTATCGTTCGGAACATTGAACTGGATGCCGATCCCGTCGAAGTTGCCGGCCAGTTCGGTCTCCGATTCTTCCAGCTCCACGGGGGGAAGGTAGATGGACTGCGGATCCAGTTTGGCCAAGGCCGCCACGACGGCGGCATCGGTCATGCCCTTGACATCGATCGTATCGACATAGTTTTTCTCAACCTCGCTCAGTATCAGGTTGAGTTTCTGCCAGTTGGCATAATTCACCCGTGCACGGCCCGCCTGGCAGCTCCGGAAGAGGAACAACGCCAGCAGGAGGCCGATCACCACACCGAGCAAGGCGGCTACAACGCCGCTCCGATCCGACCGTTCCATGATTTAATCGACTTTTTCCACCTCGATGCCGGCCCGGCGGAGCAGGTCGATCCCGTCCGTCAGCCGATACTCATCCCGGTAAACCACCCGGCGGATGCCGGACTGGATGATCAGCTTGGCACACTCCAGACAGGGCGATGCGGTCACGTACAGGGTGGCCCCGTCGCTGCTGTTGCCGGATTTCGCCACCTTGGAGATGGCGTTGGCTTCGGCATGGAGCACATAGGGTTTGGTGGCTCCGCTCTCATCTTCGCAGATGTTCTCGAAACCGGACGGCGTGCCGTTGTAGCCGTCGGAGATGATCATCCGGTCCTTGACGAGCAAGGCACCGACCTGGCGCCGCTTGCAATAGGAATTGCGGGCCCAGACCGTTGCCATATCGAGGTAGCTCTGGTCGAATTTCTGCATGTTAGTTGCGCTGGTAAAGGTAACGTTTGATGCTGCGTTTCGGGGTGCGCTCGAAGTCTTCGGGGAGGAACTCGATCTTCTTGATCTGCGCGTAGTTCGGGATCTCCTTGTTGATCTCCGGGAGGGTGCCGGTAATCCGGGCCTCCAGGGCGGTGCGGTTCATTCCGTCCAGTTCACCCTGGTGGTAATCCGGATAGACGAGGGCCGTCAGGCCACCGCCATCCTCGATGACCAGCGAATCCACCACGTAATTGACATTGTTGATGACCGCTTCCAGTTCTTCCGGATAGATGTTCTGGCCGGAAGGACCGAGGATCATGCACTTGGAACGGCCGCGCAGGAAGAGATAGCCCTCGCTGTCCATGACGCCCATGTCGCCGGTACGGAACCAGCCGTCATCGGTAAAGGACTGGCGGGTAGCTTCCTCGTTCTTGTAATAGCCCAGGAAGACATTGGCGCCACGTACCTGGACCTCACCGGGAATCCGCTCGGGATCGGTAGAGTCGATGCGGATTTCAATGTTCGGGGCCGCTTTTCCGCAGGAACCCAGTTTCACCGTATTCCAGTGGGCGTAACCGATGATCGGGGCACACTCGGTCATGCCGTAGCCGACCGTATACGGGAAGCCGATCTTCTTGAAGAACGCCTCGACTTCCGGGTTGAAGGCAGCACCGCCGAGGATGACTTCCTCGAACTTGCCGCCGAAGGTATTGACGAGCTCCTCGCGGAACTTCTTCATGATCACCTTGTCCAGACCCGGAATCTTGAAGAAGAGCTTGTTCTTGTCAATGATGGGCTTGAGCTTGCTCTTGTAGATCTTCTCGATGATCAGCGGAACGGCGATGATGATGCTCGGGTGGATCTCGGAGAAGGCCTTCATGATGATCTTCGGGCTCGGGACGCGGGTCAGGAAATGGACATGCGCGCCGAGGGTCATCTCAAACAGGAACTCGAACATCATGCCGTACATGTGCGCGGAAGGCAGCATGGAGACGATTTCCGCCTCGCAGTCCATCTGCGGTTCGGCGTACCAGGCCAGTTCGAAATTGGAATACAGGGCACGATACGGGATCATGACGCCTTTGGAGAAGCCGGAGGTTCCGGAGGTGTAGTTGATCATGGCCAGTTCATCTGCGGAATCCTCGTAGTAATCCAGATCTTCCGGTCCGAAATGGTTCGGATACTTATGGCCGAAGCTCTCATTGAGATGCTCGCGGACATCCCACAACTCCTTGTTGCGGGCATAGAGGAACTTGAAGGTATTGATCTGGACGACCACATGGAGGTCCGGCATCTCGTCTGCGGAAAGACCTTCCCAGATGACCTCGTCCACGAAGAGCACCTTGGCTTCGGAATGGTTGACCAGGTAATGGATGTTGCCCGGCTTGAACTCATGGAGGATCGGTACCGGAACGGCACCGTAGGTCATGGCAGCCAGGAAGCTGACGCCCCAGTTGGCCTGGTTGCGGGAGCAGATGGCGACCTTGTCGCCCCGCTGGAGTCCGCATTGTTCGAACGCGATCTGCAGCTTGGCCATCCGCCGGGCTACGTCGCTGTATTTCAGGGTCGCGCCCTGGTAGTTGGACAGCGCCGGGCGGTCCCAGTGCTTCCGGATGCTCTCTTCGAGGATCTTGTTGACCGATTTGAATTGCATGGTTATCAATACACGTTTTTATATTCTACTTATCCAGAGTCTTCAGGACCTTGCGCGACTCGCCCTTGCCCACCGGTTCCCCACCATAGAAACCGTAGACGACGGGCTGGCCGGCAGTCCGGATGACCCAATATTTCTTACCCTCCGCCGTAACGAGCTGCGGAAGGGCGGTAATTTGCGTTTCGGGGGAAATCCCCAGCCAGCCTTCGCGGACTTTCCCGTGAAGGTCGTACATCCCGATGGTGTTGTCCTTGTGCAGGATCATGGCCGTATAACCATGGGCCCCCGTGAAATCATAGACGCCCGGTCCCAGGAGGACTTCCTTGCCCAACTCCGCCGGGAAACCGGAAACCATCCGTCCCAGACGGTCGACCAGGTACAGTTTCGAACCGGCGGCAAAGAGGAACTGGATCTTTCCATTGGCATAATAGTCAATCCCTTCCACATAGCCGCAGAGGGTAGACTTGAACGGAAGGCTCCAAAGCGTCTTCCCGTTCTCGTCCCGCAGTTGCAGGGCCAGGTTCGGCGCCTGCGAGAAGGTATTGTCCTTGCCGGTGCCGCTGTTGCGGACCTTGAACGGTCCCTGCGGGACGGCGATGTCCACCGGGACTTCGGCGGCGACTTCCGCGACCCCGGCCTTGCCGGTCCGGCGGGTCCGGGCCTTGGCCCGGTCGACGGTCAGCTGACCGGACGCATCCGAAAGGTTCAGGACGGCCGGCTCGAGGGCCGTACCGGCCAGGGTATGCTTCCACGCGGCGGCCACTTCCGGCCGGAAGACCTCATCCGCCACGGCGGAGGTCATCGATACATAGACGGAGAGCCCGCGTTCCTGCAGGCGGCCGTCCAGACCGTAATCCGACAGGAAGGAGCGGAGGTCCTGCGAAGGCAGCGTACCGGCCACGACGGCTCCGACCGCCTTTTCATCGCCGATGACCATCCAGCCGTCTTTCCAGGTAAACATGCTGTCATCCGGCAGGTTGAACAAACCGCCGAACAACAGGGAGGGCATGCCCTTCCACGCAAACGGAAGGACGGCATCCTTATATTCCTTGAACGTCGCCAGCCCGGTCCCGCGAAGGATCAGGTCGGCATCCGCCTTGCCCGGACGGATGTAGAGCAGCGGCCTGCGGACCTCGCCGTCAAGCACGACGGCCTTTGCGACCTCCTTGATATCGAGGCGCTGCGCCCACTGCTCCGCCGTCAGGCCGAGCGACTTCTGGAAATTGTTGTTACCGGATTTATAGCGGCCCAGCTTCTTGTTGGCGTCCAAATACTTGCGATAAGCCTCCGTCCACGCTCCCATGTCGGAGACCGGAAGGTCGACGGCAAAGAAGGTGGAAGCGGGAAGTACGGAAGCGGCCTTGGTCTCGCCGGTCGTAGGCACATGGAAGAAATAAGCGGTGCTGCTGCCATGGACGGCCGCCGCCTTCATCTTCACCGGATTGCCGGCGGAAGGCAGGGAAAAAGCCGACCACTGCGCCAGGCTGGAGAAGAACTCCGATGTCTGGCTGTAAGGACGGTTCAGCCAGGCAGAGAACAATTTCCCTGCATAAACATTCGAGAAAAAGAGGGCGTCATCCCCGCCAAGAGATTCCAGGGCTTCCGGAAAGCCGTCCTTGTCCAGGATGGAAAGACCGCCGTCCAGATGACGGACGGCCGTCTTGACGAGCGTTTCGGACGGAGAGACGAGCAGCACGGAAGAAAGGAAGCGGCTGCTCATGCGGGCGGAATCGGCCGCGGCCAGCAGGTTCTCCACATCCGCCGTCGTATCGGACGGGGCAGAAAGGACCAGCAGCGGAACCAGGTCCCCGCTGTAATGCAGGGAAACGGTCATGGGCGCATGTTCCAGGGAACGGAAACGACCGGAAACCAGCCGGTCGATAAACGGTCGGAAACCACGCTTGGCCGCACCTTCGACCAGGGTTCCAAAGATTTTCGTCGTATCGGAAAACAGCCGGACGCCATCTTCCATATTGCTGAAACACATCAGCATAGCCGCATCGGAGGGGACGGCTCCCAGCAACGGATACTGCTGCTGCGCCGATGCCCGCGGGGCCGGCTTTTCCGCATTACTCCCGGAACCGGAGTAGAGGAAAACAACGGCTGTCGCAATTCCGGCCAACAGAAGGACCAGCAGGACAATACAGGCGATTAACGTTTTTTTGTTCATCGATGCACACTACGACAAAGTATGCAAATATAAACAGAAAACGGGAAAGCGTCAATATCTGACCAGTTTATCTTCGATACCCGGCAGGAAGCGGGAAAGCGTGGAAAGCAAAGCGGCCTCTCCCGTATCCTGGCGGAGGATCAGCAGGAGGGTGTCGTCTCCGGCGATGGTTCCCATGATGCCGGCTCCGACGGAGGCATCAACCACCGCGCCCAACATGTTGGCATAGCCGGGACGGGTACGGATAACGGCCATCTGGCCAGATATTTCCAGGGAAACGATACCGGAAACGGAATGGGCGGCATCCGGAACGACATGCATCGAGTCGACGGGAAGGGAGAAGAAGTAACCGCCGTCCGGACGGTGCAGTTTGACGACCCGCATTTCCTTGAGGTCCCGCGAAAGCGTCGCCTGGGTGGTCACGATACCTTCTTCCGCCAGCTGGGTCAGCAGTTCATCCTGGTTCTGGACCTGCTTTTTGCTCAGGATTTTGCGGATTGCCCTTTGTCTGATTTCTTTCATACGCGTATATATATCCAAATATACTAAATATACTGCAATTATAGTATAATTTAGTAATTATGCAAAATAAACTCAACAATCACGGCTATTTATTCAACGAATCCGATTTTTCGGCATCGTAGCGACGGTCCCATTCCCGATAGTATTCCATCCGCGGGTCCTCGAACAGATGCATCTGCTCATAGGGGTCATGGGTCAGTTTCGAGACGCCCAGCCCGACCTGGCGGATGGGGGTCCTCCCATCCCAGACATCCGGAAGCATCTGCCTTGCCGCATTGAGGATTACGGCCGTCACATCCGTCGGTTCGGAGAGGCTGCACTGCCGCTGGGAAGTGGTGAAATCCTTGTATTTCACGAACATGGAGACACAACCCGCCCGGAAATTCTCCCGGCGGATCCGGTGGGCTACGATGCAGGCGACGCGGAACAGGGCACGGTCGATGTCCTTCGGATCCGACAGGTCCTTTTCGAAGGTCCGCTCGGCACTGCAGCTCTTGGCTTCCTGGGACTCCGTCTCGACGGGTGAATCATCCCTGCCATTGGCATTTTCATGCAGCTGGGCCGCATATTTCCGGCCGACCAGCCGGGCCAGCGTCGCCGGGTCCAGACGGGCGAGGTCCCCGATGGTCCGGATTCCGTACATCAGCAGCCGCTCCTCCGTCTTCTTTCCCACCCAGAGCAGGTCCCGCACGCCCAGGGGCCACATTTTCTCCGGGACCTCTTCCTTCCAGAGCGTATGGACCTTGTCCGGTTTCTCGAAATCGGAGGCCATCTTCGCCAGCAGCTTGTTCGAGCCGATCCCCACGTTGACCGTAAAACCGAGGGTGTCGCGGATCTCGTCCTTCAGGCGGGTGGCGATGGCCACGGGGTCCTTCCCGTAGCAGCGGAAGGTCATGTCGATGAAGCACTCATCGATGGAGAATTGCTGGAGGACCGGGGAATAATTCCGGCAGATCGCGATGAAGCCCTCCGAGCAGGTCCGGTACCAGGACCAGTCACCCCGTACGATGAGCAGGGACGGACAGGTCCGCAGGGCCATGGACACCGGCTGTGCGGTCTTGATACCCAGCTTCTTGGCCGGGATCGAGGCGGCCGTGATGATGCTCCGCCGGTCGTTGGGGTCGCCGGATACCACCGACGGCACCAGCCGGATGTCGTCCCCGCCCTCGCGCAGCATCTTGACCGCCGTCCAGGAGAGGAAGGCGGAGTTCACGTCAATATGGAAGATGATGCGTCGCACAATGTAAAAATACGGATTATCCCTGAAAAACGAAAAATCCCCGCTTGCGCAGGGATTTTCGTAGCCCGACGTGGAATCGAACCACGATTTAAAGTTTAGGAAACTTCCGTTCTATCCGTTGAACTATCGGGCCGTTACGCCGGATGTTTCACGGCGGAAATTGCGTCGCAGGATGTTACTCGACTTCCTTGACGACGATCTGACGTCCACGGTAATAGCCGCACTCAGGGCATACACGGTGATAAATCACGGTAGCGCCGCAGTTCGGGCAGGTAGCCAGGGTCGGAACGGCTGCGTGGTCGTGCGTTCTTCTCTTATCTCTCCGCTGCTTGGAGAGTTTGTGTTTCGGATGTGCCATTGTTATTTGTTTTTAATTATTATTCTTTTCCAACAGTCCTTTCAACGCAGCGAAAGGGCTGTCCGACAGTTCTTTCTGTTCCGGCTCCCCATCCAGGGTCAGGTAACGGGCCGCGGCCGGATTGCATCCACCCGCCGGGTGGACCCGTTGCATCGGGAGGGACAGGCAGGCGTAATCATACACCGTCTGCGACAAGTCGATGTCCGATCCGTCAGCCGGAAGATAAACGGTCTCCCGCTCCCCTTCCGTCGCCTCCGCATCTCCGCCGGCCGGTTCTTCGCCGAACTTGATGCTGAGCAGGACGGTCTCGTCCACCGGCATCCCGAGGTCCTCCAGGCAGCGGTCGCACGCGACCGTCAGCGTGCCTGTCATCTGCAGGTCTACGCCCAGGTAACTGCCTGATTTCTCGACATCCGCACGGACCGCAAGGTCCGCATCCAGGATTTCCGAGTTGCCGAAAGCCTCAAAGAACTCTTTCCCTACATGCCAGGAAAACGGGGTTTTCCCAGCAGGCAATCCATTCAAAGGGATGATAATCAAATCCATCATAACCTATAAACAGATTTTAAGGGTTGCAAAGGTAAGAAAAAGATTTGAATTATCAATCTTCTTGGTCACTTTTTCTCTTCCGGTCCAGCGGATCCAGCATAATCTTGCGGATACGCATGAAGTGCGGCGTCACCTCGACCAGCTCATCTTCCTGGATGTATTCCAACGCTTCCTCCAGGCTGAATTTGATGGCCGGAGGCAGGACGACCTTCTCGTCGCTGCCGGAAGCACGGACGTTGGTCAGCTTCTTGGTCTTGCAGATATTGACATTCAGGTCGCGCTCGCGGGTATGCTCGCCCACGACCATGCCGCCGTAAATCTCCTCGCCCGGCTCGACGAAGAACCGGCCGCGGTCCAGCAGCTTGTTCATGGAATAGGCGATCGCCTCGCCGGTCTCCAGGGAAACCAAGGAACCGTTGTTGCGGCGTTCGATCTCGCCCTTGAACGGCTGGTACTCCTTGAAGCGGTGGGCCATGACGGCCTCTCCCTGGGTAGCGGTCAGCATGTTGCTGCGCAGACCCATGATGCCGCGGGTCGGGATTTCAAATTCCAGCACCGTACGGTCCCCGCGCGGTTCCATCCGCAACAAGGCACCTTTCCGGCGCGTAGACAGCTCGATGGCGGTACCCACGAACTCTTCCGGGACCTCGATGGTCAGCTCCTCGATCGGCTCGCAGCGCTGTCCGCCGATGGTCTTGTCGAGGACCTTCGGCTGGCCGACCTGGAGTTCGAAGCCCTCGCGGCGCATGGTCTCGATCAGGACCGACAGGTGCAGCACGCCACGGCCATAGACCACGAAGGAATCGGCGTTCAGGCCGGGTTTGACCCGCAGGGCAAGGTTCTTCTCGAGTTCCTTGTCGAGGCGGTCCTTGATGTGACGGGAGGTCACGTACTTGCCGTCCTTTCCGAAGAACGGGGAATTGTTGATGGAGAAGAGCATGCTCATGGTCGGTTCGTCGATGGCGATCGGCGGAAGCGCTTCCGGGTTCTCGATATCCGCGATGGTGTCGCCGATCTCGAAGCCCTCGATGCCCACGACGGCGCAGATGTCGCCGCACTGGACCTCGTCCACATTCTTCTTGCCAAGACCGTCGAAGGTCATGAGCTGCTTGATCTTATGTTTCTCGATGACATCGTACCGCTTGCACAGGCTCACCGGCATGCCGGTCTTCAGGGTGCCGCGGGTCACGCGTCCGACCGCGATCCGGCCCACATACGGGGAATACTCCAGCGAAGAGATCAGCATCTGCGGCGTTCCCTCATTCACGGCCGGAGCCGGGATGACTTCCAGGATGGCGTCGAGAAGGGCGGTGATGTCGGTGGTCGGCTGCTTCCAGTCGGTCGACATCCAGCCTTGCTTGGCGCTGCCGTAGATGGTCGTGAAATCCAGCTGTTCCTCGGTCGCGCCAAGGTTGAACATCAGGTCGAAGACCTCTTCCTGGACTTCGTCCGGGCGGCAGTTCGGCTTGTCCACCTTGTTGATGACGACGATCGGTTTCTTACCCATCTCGATGGCTTTGTTGAGCACGAAACGGGTCTGGGGCATGCAGCCTTCGAAGGCGTCGACCAGCAGCAGCACGCCGTCGGCCATGTTCAGCACGCGCTCCACCTCACCGCCGAAATCACTGTGCCCGGGAGTGTCGATAATGTTGATCTTCACATCCTTGTACATTACGGACACGTTCTTGGCCAGGATGGTGATGCCTCTTTCGCGTTCGAGGTCGTTGTTGTCGAGGATGAGTTCGCCCAGGTTTTCAGGGCGGCGGACCAGGTTGGCCTGGTAGATCATCCGGTCCACGAGCGTCGTCTTGCCGTGGTCGACGTGGGCGATAATCGCAATGTTCCTAACGTCCATATACTTCTGTTCCAAAAATAAATCCTGCAAAAGTACGGATTTCCGGCCACAATATGAATTTTTTGTCGTATTTTTGTATTTCTAAACCCACCGACATGACAGAACGGATCATCATCCTCGATTCCGGGTCCCAGGTGACCCAGCTGATCGGCCGCCGGCTGAGGGAACTCAATGTCTTCTGCGAAATCTATCCCTATAATAAAATACCTGCGCTGGACACATCCGTCAAAGGGGTCATCCTGTCCGGCAGTCCCTGTTCGGTCCGCGATGCCAATGCGCCCCAGATGGATCTCTCCGGGATCAAAGGGAAGCTGCCGCTGCTTGGTATCTGCTACGGAGCCCAGTACCTCGCCCACAAGTACGGGGGCCGGGTCGAAGGATCCATCGCCCGGGAATACGGCCGCGCCATGCTGGATGTCGTCCGCCCGGACTCTCCCCTGCTGCAGGGCGTCAGCGCCCATTCCCAGGTCTGGATGTCCCACGGAGATACCATTTCCGCCCTGCCGGAGGGCGGCGAGGTGATCGCGTCGACCGCCGACGTCACCAATGCCGCTTTCCAGATTGCCGGAGAAGCGACCTATGCCGTCCAGTTCCACCCGGAGGTCTTCCATACGGCCGAAGGTTCGAAGATCCTGGCCAATTTCGCCCTGGGCATCTGCGGATGCAAGGGAGACTGGACGCCGGCTTCCTTCATTGAAACCACCATCGAGTCCCTTCGCGCGCAGATCGGGGACGGGAAAGTCATCCTCGGCCTGAGCGGCGGCGTGGATTCCACCGTCGCCGGCGTGCTCCTCAACAAGGCCATCGGCCATAACCTGACCTGCATCTTCGTCAACAACGGCCTGCTCCGCAAGAACGAATTCGAGGATGTCCTCGCGTCTTACCAGGACATGGGCCTCAACGTCATCGGGGCCGATGCCTCGAAGGAATTCCTCTCCGCACTGGCCGGCGTCAGCGAGCCGGAGGCCAAACGCAAGATCATCGGCCGCCTGTTCGTCGAGACCTTCGACAGCTATGCACGGCGCATCGAAGGCGCGCGCTGGCTGGCCCAGGGGACCATCTATCCGGACGTCATCGAGTCGGCGGGCATCCAGGGGATCGCCTCCAAGATCAAGTCCCACCACAACGTGGGCGGCCTGCCGGAGGAGATGCACCTGCAGATCGTCGAACCGCTGCGGATGCTCTTCAAGGATGAGGTGCGCCGCGTGGGCCGCGCCCTCGGCATCCGCGAAGAGCTGGTCGGCCGCCATCCCTTCCCGGGACCGTCCCTGGCCGTCCGCATCCTGGGAGATGTAACCGAAGAGAAACTGCGCGTCCTCCGCGAGGCGGACGACATCTTTATCCGCGGGCTGCGCGCCTATGACTGCACCGGCTTGGGCTTCCCGTCCGCATCCGATCCGCGGGTCATGGCGACCAACCTGTACGACGCCATCTGGCAGGCGGGCGTGATCCTGCTGCCGGTCAAGAGCGTCGGGGTCATGGGCGACGAACGCACCTACGAGAACCCGGTCGCGCTGCGGGCCGTCATTTCGACGGACGCGATGACCGCAGACTGGTTCCCGCTCCCCTACGACTTCCTGTCCCAGATCTCCAACGAGATCATCAACAAGGTCCGCGGGGTCAACCGTGTTGTGTACGACGTCTCTTCCAAACCGCCGGCAACCATTGAATGGGAATGATCAAACTCTAAATAGTAAAACAATTATGGCAACAGGCAACGTTCGGCCCGCGGACATGGAGCGTATCACGACCCCCGCACTGGCCCAAAAATTCATTGAAGAACAGATTCAGGAGCTTCGCGCGCAGATCGGCGACAAGAAAGTGCTGCTCGCCCTGTCCGGCGGCGTGGACTCCTCGGTGGTCGCGGCCCTGCTCATCAAGGCGGTGGGCAAGCAGCTGGTTTCCGTCCATGTCAACCATGGTCTCCTCCGCAAGGGTGAGCCGGAGCAGGTCGTACGCGTGTTCCGTGACGAGCTCGACGCCAACCTGGTGTATGTCGATGCGACCGACCGTTTCCTCGACAAGCTCGCCGGCGTAGCCGATCCGGAACAGAAACGGAAGATCATCGGCGCGGAATTCATCCGCGTATTCGAGGAAGAGGCCCGCAAACTGGAAGGCATCAGCTTCCTGGCCCAGGGCACGATCTATCCGGACATCGTCGAATCCGGCCCGGTCAAGTCCCACCACAACGTGGGCGGTCTGCCGGAAGACCTGCAGTTCGAGCTCGTGGAGCCGATCAAACTGCTCTTCAAGGATGAAGTCCGCGTCGTCGGCAAGGAGCTGGGCCTACCGGACAACATGGTGTACCGCCAGCCCTTCCCGGGCCCGGGCCTGGGTGTCCGCTGCACGGGCGCCATCACCCGCGACCGCCTCGAGGCCCTTCGCGAGAGCGATGCGATCCTGCGCGAGGAATTCGCCAAGAACGGCCTGGAAGGCAAGGTATGGCAGTATTTCACCATCGTCCCCGACTACAAGTCCACGGGCGTCAAGGAGAACAAGCGCAGCTGGGACTGGCCGGTCATCATCCGTGCCGTCAACACCCGCGACGCCATGACCGCCACCATCGAGGAGATTCCCTACGAACTGCTGCACCACATCACCCGGCGCATCATCACGGAAGTCCCGGGCGTGAACCGCGTGCTCTACGACCTTACGCCGAAGCCGACCGGCACGATCGAGTGGGAATAATCCGCCGGATTGATTGTATGACAGACCGCTACTTCAGGGCAATGAGGTAGCGGTCTTTTTCGCGGATGCGGCTGAGGCGGACTTTGCCCAGGAGGCGGTTTTTCTCCCGGTAGACCATCTGCAGGTCCTTCCAACCGAGCAGCAGGGCGATCAGCGGCGGATCGAATCCGGCCACCAGATAGGCGGCCAGGCGGTATTTCGTTTCCGTCAGGCGGTCCCCGAAATCCCGTCGGAAATCGTGCATCAGGCCATCCAGTTCTTCGTTGATCCGCTTTTCCAGCGCATGATAGCTCTTGTCATCGCGTCCGATCCGGGAAGCCAGGTCCATGACCTTGTTGTAAATCAGGTTCCGCGCCTGCGGATCCGCATAGGTCACGTGATACTCGTGGCATAGGTCGGCCAGGGTCTGCCATTCCCGCCGGAAACTGGCTACGAACCGGCGCATTCCGTCCTCTTTCTCGGCCTGCAACGTCCGCTGCCGGTCCTCCGCCAGGCGCTGGAGCCGCTGCGCCTCACCGGCGATGAATTCCAGCCGGCGTTCCCGCTCGGCATGCTTCCGCCGCTGGCGCTGGAAGAGCCATTCTGAAAGGAAGATAAGGGCTGCCAGCAAGACAAGCAACAAGAATATCACCAATCTACGGATCCTCGCACGGTCCCTTGCCTCCCGAGCGGCCTGTGCCTGGTATTGTTCCATGGAGGTCTGGACGCTATGACGCTGCAGGGCCGTATGGAGCGAGTCATTGTACGCCTCCGTCTCCACCAGGTAGCGCAACGCTTCTTCCGTTTCACCCCGGACATCGGCCACCATATAACCGTATCTGGCCAAATCTCCGGACAGGTTCAAGACGCCCAGCAGCGAATCCGCCCGTTCCCGCCGTCCCGTCAGCTCGCAGGCATAGGCCCATTCGCCAATGTCGCGGGACGTGAAATCATATCCCGACGCGGCCAGTTCCTCGAACAGGCGGACGGACGCGGCAGGGTCCGGATCGGGCCGGTAGAGCGCGATGGAAGCCAGATCATTCTTCGCCCGCAGGGCAATCAACGTATCCGGGACAGAAACGAGAGAGGCAAAAAGTTCGGAAGCGATGTCCCAATGATGCATGTTATAGTGCTGCAGGGCAAGGTTATAAAGGGCGCCCCGCTCATAATGGAGATTCCCGGTACGACGGAAATCCGCCAGCGCCAGGGAATCGTATTGCAAGGCTTCGGCGTCATAGAAACACCAGCGATAAGTATCTGCAATACCAGCACGAACAAAACCCCTGAACGAATAATCGGTTTTATACAAACGCGTTTCGGAAGCAAGCGCATAGGACAATATTGCTTCATTATAATCCCCGGCATTATACTGAAGTCTTCCCAAATAATACAAAGACCAGGCATACAATGATTTGGGACCATGACCACGATAATACTCAACGGCAGGCAGGAGAAGCGAATCATTCGTCTCGTCGATATACCGGCTGTCGGCCTCGGCGACCTTGGCAAGCATGATATCCGCCCGTATCCGGGGACCGGGAGATAGGATGCAACCCGAAACCAGGAACAAAAAGGGAACAAACCGCCAATATCGTATCATTTATCACACTTTTCTTCTCACAAAGATACAATTTCCCTCCTGAATTTAGCGTTTGGAATACATAAAAAAGGCGGCAGAACCACCTTTAACTGCCGTCTTTTTCTCTCAAATCTGCTTTTCAGATCATTCCTCTGAAACAACCGGAAGAGGCAAGACAATGATAGGTCCTCCTCCCGGACGCAAGACGGATTTTGGACTATTCCCGCGATTCGTGTTTCCAGGAGGATTCTCGGAAAAACCGCCTGCAAACGAAAGGGCCAAGACCCCCATCAAACATACAGTCAACACTCTTTTCATACCGTAAAATTTTTTGGTTACGGCACGAAAATAGAGTCAGAAAAAAGGCGGAACAAAAATAGAAGCCTCCTGAATCTCTCAATTCAAGAGGCTGTTTTTCAATTTATTACGAAACAGCAATTGCCCCCAACGCACGCTATGCCGGCTTTCATGGGAGACCCCGGCGAACGAAAGGTCACAAATCCTCGCTCCAAGCGCGGATATTGGCGGCGATCCCCTCAACCAGACGGGTCCTGGCCTCCTCGCTGCCCCATCCGATGTGCGGGGTGAAACGGAACCGCTCCGGGTGTTTTGCCTGCAAATAGACATGGTCCGACGGAAGCGGCTCCTTCGTGAAGACATCGATGGCGGCCCCGGCGATCACGCCGCCGTCCACCGCCTCGACCAGCGCAGCCTCATCCACGATGCCGCCCCGGCCCATGTTGACCAGGAAGGCCGTCGGTTTCATCTGCCGGAGTTCCTCCGCACCGATCAGGCCGCGGGTCCGGTCGGTCATCGGGGCATGGATGGTCACGACATCGCTCCGGCGGAGCAACTCCGCCAGGGAGACTTCCTCGAAGTCCGCCGTATGGTTCTTGCCCGAAGCGGAATAATAGATAACCTGCATATCCATCGCCCGGGCAATCCGGGCGACCTGACGGCCGATCGCGCCCAGGCCGATGATGCCCAGCGTCTTGCCTGCCGCCTCAACGAACGGCGTAAAGACTTCGGTCAGGATCTTGCTCCGGGAATAGGCGCCGGACTTGACCGCCTGGTCGAAATGCGGGGCATTGCCCAAGAGGGACAGGATATGCATGAACGTCGTCTGGGCCACCGTGGCCGTGGAATAAGCCGCCACGTTCCGCACCGGAATCCCCCGCTGCGTACAGGCGTCCACGTCGATGTTGTTCATGCCGGTCCCCGATTCGCAGACCAGCCGCAGCCGGGGTGCCGCATCAAGCAGCGCCGGCGTTACCTTGAACTTGTTGACCACCAATACGTCGCAATCCGTCACGCGGGAAAGGCCCTCTTCCGGTGTCGAATCACCGTAACCGACGAATTCACCCAGCGCTTCCAGCGCGGCGAAGGAACCTGCCCCGAGGGTCAGGGCATCCAGAAAAACGATCTTCATCCTACCAGCCTTTAGCAATGTTCTCCGCAATGATGGCGACCAGCCGTTCCCGCGCCTCAACGCTCGCCCAAGCCGTATGCGGGGTAAAGCGGAAGCGTTCCGGATGTTTCACCTGCAGGAAAGGATGGTCCGCAGGCAGGGGTTCCGCCGTAAAGACATCCAGCGCGGCACCCGCGATCACGCCGCCGTCTACGGCGCCTGCCAGGTCGGCCTCATCCACGATGCCGCCCCGGCCCATGTTGATCAGGAAAGCCGTCGGCTTCATTTTGCGCAGTTCTGCCATTTTCAACAGACCTTGCGTCCGGACGTTCAGCGGAGCATGGATGGAAACGACATCCGCCTCGCCCAGCAGCGTATCCAGGTCCACGCAGGGATACGTCTTGCAATGGCCGGTGCCGGACGTCGAGAAATAAATCACCCGCATCCCGAACGCCGTGGCCACGCTGGCCACTTTCTGCCCGATGGTCCCCATGCCGATGATGCCCAGGGTCTTGCCGGTCATCTCGATGAACGGACGGCTGACGTCCGTGAACAGGCCGCTGCGGCTGTAGGCGCCCGACTTGACCTGACGGTCGAAATAAGGGGCCTCTCCCAGCAGGGACAGCATGTGCATGAAGGTCTCCTGCACGACGGAATCCGTCGAATAGCCGGCCACGTTCCGCACCGGAATCCCCCGTTTCTCACAGGTTTCGACATCGATGTTGTTGACACCGGTTGCCGCTTCGCAGACCAGTTTCAACGCCGGTGCCGCATCCAGCAGGCCGGCATCCACGCGGACTTTGTTGACGATCAGCACATCGCAGTCCCCTACCCGCTCCCGGGCCTCGGCCGGCGTGGAGCGGTCATAACAGACGAGTTCGCCCAAGCGGGCAATCGGCGCCAGGGAGGTATCCCCCACGGTAGCGGCATCCAAAAAAACTATCTTCATCGGAATTCTCTGATTAATCGTTATTCCCTTTCCCCAAGGCTGCACCGGCATGGACCGGATAGGTCTTCGCTCCACGGATCTTCAGCGAAGCTTGTGCCCGGACATCCCGTACATTCGCAGCGAAAAGCACGGAATACGTACCAGCTTCCGTTTCCCATTGCGAAACCGCCTCGTTGAAAGAAGCCAGTTCGTAATTGGACACGGTAAAGGTCAGCACCTGGCTCTCCCCCGGCGCCAGCAGGCGGGTCTTCCCGAAAGCCTTGAGTTCAAGCGCCGGTTTCTCCAGGGTCGCGCCCGGAGCCCGGACATACACCTGCACCACCTCTTTCCCGGCCACCGAGCCCGTATTCCTGACGGTAATGCTCGCGGTGAAGCCACCCTCCGCCGTGGGTTTCACCACCGGGTTGGAATAGGCGAACGTGGTATAACTCAGACCGAAGCCGAACGGATAGGACACCTCCGTCCCCCGGGTCTCGAAATACCGGTATCCCACCCAGATCCCTTCGTTGTACTCCGTGTAGTCCACGTTCTTTTCATGGGAGCCGGCCGGACGGGCCGTACCGAAGGGTGTATTGGTTTTCACCTGGTTATAGGGGAAATCCGCGGAAGAAGGATGGTCCATGAAATCGATCGGGAAGGTCATCGGGAGCTTGCCCGAAGGATTGACCTTGCCGGTCATGACATCCGCAACGGCATTCGCCCCCTCCTGTCCCGGAAGCCAGGGAAGGATGATGGCGTCCGCCATCCGTTTCCAGGAGTTGGTTTCGATCACGCCGCCGACATTCAGCACGACGATGACCTTTTTGCCCAGGGCATGGAAAGCCGAATGGACATCGGAAAGCAACTGACGCTCAATATCGGTCAGGTTGAAATCATTGTTCATGTTCCGGTCCGATCCCTCACCGGAGATGCGGCCCAGCACAACCACGGCCAGGTCATTGTTGGCGGCGTGCATGTCAATGGCCGAGCGGTCCACCGCCGGGTCATCGAACTTCGAAATCCCATAGCGATAGGTCCGCTGGGTCCCCCGCAGCGCCAGCAAGGCATCATTGTACCGGACATATTCATCGTAATAATTTGTAATGGACTTGTCCAGGGTGAACCCGGCGTCGGTCAGGGCTTCCACCATGTTTACGCAATACGCCTTGTTGACCGTTCCCGATCCGGTGCCGCCGGCCACGAAATCGACCGTGGACTCGCCATACAAAGCCACTCTCTGCCCCTTTGCGGCAATCGGGAGGACTCCGCCTTCATTCCGAAGCAGGACGATGCTTTCGCCTGCGGCTTTCCGCGCCACCTGGGCATGGGCCTTCAGGTCAGGACGGTCCGAATGCTTGTAGCCCCTGAACGAAGGCGTCTTGACAATGTATTCCAGGATGCGCCGCACGTTCCGGTCCAGGTCCGCCTCACTGAGCGTTCCATTGGCGATGGCCGCCAGGATGCGCTCCTTTTCCGACACGTTTCCGGGCTCCATCAGATCGTTGCCGGCCCAGACCGCCTTCGGCGTATCCGCCTTGTTGCCCCAGTCCGTCATCACGATGCCGTCGAAGCCCCATTCATCCCGAAGGATGGTCGTCAGGAGGTCACGGCTTTGCTGCGTGTATTCGCCGTTCAGTTTGTTATAGGAAGACATGACCGTCCAGGGCTTGGCCTCCTTGACGGTGATTTCGAAATTCTTCAGATAGATTTCCCGAAGTGCGCGTTCGCCCACAAGGGCGTCATTCTCATTGCGGTTCGTTTCCTGGTTGTTCAGGGCGAAATGCTTCACGGAAGTCCCGACGCCATTCGACTGGACACCCCGGACATACGCCGCGCCCATCTTTCCCGAAAGCAGGGGATCTTCAGAGAAATACTCATAATTGCGCCCGTTCAACGGATTCCGGTGGATGTTCTGGCCGGGAGCCAGCAACACGTCCACCCCGTATTCAAGGACTTCATTACCAATGGCCGCCGTTACCTGCTCGACCGTTTGTTCATCCCAGGAAGAAGCCAGCAGCGTACCGATGGGGAACGCCGTCGCATAATACGTATGGGAATCGCCTTCCCGCGTCGCATCGATCCGAAGTCCGGCCGGGCCGTCCGCCAGGACGGTAGCGGGAATACCCAGCCGCTCGTTTTTCCGCGTACTGCCGGCCGCTCCCTTCACCAGGTCGGTGATACCCGTCGATACGCCGCCGGTCGTCACGGCGCGGCCGCCGCCGATACACAGCGTCACCTTCTCATCGAGGGTCATCGCCTTCAGTACCTCATCGATATTGTCGGCCGAGAGTTTCGGCTGGGCCTGGACGGCCATTCCGCCCAGCAACAGGCCTGCCGCAATCAGCAGGCTGCGCGTAAGATAAGTCCGCTTCATCTGGAATCGTATTGCATTAGAACCGATTCCAAATGTAACGATAAAAACGCAGAGAAACAAAAGACCGGTTACGAGCGGCGCAGATTCTTGTTGGCCAGGTTGATCCGGACCTTGAAGGTCGTGCGGCCCTTGTAGTAGAACAGGTCCAGGGTATTGCCGTTCTCGAAATAGATCGTATTGAGCAGTTGGTCGCGGTTGCGGTTCTTGCAGACGGGTTCGCACCAGACGAGGATGTAATCCTTGGTGGACTTGGAGTAGGCACAGATCATCGTATAGCCGCGCAGGTCGAACAGGGCGGCATTGAAGTTCGTCCCGTTCTCCTTCCGGGACTTCTTGTACATCTCCACGATGGAGCTCTCCGGGTCCAGCGCACCGAAACGCACGGTCCGGGCCGAAGTCTGGGCAGAAGGATTCTTGTCGAGCCACCAGGCGATGGATTCATCGGTGAGCAGGTCGGCCCGGGAAATCTGCTTCAGGGACGGGTTTTCCTTGACTTTTCCCAGCAGCCAGGCCATCTGCGGCGTCATCAGCCCGCCGGACAGTTCTTCCAGGCACTGCCCTTCGATGACCGGACCGGCTTTGGTTGCCAGTTCCTTGCCGTAGAACATCACATTGTACAGGACCTGCGAATCGGCGTCATACAGCGCGTCCACCCACTCTTTCTCGGAGGATTCCCCTTCATTCAGATAGGAGAAATGCAGATAATTCTTGTTCCCGATCGTGACGGTTTCCAAGCCGCCTTCCAGCCGGGACGGCGTCAGGTCGGACAGCGTATGGATCTGGACAGGAATGGGTTCGGCATCCGGAGCGCCCTGCAGGGAAAGGCTCTGCAGGGAAATAGTCCCTTCTTTCAGGCCGATGGCCATCACATGGTCGACATTGTCCTTGCGCCAACCGACCGCATCCGCATAGTCTGCGGCGACCTTCTTCGCCTCCTCCCGGGAGAGCGGACTCGTATTGTGCGAAAGGATGACGGCGGCAATCTCGTCGGAGATCGGGGAATCGGGATGGGCCTGCGCAAAATCCTTCACGGCCTGCGCATCCTCCTTGTTTACCTTGGCAAACAGTTCCGTATCCCGCAACCGCAGGATTTCCTGGGAATAGAAGGCGTCCGGGAACTTCTTGAGGAATTTATCGTAAGCCTTGACGGAAGGCTTTTTCATCGTCTTGTTGTATAACTTGGTCTCAGTCGGGGTCTGTGCGAAAAGACCGCCGGGAGCGGCGACCTGCAGAAGGACGGCAGCCGCCATCGCGGCAAGGATTCTCAGTTTCATAGGAATAAACTATCTCTCGAAATTTTCGGGGAACAAATATCGTGCTTTATCCGTCAACTTGCAAAAAAGAACGGCGGGAGAATAAAAATAAGGGCGGCTTCGAAAAGCCGCCCTAGTGCGCGAGATCAGACTCGAACTGACACGCCAGTAATAGGCACTACCTCCTGAGAGTAGCGCGTCTACCAATTTCGCCACTCGCGCTCAGAATGGATTGCAAATATACGAATCATTTTTGAATCCGCAAGGTTTTTCCCGATTAAATTACGACATTGAAGCGGAAAGTTTCCGTCCAGCCCCGCCACCGGAGGGTCAGCGAAGTCCGGACATAGTCCACCTCAACTTCCGTATCTTCCAGATTCTCAGCCGTCCAGTCATAGCCCGCCGCGGCGAGGAACTCACCCAGGGCAAAACGGCTGACCGGGCTGCCTTCCGCCAGGATTTCCAGCATCAGGGAGGCATCCGGCTGCCGCGGCAGGCAGATCCGGCAGCGACCGGACGGATCGGGAAGGACCCGGCAGCGGAAAATCCCGGGCTGCGCCCGTCCTTCCGCATCCAGGCCGGCGACGTTCCCGGACACCGCGAAGGAATAAGGCGGCGTCCCTGCCGGACAGGTAATCCGCAGGCCCAGCCGGCAGAAATGCTTCCTCCACTGCAGGGAATCGCTCAGTTGCTCGCCGACGCAATCGTATCGCCGGGAGAACAGCATCGTCTCCGGAAAGCCTGACCCCGGCGGAACCGCCAGCGTGCCGGAAGCCGTGTCGAATCCCTCCGGCGGACAGGCCGCCTGGATCCGGACCGCTCCCCGCGGCACCCGGGTCCGGTAGACCTGCGTTCCGGTCGCCAGCGTGTCCACGAGGCGTTCCTGCCCCGCCTCCAGGACGAGCACGGCCGGCCCGTCCAGGGGCGGAAACCGCAGCACCAGCTGCGCAGGACACAAATCCCGGTCTTCCCAGACCGAACATCCGGGGAGAGAGACGAGCATTAGGATGCCGGCGAGGACCGGGATTCGAGGAAAGGACTTGTACATCAGAAAACCACGCTCAGGGCCACCCGGATCTCATCCGGGAGGAAGAAAACGGTCCGGCCCTTGTCTACGGTCAGTCCGCAGACCGGACATTCATACAGGACATAGCGGTCCATGCCGCCCCAGAACCCGATGCCCAGGTCCAGGTTCAGCCAGGGTGCCAACATATAGGAATACCCCGCGGACAAGCCGGCCCCGAGACGTTCCCCTTCCCGGGTTTCCGGGGAACGGATACCGCCCCGGTTGTATTCCTGGTATTGCGCCTTCCCAGCCATCCACCAGCCTGAATAGATGTGCCAGGGCCAGTAGCGGGCACCCGCCGCGAAGGTCCGCTGGCGGTTCTGCACCGGCTCGCCGTCCGATTCAAAGGTAAACGGATTGTAGCGGAAGGAAGCCGCCGCATTCCAATGCCTTCCGACGGCATAGCCGACCTCCGCATTCAAGGTCCCGAAATCGGCGTATGCCGCCATGTTCGTGGAGAGGCTCCAGTCCTGGGCCCCCACCGGGCCTGCCAGCAGGGAGGCCAGCAGGAAGATCATTCCCCGTTTCATTTCGCGTAACGGTCAAATACCTGGTCGATCAGGCTGGTTTTTTCCGGATACAGGGTGCGCAGTTTGGCCTGCAGGTCGGCGGCCGAGCACACGTCGGAGGTCATCGCGCGGAAGATCTCGGACCGCGTCATCCCGCGCTCGTCCAGGTAGCGAAGCACCTGCGGGGTAAACCAATACGAGGACCCCGCCACTGGCATCACGCCGCCATACCGGTCATTGTACATGCGGTTCTGCATGTAATACGCCCACATTTCCCCCACCGCGCAGTAGCCGGCATTCTCCCCGGAGCCATCGCCATAGGTCTCGCCGGTCGACACGTAGGAACTCAGGATATAGAAGATGAATTTGTTCCACCAGGACTTGCCGACCTGCTTGAAATGCGAGGCATGGGCCAGTTCGTGGCAGGTCACCGAATAGATGTCCGCATAGGACTCCGCCCCTTTCAGTCCGAGGGTGATATCCGGCAGGAACAGCTTGACCAGGGAGCCATACTCTCCCAGGAACTGTTTCAGGACGCCGTGGTCGATGACCGCTCCCTGGCGGAGCATGCAGGCACTGCTGGCCTTCATCTTCTGGAACAGCCAGATCCGCAGGTTCTTCGGCGGGCACGGCAGGTTCATGTCATCCTCGTTGCAACGCTCCAGATACTCGTAGACGGCATTGTTGACGACACTCCGGGTGAACAGCTTGCGGTCCGATTCTTTCGTGATCTCCACGTCCAGCCCCTCCGAGGGCCCCTTGCCGAGGGCCGACATCGAAGCCGGGACCAGGATCAGGTTGACCCCGATCGCAAACCCCTTCTCATTCTTGAACATCAGGCGGTAACGGACCTTGGAAGAATATTTCTTGGACACCTCGTAATAGCCGTCCCGGTCGGTGTAGCCGGAGGAAAACTTGACGAAGGAATTGCAGACCACCTTGACACCGGACACGCCGAAGGCCTTGCCCCCATTGGCATCGTCATCCACGATCGTGATCCGGCCCTGCGGCTTGGCCTTCGCCTTCGTCGAGGGCAGCAGCAGGTCCTCATTGCCCGTCAGCCGGAACGCCTCCCGTTCCACGGCTTCCCAGTCGATCCCGTCCCCTCCGGCACGCGTGGCCGGATCATGCTCGGAGATATAGCAGCGGTCCAGGACCTCATGGTGGATATCCTGGGGCAGGTCATAGTCCCGCGGGACGACGGCATACTGCCAGGTGATCTTATCCTCCGCCACGCCGGGATCATGGTACCAGTCCCCATCCCGGACGATCTGGTAATCCAGGGGATGGTCCATCAGTTCCAGCCCGGACTCCACCAGGCGGGCGTATTGCGTCTCATCCGCAGGCAGGAAACGGACGTAGAGGTCGGTCTCTGCCACCGAAACCGCATCCGCCTTGGTCGGATACAGGGAAGCGAGGGCCTTGGTGACATTTTCCACGGAATACGGGTCGTCCAGTTTCTCCCCCAGGACGATCTGTTCGTGCGACAGGTCCCCGAAGGAGGCGTCATCGGTCAGATAAAGGTCCGTCCCCTCCTTCTCGCAGGAGCCGGCCGCCACGAGTGCCAGCAGCCCGGCTAAGCATCTTTTGCAGGTTTTCATGGTTCTTCATTTTTCTCACCGCAAAAGTACCCGCTCCGATCCGTTTACCGCCGGAAGAAACGTTTATCTGCAAAAACGGCCTCCCGCTGCGGCAGGAGGCCGTCGCAAAAAGCCGTTTTACCGGAAAACCGGGCCTCCGCTTCAAAAACGGGGGTCCCGGTTCATTCATAATCAGCGGATTCCGGGAATCATCCCCGGAAAGCCGTTTCCTAGAAAATGGTCACGGTCTTCTGCTCAATCGAGGATAACAGGCTGTTGGCCAGGCGACTGACGCCGAAACGGAAATACCGCTTGTCAAGCCATTCCTTGCCCAGGATCGAAGAGACGATGCTGTAGTAGCAGACGGCATCCATGCTGGTGGAAATGCCACCGGCCGCCTTGAAGCCGACCTTACGGCCGGTCTTTTCATAGAAGGCCTTGATGCACTGGCACATGACATAGGCAGCCATCGGGGTGGCGTTCACCTCGACCTTGCCGGTGGACGTCTTGATGAAATCGGCGCCCTCTTCCATCGCGATAAAGGAGGCATTCGCGATGCGCTCCGGGGTGACGAGCAGGCCGGTCTCCAGGATCACCTTGAGGATCACCTTGCGGCCCTGGGCGGCGGCAGCCTTGTCGATGCACTGGCGCATGGCGTGGATCTCTTCCCCGGCCGTCCGGAAATCATCCGCCAGGAAAGCATTGAGCGCCAAAACGATATCAATCTCATCCGCACCCGCTGCCACGGCCATCTCGCACTCATGCATCTTGACCTCAAGGAAACTCTGGGAGGTCGGGAAACACCCGGCCACGGTCGTGACATGGAGGTCCGGGCTGCAGCGGTGGGCTTTCACCACACCGGCGAAATTCGGGTACACGCAGACCGATGCCGGCAGCGGATAATCCGGATAGTCCTTGCGGAAAGCCGTCACCTTCTCCGTGAGCTTGGTGATGGAGGCCACCGTATCCTGGTTCCGCAGGGAAGTCAGGTCCATGATTGAGAAACAATCCTTCAGCACCTGCGGGGAGACGGCGTTCTCCAGGTTCCGCGCGATGATGCCCAGGCTCCGGTCAATCGCTTCCTTGTCGGGAGCGTATCCGTACTTAGTAAACAAATCAGCCATATATCAATATTTTATATTATCCTTTAATCTGAATCCGGAAGCCCTCGTCAAGCAGGGGCTGTACCAGGGCGCGCATCTGCTCGACCGTCATCTTCTGCAGTCCCTTCATCGGCGTCTCGCGGTCGATGGTATAGACCATCACCTCGCGCGGCCGCAGGTCGCGCACGATCCGCATCCATCCGTCGAGCACCTCCGGCGAGGAGGAGTCGAAATCCGGGGATTTGAGGAACATGGTCTGCAAGATGAAGTTTCCCTCGAAACGGCGCAGGTCCGCAACGACCTGGTCAACGTCATATTCTCCCTGCGGCTGGTTGATCCGGGCCGCCAGCGCGGCCGTCGGCGCATCGATCTTGAGGATCGGGTTGTCCACTTTCCGCAGCGCCTGGAAGACCTCCTCCCGTCCGATCCGCGTCGCATTGGACAGGACCGAGACCTTGGCGGCGGGATAATAGCGGTCCCGCAATTCCAGGGTGATGTCGATGATCCGGGCGAAGTCGGGATTCAACGTCGGTTCCCCGTCACCGGAGAACGTGACCGAATCAATCGGTGTCCCGGCCGCGGAGCATGCCTGCAGTTTCAGCGTCAAGGCCTTCCGCAGGTCTTCCGCCGTCGGCAGTTCCCGGTCGCCGCGACCGTCCTTGTTCCATCCGCATTCACAGTAGATGCAGTCAAAGTTGCAGAGTTTCCCCTTCTGCGGCAAGAGGTTGATTCCCAAGGAAGAACCGAGCCGCCGGCTGTGGATGGGTCCGAAGACCAAATCTTCCCGCATCATAGGCTACACAATCCGATAAGAGGCGCTCGCGGTCGTCAGGCGACCTTCGGGCGACAGATGGTCAATCAGTACGAGGCCGGGACGCTTGCCCGGTTCGATGGTGCCGAGCACGTCCTCTTTGCCGAGGAATTCCGCCCCGTTCCGGCAAGCCCATCCCAGCATTTCGCCGAGCGGTACCTGCGGGAAATTCTCCTGGAGGCAGAACAGTTCCGCCACCATGTCCAGGTCGTCGTTGCTCGAGAGGGAATCCGTTCCGACCGTCAGTTTCATCCCGTTGGCGCGAAGCAGTTCCACCGGAGGCAAGGCATTGTGGATAAAGAGGTTGGAGAGCGGGCAAAGGGCGATGAACGGATGCTGCATCACCGCTTTGACGGCATCGATGCCTTCCTGGTCCATGCACACTTCGTGCACCAGCAGGATGTGCTCTCCGAACGGGGCCGGATGCACCCGCTGCAGGCGGTCCAGGAAATACAGCAACGAAGAGGTCCCGGTCACGGGCGGCGTAGACATCCCTGCACGCTTGCGGTTCTCCCACATGGGGCCGCTGCCGCTGCGGAGCATCTCCTCCTCTTCCTGGGTTTCTTCGCTATGGTAGGAAAGGAAGCCCGACCGGAGGCCTTCCGCGCTGGCGGCGGTCAGCAGTTCCGGACTCATGGTATAACAGGCATGCGGCGTCGGTGCCGCGTCCAGACCGCAGGCAAGGGCCTGGGCCTGCAGCGCCTTCACGTCACGGATCACGGCCTCGCAGTCCTGCGGTTCCGTTCCGAACACTTCCAGGAAAGTCCGGGTGTACATCGGGGAAGCCGCCTTGATGGCGAAGGAATCCGCACAATTGCTGATATCTGCCATCGCGCTGACACCCCGCTGCCAGAGCCGGTCCATCCAGGTCTGGATATCCGCGAGCTTGTCTTCCAGGCTGGCCGTATCCCGCAAGGCATTGATCTGGTCGATGAATCCGGCCATTCCCGTCCCCTTGCGGAACAGTTTCCACATATAGGAAAGTTCAATGTGGCAATGCGCATTCACGAAGCCCGGGATGACGGCTCCATCCAGGAACACCTCTTCGGACGAAGGATCCTCGCAGACGCCTGTACGCAGGATGGTCCCGTCGTCATCGTATTCGACGAAGCCGTTCACCAGCGGACGGTCCTCATTCAGCAAGTACAGGTATTTCGCGGAGAATCTTTTCATTTTCAGTCATTTTTTCAATGTTCGGAGCAGCGACCGTCTTCTCGGCAGCCACCGTATCGACAACTGCCACGGTATCGGCGACGGCCACCGTATCGCGCAGGTGGAAAACGGGACCTTCATACAACGTGTCCGGCAGGACACGCTCCACGACGGAGACGCCCAGGGAATCCCAGACCACGGACACCTCCCGGGTCAGGTCCAGCGTGTCGCCGAAGTCGAAGATGCGCGGCCGGACGAAATCCGTCCGCGCCTCGATGGCACGGCGATAGGCCTCCCGCTGGGACACCCCTTCTTCCGCGGCCGTCAGTTCATCCACCCGCTTTTGCAAGCGGTCCTTGACCGTCTGGAAAATCCCAGAGAATTCAGCCGGCTCGGACAGATAATATTCCACCGAAGCGCGGTAATCCTCGGCCGTGTAGCCATAGCGCTCCAGAATCGGCAGATAGACCAGGCTGGTATCCGCAACCCGGCCCAGGGCCGGCGTTGCCCGGATCCACTGGTCCAGCACGAACATCTCCTCGTACATCGCGGCCATCTTATCCGCAGGAATGACCCGCTCCCCGCGGGAGCAGGCAGCCAGACCAGCCAGGACGGCAAGGATGAGTACGAGACGACGCATTTTACCGGAGGATCGCACCAAATTCATTTTCAAACGTAGCCAGGAGCTTGGCCATGATCTTCTCGATCTCGGCGTCCGTCAGGGTCTTGTCCGGATCCTGGAAGACGAAGCTCAGGGCATACTGCTTCTTGCCGGCAGGAATCTTGTCGCCGCGGTAGACGTCGAACAGGCCGACCTGGCGGAGCAGCTTCTTCGCGGCGCGCTGGGCGCTCCGGCGAATGTCCGCATACCGGACGCTCTCATCCAGGAGCAGGGCCAGGTCGCGGCGGACCTCCGGGAACTTCGGAAGCTCGGTGAAGCGGACCTTGACGCGGCTGACCAGTTCCAAAAGGACAGGCCAGCTGATCTCCGCGGCGAAGACCGGCTGCTTCACGTCGAAGCGGCGGGCCAGGGCTGGAGCGATGGTACCCATGACGGCCAGCTGCTTGCGCGAACCCGGCAGTTTGTAGACGAGGCCCTCGGAGAAGAGGTCGGACGGCGCCGCCTCGGTCTCAAGGGTATAGATATCCACGCCGTAACGGCGGAGCAGCAGTTCCAGATAGCCCTTGAGCTGGAAGTAATTGCCCTTCCGGGGTTCCTGGCGCCAGGATTTCTCACCGGGGCCGCTCAGGACCAGGGCGAAGCAGGGATGCTCCTCATAAGAGGCGAGGGTCGTCCCGTCCCCTTCCGGCAGACGCTGGTAGACAGAGCCGTACTCGAAAGCCTTGATGTTGTAGACCTGCCGGTTGACGTTATAGGCGACGACTTCCAGCACGCCCGGCAGCAGGCTCTGGCGCATGACGTTCAGGTCGGAGCTGAGCGGGTTGACGATCCGCGCGCAACGCTCTTCCGGGAACGTCGTCAGATTCGTATAGTAGCTGCTCTTGGTCAGAGAGTTGTTCATGATCTCCACGAAACCATTGGAGGCCAAGAAGTTGGAAATATAGTTCCGGACGGCTTCCGGATCCGGGGACGGCGTCGGGGAGACGGACATCCGCATGTTGGACGGAAGCTCGATGTTGTTATAGCCGTAGATACGGAGGATTTCCTCGACGACATCGCACTCACGGTAGACGTCCACCATGTACGTCGGAGCGGCGACCTTCGCGCCGGTTCCGGAGGTCTCGAGGAACTGGTAATTCAGGGCGGACAGGATGCCTTCGATGGCCTCCGCGCCGATCTGCTTGCCGATGAAGCGCTGGATGCGGCCATAGTCCAGGTCGATGACCTTGCGCTGCACCGGAGCCGGATAGAAGTCAGACTGGGCGCCGCAGACCTGTCCGCCGGCGAGTTCGAGCACCAGCATGGCGGCGCGGCGGCCGGCCAGGGCGGCGACAGCCGGATCGGCGCCACGCTCGAAGCGGAACGAGGCGTCGGTCTGCAGGCCATGGACCTTGGAAGTCCTGCGGATCGAACCGGGATCGAAGTAGGCACCCTCGATGAAGATGTTGACGGTGCTGTCCGTCACGCCGGAATCCTCACCGCCAAACACGCCGGCGATGCACATCGGGCGTTCCGCATCGGCGATGACCATGTCAGCAGCCTTCAGGGAGCGTTCGATGCCGTCCAGGGTACGGATCTTCTCCCCTTCCGCAGCACGGCGCACCACGACCTTCCCGCCGCCGATCTTGTCGGCGTCGAAGATGTGGAGCGGCTGCCCCATCTCGAAGAGGATGAAGTTGGAGATATCGACGATATTGTTGATCGGGTTCAGCCCGATGGCACGCAGGTCTTTCTGGAGCCATTCCGGGGACGGGGCGACCTTGACGCCACGGATGGTGATGCCGCTGTAACGCGGTGCACCCTCGGCATCGAGGACATCGACGGGAATGCCTTCGCCCGCACCGGCCTGGAAGCCCTTGTCATCCGGAATCCGCAGCTCGCACGGCCGGTTGTTGTGGCGCAGCCAGGCATACAGGTCGCGGGCGACGCCGTACTGGGAGGCGGCATCAACGCGGTTGGCCGTGATTTCATATTCGATGACGGCATCGGTCTTGAGTCCGAGGAAATCCTTGGCAGCGGTGCCGACGACGGCGTCTTCGGGCAGGACCATGATACCGGCGTGGTCGGTGCCGATACCCAGCTCGTCCTGGGCGCAGATCATGCCGAAGGACTCCACGCCGCGGATCTTGGATTTCTTGATCTTGAAGTCCCCCGGAAGGACCGTTCCGATCCGGGCGAACAGCACTTTCTGGCCGGCGGCCACGTTCGGGGCGCCGCACACCACCGTCACCGGCTCGGGAGAGCCATCGTCCACCTTGGTGATATGGAGATGGTCGGAATCCGGATGGTCGACGCACTCGAGGACCTGCGCCACGACGACACCGGCCAGTCCGCCGGGAATCTCTTCCTGCTCGGAAACGGAGTCCACCTCGATGCCGATGGCGGTCATCGCATCCGCAACCTCCTGCGGAGTCAGGTCACAGGCAATGTATTCTTTAAGCCAGCTATAGGAAAGTTTCATGATATGGTATGTTTTTATTTGTCAATATCTTCGCGGGTAAACAGGGAGCCCACGAACTCCTTTTTGTCAAACACCTTGAGGTCGTCGATCCCCTCTCCGATGCCGATGAACTTGATCGGAATGCGGAACTGGTCCACGATCCCGACAACGACGCCGCCCTTGGCGGAGCCGTCCAGCTTGGTCACGGCCAGCGAAGTGACATCGGTTGCCCGCGAGAATTCCCGCGCCTGCTGGAACGCATTCTGGCCGGTCGTCGAATCCAGGACCAGCAGCACGTCGTGCGGGCCGTCCGGGACGACCTTGCGGATGACATTGCGAATCTTGGTCAACTCGTTCATCAGGTCGACGCGGTTGTGCAGGCGGCCGGCGGTATCGATCAGCACGACATCCGCGCCCTTGGCCACGGCGGAACGGACGGTATCATAGGCGACGGAAGCCGGATCGGAACCCATTTCCTGACGGACGATATCCACGCCCGCCCTGTCGGCCCAGATCTGGAGCTGGTCCACCGCCGCGGCGCGGAACGTATCCGCCGCACCGATGACGACCTTCTTGCCCTGGGCGCGCAGGCTGGCGGCCAGTTTGCCGATGGTCGTGGTCTTACCGACGCCGTTGACGCCGACGACCAGCATCACGAACGGCTTCTTCGAAAAGTCGAAAGGCTGGGCAGGAGCCTCCGAATCACTGACATTGAGCAGCTTGCCGATCTCGTCGCGAAGGATTTCGACCAGCTCGTCCATGGACATGTACTTGTCCCGTTCGACCCGGTCTTCCAGGTTGTCGATGAGCTTGAGGGTGGTGTCGACCCCCATGTCGGAGGAGATCAAGGCTTCCTCGATGGCGTCGAGGACTTCCTCGCTGACCTTGGATTTACCGACGACGGCCCGCGAAAGCCTGGCGAAAAAACTCTCGTTGGTCTTCTTGACTCCTTTGCTGAACAATCCCATGATCCGAATAATCTATAATCCCACAAAGATACCTAAAATAAGCAAGATAAAAAAGAAGAACCCCGCCGTTTTCGGCGGGGTTCCCTCGATGTATCGTGGATGGATTACTTCTTGTTGAAGAATTCCTTCTCCTTACCGGACTCAATGAGCTGCTCGGTGAAGACGTAGGCCCCGGTCTTCGGGGATTTGTCCATGCGGATGCATTTGACCATGCTCTTGGAGCCAGCCTTAGCTGCGAACGTAGCGACTGCTTTCTTTGCCATATCTGTATCCTCCTAAAAATTACTTGATCTCACGGTGAACGGTGACCTTGTGGAGATACGGATTGTATTTCTTACGCTCCAGACGGTCCGGGGTGTTCTTCTTGTTCTTGGTGGTGATGTAGCGGGACATTCCCGGTACGCCGCTCGCCTTCTGCTCCGTGCACTCCAGGATGACCTGGACCCTGTTACCTTTTGCTTTCTTTGCCATAATTCTTCAATTTAAACAAGGTTGACGTATCCTTTCTTCTGGGCCTCTTTGAGCGTGGCGGCGAGACCGTTCTTTTCAATGTTCCTCATACCCTTGCAGGAGACCTTGAGGGTGATGAAACGCTGTTCCTCTTCAGACCAGAAACGCTTGTTCCTGAGGTTGAGGGAGAAGTCGCGCTTGGTGCGCAGCTTGGAATGGGCAACATTGTTGCCTTTCATTCTCTTCCTTCCGGTGATTTGACAAACCTTTGCCATATTGTTATTTTTTTATTTTATTCTGAACCAAAAATTTTATGCGGGCTGCAAATATCGTGTTAATTTTCCGTAATTCAAAGAAAACTAGACAAATTTGAGGAACCTGCGCCACCGTATATTCCGCGGGAACGGCTTGTTTACGTCCGTGGAGAGCCAGATAACGGCCGGCTTTCCGACGATGTGGTCTTCAGGTACAAATCCCCAGTATCTTGAATCGAGGGAATTGTGACGGTTGTCGCCCATCATGAAGTAATAATCCTGTCCGAAGGTATAGCTGGAAGCCTCCTGTCCGTCGATACGGATCACCCCGTCCTTCACTTCGAGGGTGTGGTGCTCATAGTCCCTGATCAAGCGCTCGTAGAGCGGCAGGTTGTCCATCGAAAGGGCCACGGTCGTTCCTTTGGCGGGGATCCAGAGCGGACCGAAATTGTCGCGGGTCCACTTGAATTCTTCCGTGAACGGGAAAATCAGCCGGTAGGAATCCGGATAATCCGGAGGCCAGACGTCATTGTTCCGTTCGATGGAAACGATGTTCGGCAGTTTCTGCACCTCTTCGAGCAGGGCATCCGTCAGCGGCATCCGGGGATAGCCCGGGAGGTTGGCGTCATACCAGAGCTCGGCGGTGTTGAAACCCATCTTCTCGATGGTCTTGACATTGATCCGGGTCCCGTTCGTCGTGACTGCGTAGGTATTCTGCACACCCGGCCATACGGTCTGGGCTTCGGAATTGATAAACACCTGTCCGTCACGGACCTCGAGCGTGTCACCGGCGACGGCGACGCAGCGCTTGACGTAGTGGTCCTTCTTGTCGGAAGGGCGGACCTTGATGGGACCGTAATTGGCGATCGCATAGGCCTTTCCGGCAGTCCGGCAGACGGCATAATAATCATCGGCCGGGGCCTTGGTCAGGACGGTGTCCCCATTCGGGAAATTGAATACCACGTAGTCCCCACGTTCCACGTGACGGAATCCTTTGAGACGCCTGTAGTCGTTGCGGATCGCGGTCGAGTAGGACTCATGCGAGCCGATGACATTGTGCGTGAACGGGATGGTCAGCGGGGTTTCGGGAATCTTCGGGCCGTAGGTCAGCTTGCTGACGAAGAGATGGTCTCCCGTGAGCAGCGAGCTTTCCATGGAGGAGGAAGGGATCTTGAAGGCCTGGAAGAAGAAAATATTGATGAATGTCACGAAGACGACGGCGAAGATGATGGCATCCAGCCAGTCCAGCAGGACATTGTGTTTCTCCCCTTCCTTGTATTCCTTCTTCCAGAACAGCCACTTCACCTTCTTGGTGATGTAGAGGTCGAAGATGATGATGAGGCCGAGGAGCCACCAATAATTTCCGAGCCAGATCACCCACAACACGTAGAGGATGGCCCAGAAGGACATCCGCGTCCACTTGTTATGGTATAGATCCTTCCAGCTCATCAGCAACTATTTCACGGAGTTGATGATGGCTTCGAATGCCTGGGGGTTATTCATGGCGAGGTCTGCGAGAACCTTGCGGTTCAGACCGACATTCTGCTTGGCGAGCTTGCCCATGAACTGGGAATAGGACATTCCATACTGGCGGGCGGCAGCGTTGATACGCTGGATCCACAGTGCACGGAATTCGCGCTTCTTGGCCTTGCGGTCACGGTAAGCGTAGGTCAAACCTTTCTCATAGGTGTTCTTCGCTACGGTCCAAACGTTCTTCCTGGAAAGGAAATTACCGCGGGTTCTCTTAAGGATCTTCTTGCGGCGTGCCCTGGAGGCAACAGAGTTGACTGATCTTGGCATAATGTTGATTGTTTTCGGAGGCAGTGACCATCCTCACGATGGCTCTTTTGCGACTGCTTTCCTAGTTAAACTTAAATAAATAAATGGTTTAGAGAACGAGAAGCTCCTTTACACGACGCTCGTCGACCTTGTCGAGGATTGCGAAGTGGTCCAGATTCCTTTTCTGCTTCTTGGTCTTCTTGGTGAGAATGTGGCTGTG
Source organism: Bacteroidales bacterium (assembly GCA_017483985.1). The sequence goes on along the minus strand of JAFUUB010000009.1, from coordinate 4,942 downwards.
GTAAGCGTGTCTTCTCTTGATTTTGCCCGTTCCGGTAAGCGTGAAGCGCTTTTTGGCACCGGAGTTGGTCTTAAGCTTTGCCATCTCTTTAATTTGTTAATAGTTAATAATATGTAAATCCATCACGGATTATTTCTTCTTAATCGGAGCGATCATCATGATCATCCGTTTGCCTTCCAGTTTCGGCATGCTTTCCGCCCGGCCGTATTCTTCGAGCGCCAGCACGAACCGGAGGAGCAGTTTCTCACCCTGGTCCGAGAACTGGATGGAGCGTCCGCGGAAGAAGACCGAAGCCTTGACCTTGGAACCTTCCTCGAGGAATTCCTGGGCATGCTTGAGCTTGAACTGGAAGTCATGCTCATCGGTGTTGGGGCCGAACCGGATCTCCTTGATGACGATCTTCGCCTGGTTGGCCTTCATCTCCTTGGCCTTCTTCTTCTGCTGATACAGGTACTTCTGGTAGTCCAGTATCTTGCACACAGGAGGATCGGCCTTCGCACTTATCTCCACCAGATCCAGTTCGAGTTCATCCGCCATCTTGAGGGCGGCGGACAGGGAGTAGACACCCGGCTCGGCGATGTTGTCGCCGACAAGACGAACCTGGGGAGCGGTGATCTCGTCATTGATATTGAGTTCATTCTCCCCTTTCTGCCGCACCATCCCCGGACGGGGACGCTGGCCGGTAAAGGATCTTTGGGCCCCGGCAGGTCTCGGACCGCCGGAAGGCTTCGGTTTGTAAGGCGTTGCGATAAATAAATCCTCCTATAAGTTAAGTTAATATGTTCACGCCGGAGAACTTATGCAAGTTCAGCGGCCATGGTTTCATGCAGCCAGTTGCCAAAGGCCTCCAACGCCATGGAGCCTTTGTCAACGCCGTCCTGGCGGACGGAAACCGTACCTTCGGTGACTTCTTTCTCACCGACGATCGCAAGGACCGGGACCCTGAGCAGCGCAATTTCGCGAATGCGTTTGCCAAGCGTCTCATTACGGTCGTCCACGGAAGCGCGAATATCGGAATTTTTCAGATATTCACAAACTTTTTTTGCATAATCCGCATATTTTTCACTGACTGGCAGCACTTTCACCTGATCCGGAGCCAGCCACAGCGGCAGGTGTCCGGCGGTGTGCTCCAGCAGCACGGCGGTAAATCTTTCGAGGGATCCGAACGGGGCGCGGTGGATCATCACCGGACGTTTCTTGGATCCGTCGGCATCCGTATATTCGAGCTGGAAGCGTTCCGGGAGGTTGTAGTCCACCTGGATGGTCCCGAGCTGCCACTTGCGGCCGAGGGCGTCCTTGACCATGAAATCAAGTTTCGGGCCATAGAAGGCGGCCTCGCCGTATTCGGTCACGGTCGGGAGTCCCTTCTCGGCGGCCGATTCGATGATGGCCTGTTCGGCGCGGTCCCAATTCTCCTCGCTGCCGATGTATTTTTCGCGGTTGACCTTGTCGCGCAGGGAGATCTGGGCGGTGTAGTTCTCGAACTTGAAGATCTTGAATACGTACAGGATCAGGTCGATGACCTTCTTGAATTCATCCTTGAGCTGCTCCGGACGGACGTACATGTGGGCGTCGTCCTGGGTGAAGCTGCGCACGCGGGTCAGGCCGTGGAGCTCGCCGCTCTGTTCATAGCGGTAGACGGTACCGAATTCCGCGAAGCGGATCGGCAGGTCGCGGTAGGAACGCGGGGCGCTGCGGAAGATCTCGCAGTGGTGCGGGCAGTTCATCGGCTTGAGCATGTATTCCTCGCCTTCCTGCGGGGTATGGATCGGTTGGAAGGAGTCCTTCCCGTATTTGGCATAGTGGCCGGAGGTCACATAGAGCTGCTTGCTACCGATATGAGGGGTCACAACCTGCTGGTAGCCATACTCTTTCAGCTTGCGGCGAAGGAACTGCTCGAGTTCGTAGCGCATGGCGGAGCCACGGGGCAGCCACATCGGAAGGCCCATGCCCACGCGCGGGGAAAACATGAAGAGTTCCATCTCCTTGCCCAGCTTGCGGTGGTCGCGCTTCTTGGCTTCTTCGAGGACCACGAGGTACTCGTCGAGCATGGATTTCTTCGGGAAGGTGATGCCATAGACACGGGTCAGCTGCGGACGCTTCTCGTCGCCGCGCCAGTAGGCGCCGGCCAGGGCGGTCAGCTTGACGGCCTTGATGACTTCGGTATTCATCAGGTGCGGGCCGCGGCACAGGTCCGTGAAGGCACCGTTCTCGTAGTAGGTGATGGTCCCGTCTTCGAGTTCGCTGATGAGCTCGCACTTGTACGGATCGCCTTTCTCTTCAAAATGCTTGAGGGCGTCCGCCTTGGAGACGGCGATGCGCTTGAAGGCCTGCTTTTCACGGGCCAGCTCGAGCATTTTCTTCTCTATCTTGGGAAGGTCAGACTCGGTGAGGGTCTGGCCGTTCATGTCAACGTCATAATAGAAACCGTTCTCGACGGCCGGTCCGATGCCGAACTTGACACCCGGATACAAGGCCTCGAGGGCTTCCGCCATCAGGTGGGAAGAAGAGTGCCAGAAAACCTTGCGGGCATCTTCATCCTCCCATTTCAGGAGCTGCACGGTCGCATCGGATGCAATCGGGCGGGTCAGGTCCACCACTGCGTCGTTCACCTTGGCGGCCAACACCTCTGCCGCCAGTCTCGGGCTGATGCTCTGTGCGATTTCATACGCGGTGACCCCTTCGTTGTAGGAGCGCACGTCACCGTTCGGGAAAGTAATGTTGATCATAAAGTTACTAAAATTTAATGGGTCGGACCGGTGATTTACCTACCAAGTACTTGAACGCAGCCCGCCATAGTATTAGTTAATCTAAGCCTGCAAAGATACGAATATTTTTCTATCTTTGCATTCAGGAAACCCGAGATAATGAAAGAAACCGTCACATCGCGTCACCTGTGGAACGAAGCCTCCCGCACCGGCCTGGTGCTGGGCGGCATCTGCATCCTTTACACCTTGCTGACCTCCTGGATGGCGACCGGGTCCGGCGGCCTGGTGGGAGGCCTCCTGTTTGCGCTCCAGACCCTGCTCTGGATCGTCAAGTTCGCCGCCTGCCTGTTCCTGATGCGGTTTTTCCTGCTGCGCCTCTGCCTTCAATATGAGGGCGTTACCAACCAGACGGTCTTCGGCTACGGTGTCCGCATCGCCCTGTTGTCCGCTCTGGTTTACTCCGCCTATGTCCTGGCCGACGCCCTGCTGATGGATCCCCAGCAGCTCGAATCCGTTTTCGACGCGGCCACCGGGTCCCTGCCGATGGCCATGGATGCCAACACCCAGGCCGTCCTGGAGCAGTTCAAGCAGAATTATCCGCAGTACATGTTCTTCGGGAACTTCATCTATTGTTTCCTGTTCGGTGTCGTCCTTTCCCGGCTCTATTCCCGGGAACTGCCGCCCCATTCTTCCCCTGACCAAACCGCAGACCCGCAATAACCATGGATTACGCCCTTGATCTTTCGGTCATCGTACCGCTATTCAATGAAAAAGAGTCCCTTCCGGAGCTGACGGCCTGGATCGGCCGCGTCGTGGCCGCCCAGGGCTGGAGCCACGAAATCATCCTCGTCGATGACGGCAGTACCGACGGATCCTGGGATGTCATCGCGTCCCTCCGGGAAAAGGATCCGGCCATCCACGGGATCCGGTTCCGCCGCAACTACGGCAAGTCCGCCGCCCTTTACTGCGGTTTCGAACAGGCGGCCGGCCGGGTCGTGATCACCATGGACGCCGACCTGCAGGACTCTCCGGACGAGATGCCCGAGCTGTACCGGATGATCGTCGAGGAAGGGTACGATGTCGTCTCCGGTTGGAAACAGCACCGCCAGGACAACGCGCTGACGAAGAACCTTCCGTCCAAACATTACAACGCGACGGCCCGGCAGATCACCGGCATCAAGCTCCATGACATGAACTGCGGCCTGAAGGCCTACAAGAACGAGGTCGTCAAGAGCATCGAGGTCTACGGGGAGATGCACCGATACATCCCCTACCTGGCCAAGAACGCCGGATACGGGAAGATCGGCGAACTGCCGGTCCACCACCAGAAACGCAAATACGGAAAGAGCAAATTCGGTCTGGAACGCTTCGTCAACGGCTTCCTGGACCTGATCAGCCTTTGGTTCCTCAGCACCTTCGGCGGTAAGCCCATGCACTTCTTCGGCTTCACGGGCATCCTGATGTTCCTGGCCGGCGGCATCATGACCGTCTGGATCATTGTCGCAAAGCTCATCCACCAGGCCCAGGGCGTCCGTTTCCGTCCCGTCACGGACCAGCCCCTCTTCTACCTGGCCCTGGTCGCCGTCCTGCTCGGCGTCATGCTCTTCCTGGCCGGTTTCGTCTGCGAAATGGTCTCCCGTTCCAGTACCGAACGCAACCGTTACAACATCCGGGAACAGTTCTAGGACTTCCGGGAATCTTTGCTAACTTTGGGGATATGAAGCGATTTCTGTCCCCATTTTTGGTCCTGGCCGCCGACGGCACACTGACGGCACACCCCCGGAACCATCTTCCGGGTTTGTACAGGAAATGCCGCCCGGAAGCAAATACGGATGTACAAACCCTGCAGAAATGAAGAGAAATCGCAGAAATCCTTCGGGTTTGTACAGGAATCCTCCGCGGGAAACCCTATTTTGCGTACAAACCCTTTCCCTTTATCCGGATAGCGCCTGGCCCTCCGTACAAAAAGGAAGATGGAGCCCGGAGGCATTCGAGACAGGTCCCCGGAGGCGCTCAAAAGGGGCGGTCCGCTAAGCGGACGTGGCGCAGATGCGCTTTTCTCCGCGGCATCTGCGCCGCTAATCCGCATCCTGCGCACTGCAACGGCGCAGATACCACACTCTTTTGCGCATCTGCGCCACCGCATACCCGATTATGCCCATGTAGCACATTCGCCCACAACCGGCGTACCGCACACGCATATAAACGAAAGGACCCGGCCAACTTCTGTTGGT
>JAFUUB010000061.1 GCA_017483985.1 Bacteroidales bacterium | reverse complement strand
GAGATCCAGTCGCCCTCCTTGAACTTCAGTTCGCCGAAGTTCACGCACTTGTGGGCGAGGTCGATCTTCATGGACTCGCAGCCCACGATGCAGCACTTGCCCCATCCGCGCGCTACGAGCGCGGCGTGGGAGGTCATGCCTCCGCGGGTGGTGAGGATGCCGGCGGCGACGCGCATGCCCTCGATGTCTTCAGGCGAGGTCTCCTCGCGGACGAGGATGACTTTCTTGCCCATGGCGAACTGCTTCATCGCTTCGTCGATCGTGAACACCACCTGGCCGACGGCTCCGCCCGGGGAAGCGGGCAGACCCTGGGCGATGACCTTCGCCTTCTTCTCGGAAGCCGGGTCGAGGATCGGGTGGAGGACTTCGTCAAGCTGGGACGGGGACACACGCATGACGGCGGTCTTCTCGTCGATCATGCCCTCGTCGAGCATGTCCATCGCCATCTGCAGGGCGGCGAGGCCGGTGCGCTTGCCGATACGGCACTGGAGCATCCACAGCTTGCCTTCCTGGATGGTGAATTCGATGTCCTGCATGTCGTGAAAGTGGTTCTCCAGGTGCAGGCGGATATCGTCAAGCTCCTTGTAGACGGCCGGCATGGCCTTCTCGAGGGAAGCGAGGTCCTTGTTCTTCTCGCTCTTGGTCGCTTCGTTCAGCGGGTTCGGGGTGCGGATACCGGCGACGACATCCTCGCCCTGGGCGTTGATGAGCCATTCGCCGTAGAACTTGTTGTCACCGTTGGCCGGGTTGCGGGAGAAGGCGACGCCGGTCGCGGAGGTCTCACCCATGTTGCCGAAGACCATGGCCTGCACGTTGACGGCGGTGCCCCAGTCATCCGGAATCTTCTCGATGCGGCGGTAGGCGATGGCACGCTTGCCGTTCCAGGACTTGAAGACGCCGCCGATGGAACCCCACAGCTGGTCTTTCGCGTTGTCCGGGAATTCGACGCCGAGGACTTCCTTGATGCGGACCTTGAAGGCTTCCGCGAGGTCGCGGAGCTCGTCGGCGGTCAGTTCGGTGTCGCTGGTGTAGCCCTTCGCATCCTTGACTTCCTGCATCATGCGGTCGAGCTGCTGGCGGATGCCCTGGCCGTCGGCCGGTTCGATGCCTTCGGCCTTCTCCATGACGACGTCGGAGTACATCATGATGAGGCGGCGGTAGGCGTCATAGACGAAGCGCGGGTTGCCCGTCTTCTTGATCATGCCCGGGATGGTCGCGGAGCAAAGACCGATGTTGAGGATGGTGTCCATCATGCCCGGCATGGAGCTGCGGGCACCGGAACGGCAGCTGACGAGGAGCGGGTCGTTCGGATCGCCGAACTTCTTGCCCATGATGTCCTCGGTGGCCTTCATGGCCTGGGCGACATCTTTGCGGAGGTCATTGCTGTATCCACCGCCCAGCGCATAATACTCGGCGCAGCATTCGGTGGTGATGGTGAATCCGGCCGGAACCGGCATTCCCAAAAGATTCATTTCGGCAAGGTTGGCTCCCTTTCCACCCAGGAGCTCGCGCATCTTACCGTTTCCTTCGGCTTTCTTGCCACCGAAGCGGTAAACTCTTTTCTTGTCTTCGAACATGGATTATTTCGGTTTTTTAGATTGATAGTTTCGTTTCAAAATGGACGGGACTTTCGTTCCGATCCGCAAAATTAAGAATAATATTCCGATTTATAACAACTTTGCAGCGATTTCGGACAATTCGCTGCGTTCTCCCTTCCGTAGGAAGACATGCTGGAAGAGCCGCTGCCCGGCCATCTTCTCGCCCAGGTGCGTCAGGCCGTTGCTCCACTGGTCGAGGTAGGGCTGGTCGATCTGGAAAATGTCGCCCGTAAAGACCATCTTCGTGCCTTCGCCGGCGCGGGTGATGATGGTCTTGACCTCGTGCGGGGTCAGGTTCTGGGCCTCGTCGATGATGAAGAAGGCCTTGCCGAGGCTTCGGCCGCGGATGTAGGCCAGCGGGGTGATGAGGAGCTTCTCGTCCTTGAGGAAGCCGTCCAGCCGGAGGGCTTCCTTGCTGGAGGGACGGAACTGGGACTTGATGACGCCCAGGTTGTCCATCAGCGGCTGGAGGAACGGCGACATCTTGGTCTTTTCGTCGCCCGGCAGGAAGCCGATCTCCTGGTTGCCGAGGATGACCGTCGGACGGGACAGGATGATCTGGTCATAGTCCCGGGCCTGTTCCAGGGCGGCCGCCAGGGCGATGAGGGTCTTGCCGGTACCGGCGCCGCCGGTCAGGGAAACGAGCTGGATCTCAGGGTTGAGGCAGGCGTCCAGGGCGAACCGCTGCTCGTCGTTGCGCGGCCGGATGCCATAGGCCTCTTTCTTGCGGACCGACGTGATCCTGCCGCGGAGGGCGTCGTAGCGGGCGCACAGGGTCTCGCCGGACCAGGTGAACTTGTACAGCTGGTTCGGCGCCGGTTCCGAGCGGAACAGGTCCTGCCAGGCAACGGCGCCTTCGGGACCGTAGGCGAGTTTCTGGAGGATGTCGGAGGGCATGTCGTCAATGACCTGCAGCTCTTTCTGCGCATTCTCGATCCGGGCTTCCTCGACCCGGTCGGTCAGGTAGTCCTGGGCCTCCATGCCGACGGCCTTCGCTTTCATCCGCAGGTTGATGTCCTTGGTGACCAGGGCCGTGAACCGTCCCGGGTTGTTCTCGCGTACCCAGATGGCCGTCGCCAGGATCCGGTGGTCCTGGGTGTCGTCCTTGAACAGGTCCTTGAGTTCCTCGGGGAAGGGATGGTTAGGCTCGATCTTGATATTGCCCCGGTTCTTTCCCAGCGGCACACCGGCTTTCCCGAACAGTTTCCCGTCGGTCAGTTTGTCGATGCTCCGCATGAATCCGCGGGCATTGTAGCTGAGGGCGTCATTGCCTTTCTTGAATTTGTCCAGCTCTTCGATGACGGCGATCGGGATGACGACGTCATTGTCCTGGAACTTGCCGATGGCCTTGTAATCATGCAGGATGATGTTCGTGTCAAGCACGAAGATCTTGGGCTGCCTGCCTTTGCGGCCCTTGGCCGGAACGTTGGCGTAGGTTGGCATATCGTTTCGTGTAATAATTAATCTTCTCCTTCCACGGCTCCTTCGCTGAGCAGGGAACTCAGGATGCCCGAGATCCCGTCGGTGTCGGATACCGTGATGCGGCCGCTGCGGTTGGGGCGGCCGAGCGGGTAGTAGGCGACGTCCTGCAGCAGCAGTTCGGCGTCGATGTAATCGAAATCATAGTCCCGGATCTCGATGAGGACCCCGGGCACTTCGGCGAACAGCAGCCGCACCGTGTCCTTCTCCCCGTAGGCGTTGGCGATGCCGGACAGGTCCGTGGCCAGTCCCATGTCCCCGCAGAAACGGCCGAGCGCCGTCATCAGGCCGCCGTCCCCGACGGTCTCCCCGGCCAGGACGATCCCGTCCTCGACCAGTTCGCGGACCACTTCGTAGCAATCGATGAAGTAGTCCGGCTCCATGATGTCCGGGGCCTTGCCGCCCGGGCTGTCCAGGACTTCCGAAAGCAGCGAACCGCCGAGGCGGAAGCTGCAGGTGTCAAAGGGGATGTAGATGACCCAGGAATCGGTGCTGCCCGTCAGTTGGGCGGGACATTTGCGCCGGGTGCCGAAGCGGGGCCGCAGGGTGCGGAAGGGGAGTTCTTCGAAAATGGGATCTTCCTCATCCAAGGCGCGTTGCTCGCTGGCCTTGGACAGGCCGCAGCGGACGGTCAGGGTATCGGTGCGGGCCTGGGTGAAGCTGTAGCCGGAAAGCTGCAGGCCGAGGCCGTCCAGATAGTCGCAGGCGGCTTCGACGGAACCGTAGAATCCGGTCATGGCACCGACCGGGGCCTCGTTCCATTTCCAGGCCAGGTGGACGTGCAGGTCGTCCAGGCGGAAATGCCCTTCGCGCCAGATGGCACCGATCAGGGCCTGGGCGATGGCTCCGCGGGTATAGGAATCCGCATAGGCGGCGGGGACTTTCCGGGCAGGGGCTGCCGCGGTCTTCTCCAGGTATTCCCCGATCCGGTAGCTGTCATAGACAACCGGCGTGGGATCCGGGTCCATCCGTTCGTCGACGATGGGCTCAAATTCTTCTTGGACAGACTGTTGCCCGCAGGCTGCATCGAGCATCTGACCGGGAGTCACCTCCATCCGGAGGCCGTCGATCACATATTTCGAATACAAAGCCGATGCGTTTTCCTTCATAACAATCCTTTTATGTGTCCTCAAAAATAAGTAAATTTGACCGCAAGTTCAAAAAAAATGACCTTCGAAGAGCAATATTCCGCCGAAATAAGTGCTTTGTTCCAACGGTTTCCGTCAGTCCAGACCGCTTCGTTCGGCGAGGCCTACAAGCCGGGGCTGGACCGGATGCGGACCTTTGACGACCGGCTGGGCAATCCCCACCGGTCCTACCGCACGATCCACGTCGCCGGGACCAACGGCAAGGGCTCCGTGGCCAACCTGCTGGCCTCGGCCTTGTCCGCCTGCGGGCTGAAGGTCGGCTTGTACACTTCGCCGCACATCCTGGATTTCCGCGAACGGATGCGCGTGGCGGACGCTTCGACCGGTCAGGGGAATGTCACCCACTTGGTATCCAAGGAATTCGTGCTCGATTTCATCCTGCGGTGGAAGGCGGATTTCGAGGCCCTGGACCTGTCGTTCTTCGAGATCACGACCGCCATGGCCTTCCAATGGTTCGAGACCGAGAAGGTGGATGTCGCCGTGATCGAAGTCGGCCTGGGCGGCCGGCTGGACAGCACCAACATCATCACCCCGGACCTGGGCATCGTGACCAGCATCGGCCTGGACCACTGCGACCTGCTGGGGCATACGCTGGAGGCCGTCGCGGCGGAGAAGGCCGGCATTTTCAAGCCCGGCGTCCCCGCCCTGGTCGGGGAAGTGCTTCCCGAGACGCTGCCGGTCTTCACAGGCAGGGCCATGGAGACGGATTCGGACCTTTATATCGCTGAGAATGAATTTCCTCCGTTCTGGGAGGAACACGAGGATATCCTCCGGCGGATGGACCTGCAGGGTGCGGCCCAGGCCAAGAACCTGCGCACGGTCCTGACGGCCCTGGACATCCTGGGTATCCATGATTCCGCCTTGGTCGGCGGACTGGTCCACACGGCCGCCCGGATGGATTTCCACGGCCGCTGGGAACGGATCAGCGTCCAGCCCGACGTGCTGTGCGACATCGGCCACAACGCGGCCGCCCTGAAGTACAATTTCGCCCAGCTCGAGTCGCTGCTCGAAGGCGGCGAATATTCCTCGCTGATCATCGTCTACGGCATCATGGCCGATAAGGACCTCGATGCGATCCTGCCGCTGATGCCCCGCAACGCCACGTATATCTTTACCACCCCGCAGAACCGCCGCGCCCTTCCGGCCGCCGAGATCCTTGACCGCTATGCCGCCTACCTTCGCTCCCAGGGTGCCGGAACCGGACGCCTGTATGCCTGCGACCGGGTGCGGGATGCCGTCGGGATGGCCGTGAACCTGGCCGCGCAGACCTGGAATCCGCAGGGAAAACCGCTGATCTACATCGGTGGCAGCACTTTTGCAGTAACGGAAGCCGTGCCTTGCTTCTCTGCAAGCCGGCAAGGCCGATAAGATACTTACCATGAAAACGATAACCCGTTTTGTCGCGGCGGTGGCCCTTGTCCTCGCCGCTCTCGCAAGCGTAAAACTGACCGCAAAACCTATGACCCAGAATCCCACGACAGATCATCTCGGCCACGTCCTGCTCAGCCAATGGGCGGAATACGAAAAGGCCCGCAAGGCGGACCGTCCCCAGAAGGAGGCGGAACTGCTACTGGCCATCCGGACCGAAGCGATGCAGCGGCATCTCCCGGCCGATTTCTACGACGCCGGCAGGCAATATGTGTGGGCTGTCCAGCGCCGCAACTGGAAAGAACGCGATGCTGCGCGGGAGGAATTCGGCCGCCTGGTCGAGCAGTTCGACGAGCCCATCGTGACCTATACCTGGATGGGCGAGTTCGGCGGAAAACCTTCCGACGAGCGTTGGGAATATGTCCGGGAGCGGGGAGACCGCTTCGCCCGGGCCCGCCATCCCGAATTCTGGCGCAATCTGGGCGGCTACCTGGACGGGGCGCTCAAGGAATTCGTGCAGAACGACCGGGAATATGTCCTGTGGGACCTGCTGCGCAGCCGCGAGATGTCCTATGCGGAACCTTCGAAAGATGAGGTATATGCGATGCTGAAGTCCGAGATCGGCGAGCGGTATCCTGCCTGGCCGGCGCTGCGGTATTATGTGGCGGCCCGCCAGCCGGACCAGGAAGTCCGGAAAAAGGCGCTGGAGGCCCTGGTGGCCGACCCTTCCATGGGTGCCGTGGCCTTCTGGCCGAAGCAGGATCTGCTGCAGATGCGGTTTTCGGAGTTGAACCGCACCGGCGGGAAGTCCGATGACTACAAGGGCTTGCTGGCCGACTGCCGGAAGTATTTGTCCGACAAGGCGAAACTGACCGGGTCCGAGGCCCGGATTGCCCGGGGCTGCGAAGGGGTTGCCAAGCTCGTTGAGACGCTGAATGCCAAGAGCCTGTCGGTGTCGGTCAAGACGGATTCCGTCGTGATCCTGTTCCGCAACCTCTCTTCGGCCGGGCTGACGGTCCGACAGGGGAAAACGGTGGTGAAGTCCTTCCCGACCGTCCGCAATCCCAAGGGCAGTTTCTATGCCCAGGACCGGGTCTCGGTCGCCCTTCCGCGTCTGGATGACGGGGACTATACGGTTGAGGCGGAAAATGGAAAGATGGCCTCCCAGGCTTCCTGGCGCAGCCATACCCTTTCGCTGGCGCACCGGACCGAGCGGGATGGATTCGCTTTCTATGTAACTGATTTCGAGACAGGCAAGCCGTTGGAGCAGTGCCGGCTGATCCTCCGGAAGGGGGACAAGGTCATGGCCACGGAGCAGGTGTCTTTGGACGGCTTTACACGCCTGCCGGCATCCATGGCACAACTGCTTTCCAACCAGCGGGTCTATTATTCCCTGCAGGCGGAGCTGTCCGAGGGCGGCCGGATGCGCCGGAGCGAGGACGTCTCCATCGGCGGCTACCGGGACAGCGGCGAATGGAATGAGGAAGGTAAATACACCAACATCTACCTGGACCGCGGGGCCTACAATCCCGGCGACACCCTGCAGTTCAAGGCCGTCTATTTCAAAGGTGACCTTCGCAAGTCGGCCGCCGTGGTCCCCGGCGTTTCCCTGGAAGTTCAGCTGCACAACGCCGAAGGCGATGAACTTGAGAAAAAGATCCTGAAGACCAACGAATTCGGCTCCATCGCCGGTTCATTCACCCTTCCCAAAGGCCAGCGGGGCGGCTATTTCTCCCTGCATATCTTCCATGGCAAGGACCAGATCGGCTCCCGTTCGATGCGGGTCGACGAATTCGTCCTGCCGACCTTTACCCTGGACTTCGAACCTTCCGACCGGCTCTTCCTCCCTGGTGAAGAGGCGCTGGTCCGCGGCAAGATCAAGTCCTATTCCGGCCATTCGCTGTCCGGCGCGACTGTGACGGCGCAGGTCCTGCGGTATGGGGAAGTCATTTCCGAGCAGACGGTCGAACCGGCGGCTGACGGCGGCTTCTCCGTGCGGTTCACCCCGCAGCAGTCCGGCTACCATGACGTGACGGTCAAGGTGGTGGATGCGACGGGGGAGACCCTCGACTTCGAGACCGGCGTCTGGGTGGCCGACGAGGTGGAAGTGTCCCTGGAAGTGCTGAATGCGGCTGACGGCGAGTTCGTTCCGGCGGACGAGCGGCAGGAGCGGGTATTCCGTCCCCGTCGTCCCTACCGGTATGGAAACAGCGTCGAACGTTATCTGGTGGATGCCGATACGGTCCGGGTCGAAATGACCGCCCGCAACACCGAAGGGGACAAGGTCCCGATGCCGGTTTCGTATACCCTTCAGGACGGAACGGGCAGGACCGTGGCCACCGGGACCGTGGAATCCGGAACCGTCGTGGACCTGGCGCTGCCCGCCTCCGGGCTGTATGACCTGCAGGTGGCGGCGAAGGTGCCGGACAAGGAGATCGGCGATGACCGGCGCTGCCGGATCCTGAAGGTCGGACCCCAGGACAAGGCGCTGGATGCACCGGTGCGGAGGTTCTTCTTGTCCGGGAAGTCCGAGGTCCGGGAAGGGGAGAAGATCCGGGTGCGCATGGGTACGGCCGACGGCGCCGAATGGGCCATTGCGACCGTATTCGGGCGTGCGCGGGAAGTGCTGGATTCCAGGCAGTTGTATCTGGCTGGCGAGCGTGGGAAGGCCGGTTCCGTCGAGACGTTGGAATGGGAATACAAAGAAACGTGGCCGGAGGCCGTCCGGGTCCATGTCTTCTATTTCAAATATGGCGAGGCCATCGAATACGACCATGAGTTCCACCGGGTCCGGACGACCCTGGACCTGCCGCTGGCGTTCTCTTCCTTTACGGACAAAACCCAGCCCGGGACAGAATATACCTTCACCCTGCAGACCGTGCTCGGCGTAGAAGCCGTAGCGGCGGTTTGGGACAAGAGCATCGATGCCATCGCACCGAATCATTGGCCGACCGTCCACCTGCAGCAGTTCTCGCCGGCCTGGGTGCCTTACAACTCCGTGACCGGCTCGGTGACGGGGGTGGATCCCTACCGGAATGCGCCGAAGTTCGTGGCTCCGCTGCCTGTAGGGCAGCCGGGCCGGATCGTCGGCGTGGTGGTCGATGCGGATGGTGAACCTGTCATCGGTGCAACCGTCCTGGTGGACGGTGCTTCGGACGGGGTCGTTACGGACATGGACGGACGCTTCGTGCTGGATGTCCCGGCCGGGACGATGCTGCGGGTCCTCTTCATCGGCTACATCGAGGCCCGGGTTCCTGCGACATCCGTCATGCGGGTGGTACTGGAAGAGGATGTAGAGGCACTGGAGGAAGTCGCGGTCGTGGGCTATGGAGCCCCGCAGTCGCTGGGCGGCCGGCTGGCAGGTGCCGTGAACGGCATCCGGGCCCGCATGAGCAAAAGCGCGGCGACCGTGGATATGGTGGTCATGGAGGAGGCTGCCGAGGCGCCGATGGCGGCCAACGGCGTCATGTTCGATGCCATCGACGAAGAGGCTGCCGCGGATCTCGGTGCCGATGTCCCGATCCGCGAACGGTTCGAGGCCGCCCTGACTTTCCAGCCTTTCCTGCGGTCCGATGCGGATGGAAAGATTTCCTTTACCTTCTCGACATCGGACAAATTGTCGACCTATTACGTGTCGGTCTTTGCCCATGACCCTTCGATGCGGAATGCCCTGGTCCGGCAGGAAATGGTCGTGACCACGCCGGTAAAGGTGGCCATCGTCGAGCCGAAGTACCTCTATGCGGGGGATAAGTACCGGGTCGCCGTGTCGGTGACCAGCAGCGCCGGTCGTGACCTGTCCGGCGGTCAGATGGTCCTGCGGCTGTTTGCTTCTTCCGACCGGAATTCTGTTCCTTTCAAGACGTTGTCGGCGCCGGTTCCGCTGCTGGCAGACGGGGCGACGGAGTCGGTTTCCTATGAGATCGACGTGGATCCGGCGCTGGCGTCCGCGGGGATGCTGGGTATCCAGGCTTCCTATGTCTGCGGTTCCGTGTCCGATGGCCTGTTCCTGACCGTTCCGGTCCGGCCGGCCCTCCAGACGCTGACCGAAGCCCATTCCGCCGTGCTGCTCGCCGGCATGGACAAGGAGGCGCTGGTCGCCCGGCTGCGTGCCGCCTTTGTGAATACTTCGGGCTACGGTGCTGAGTACAAGGAAATTTCCATCATCGATATGGTCCGGGAAGCCCTGCCTTCGAAGGTAGAACCGGACGGCCGCGATGTCCTGTCGCTGAGCGAGGCCCTGTATGTCCGGCTGCTGGCCGGATCGATGGGTGTCGTTTTCGAGCCCGAGACCCCGACGGAGAAACTGCAGGAGCAGATCCTGGCCTGCCAGAACGGGGATGGCGGCTTCGCCTGGTTCGAGGGAATGAAGTCTTCTCCGATGATTACGGCCGTGTTGCTGGAGCGGTTCGCCAAGCTGGAGGCGCTGGGCCTGCTGCCGGGCCGCATCAACTCCCTGGAAAAGGCGGTGACGTTCCTGGACCGCAATCAGTTTGACCATGAATGGCCCTTCTGGTGCGGCGGCCTTTCTGTCAGCCAGTATCTCTTTGTCCGTTCGTATTATCCTGCCGTCGCCTTTGACG
Organism: Bacteroidales bacterium; assembly: GCA_017483985.1. The sequence goes on along the minus strand of JAFUUB010000061.1, from coordinate 42,729 downwards.
TGAAGCCTTCCGGCTCTTCGACGGTGTTCAACAAGCGGATGAAGGAGTTCAAGAAATATGTTTCCGACTATCTGGTCCCGAAGAAGGAACGGGGGCTGAGCGGCCAGATCCTGGCCAAGGCCCGCCGGCTGCGGACGCTGCAGAATCTGGTCGCCAACGCGGACGGCATCGCCCTGGCCAAGGCCTGGGGGGTCACGCTGGGCGCTGAGAACCGGCTGCGTAACTCGTTGCATGCAGATGCGGTGAGCCTGCTGGAGTATGCGGTGGAGCATCCGGACGGCGGAATGTATTATCCGAATGCCGTCATGCCGTTCCGGGGGCTGCTGGAGAGTGAGGCCTATGCCCATTCGATGCTTTGCGACCTGCTTTCCGGCCTGCCGGCTTCGGCGGTGCGTGCCACGGGTCTGACCTTGACGGGCGCCTTCGCGGATCCTGTCGCCGTGGCGGATGGGATCCGTCTCTGGCTCATGTTGCAGAAGGAGACCCAGCATTGGGATACGGATCCGGCTTTCGTGGATGCGATCCATAGCGTGATGCAGGGTTCCGCGGACGTGAAGCAGACCCGGGTCATCCTGATGCAGCAGACGTATGAGAAGCCGTTCGAAGAGATCCTGGCGGCTGGCAATGGGTTTACGATCGTGCGGAAGTTCTTCCGGGCTGCGGGCGTTGAGGAGAAATACAACGACCGGACGGAAGAGCAGAACCGGACCGTCCTGCAGTGGGAGGAGATCCGGCCGGGCGCTCCGTTGAAGGTGGGCGACCGGATCCGGGCGGAATATCAGGTCTGGAATGCGGAGAACCGCAGCTTTGTCAAGTTGTCCGCTCCGCGTGAGGCGTTGCTGCGACCGGTCGACCAACTTTCCGGCCACTATGGCTGGGGCATCGCCGCGCTCCGCATCGATGGCGGCTGGTCCTTCACGCCGCAGGGCTACCGGGATGTCCGCTCCGACCATACGGATTTCTATTTCGATACCTATCCGGAGGAGAAGACGACCGTCCGCGAGGAATTCTTCGTGACCCAGGCCGGCGTATTCAGCGCCCCCGTCGTCTCGATCGAATCCCTCTACGCGCCCCACTACCGCGCCAACGACGGTTTTGCCGGAGTGCTCCGCGCCGACTAGCCCTGTTGCACCGTCCTCCCGGGTCGCTGTGACCCGGGAAATGTAACTATGTATAATTCAGCAGATTAACGATCCTTTATGGGCAATTATTTTTGCCATAAAGGATGTTTATTCTCTTGTTGTTCAGTTCTTTACATTTCTTACAGAATGTAGCGTCCTGAAAAAGTGAAGTTAGGGTGACCGAGGGTAAACATATCAGGTCTGCCGTTGTTGAGGTCGATATATTCGTGAGGATATTTGCCGGCAAGGATTCTTCGTGAACTCGAAAGTCGGAATAACGGGTTGCGGATTCCAAAAAAGTGCGTATCTTTGCAATCCCGTTGGTCTTAGACCTCCGGGAACCCTCTGGAAGCATAGCTCAGCTGGTTCAGAGCACCTGCCTTACAAGCAGGGGGTCACTGGTTCGAATCCAGTTGTTTCCACCAGATGATAATGAGGCACTTACAGCAATGTAGGTGCCTCGTTTTCAGGTGCTCTCCCTTTGTCTCTGGATGTACTGGCTGGGCAGGATGCCGAAGTGTTTCCGGAACAAGGCTGCAAAATGGGAGGATGAATTGAAGCCTGTCATGATTGCAACGGCGGATATCTTGTACTTTTCTTCGAGCAGCAGTTGGGCGGCTCTGTTTAGCCGGTAGGAGGTGAAGAATTCGCCGGGCGTCTGGCCGGTGAGGGCTTTGATCTTGTAGAACAGTTTTGACCGGCTCACGCCGGTTCTCGCGGCAATGATGTCGATGTCGATCTCGCCGGAGGCCATGCAGTCTTCCAGGTTGGCGTAAACCCTGTCCATAAATTGTCGGTCTCTCGGTCCGAGTCCATCGGCTTCTTCCTGCGCCGGGGCTTCTGTCGAGAAGGAGAGGGATTGCTTTAGCCGCCGCTGGTTCTCGATCATCGAACGGACCAGTGCAAGCAGGTAGCCGGGTTCGAAAGGCTTGACCACATATGCGTTGGCTCCCAGGTCAAAGGCCTTTACCTGATCGGCTACGGCGGAGCGGGCCGTCAGCATGATGATCGGGATATGGCAGATTTCCAGGTTCTCCTTGACCATCTTACACAATTCCATCCCGCTGACATCCATCATCATCACATCGCAGATGATAACATCCGGCTGTTCTTCCCGGATCAGGTTATACCCGCTCATGGCATCGAAGCGGTACAAGACCCGGAAGTCTTTTGCCAGCAGGCTGCGCAGGTAATAGACCAGGTCGTAGTCATCGTCTATGATCAGGATGGAGGGCAGTTCCTGCCCGTCGGAGGAAAGTTGGATCTCTCCTGTGTCATAGGACGCGACACGGGCGGAAAGCGAGTGGCTCTGCAGGTCAGCATCCGGCTTTTTCTCGGATTCGGAATAGGCGGATTCCCCGACGGGCAGACTGAATGCGAAGACGCTTCCGCGTCTGTCCGTCCGGTTTGCTGCCCGGATTGTCCCGTGGTGCAGGTCGATCAGTGATTTGGTATAGTATAGACCGATACCCGTTCCGCCGACCTGCCGGCCGGCACGGCCTTGGTTGAACCGGTCGAATAAGTGAGGCAACTGGCTCTCATCCAGACCGATTCCGGTGTCGAGGACCTTGACGGAAAGGATTTCATCCTGGCAGGAGACATCCAGATCCACGGATCCTCCGGGCGGCGTGAATTTCAAGGCATTGGACAGGAGATTCCACAGGACCTTCTCCAGTTTGTCCACATCAGCCCATCCCTGATGCGGCTGTTCGCAGCCGATCAGGTGGAAATCGACGTTTTTCTGCCTGGCGCCGACCGAGAAAGATTCCCAGATGTTCCGGATCAATGTGGACAGGTCGCAGCGCGAAACAGTCAGCGCCAGTTGACCGTGGTCCAACTTGTTGAAGTCCATCAACTGGGATGTCAGGTTCAGCATTCGGGCTACATTCCGCCGCGCCAGAGCATGGATTCGTTTCCTCTCTTCCGGCGAGGCAGCATTCTCGGCCGAACTGATGGCTCCGTTGATTAGGGTCAGCGGCGCCCGGAATTCATGGGAGATATTGGCAAAGAAATCGATGTTACGCAGGTTGACCCTTTCCTGCATCTCTTTTTCTTTGCGGGCCTGGCGGTTTTCTTCGCTGCGTTTCCGCAGCAGCCGGAGCAAGTTGAGCAAGATAATCAGCAGGGCCGACACTCCGGTCAGGAGCAGCCAGTGCCACAGCGGACGGCGGATGTGCAGAAAGAGGGTGTAAGCCTGCCCTTGTTCTGCGGATCCTGTGCGACGGACTCGGACCAGGATGCGGTTCCGTCCATAGTGGAGAGCCTGGAGGGAAACTGGCACGGCGGAAGATTTTCCTTTGGCCAAACTGCTTCCTGTGTGATTTATATCTATTTGATAATCAAAAGTGTATCCCAGACCGGTATTTCCTGTTGAAAGCAAGAGGCTCGGATAATCCGGCTGTTGTTTTAGCCGTATATGGATTCGTCGGGTGGGTTCGGATGCCAGCATGGAGAACGACTCGATGACATGGTCGTCCGAGAGCAGGGTTGCGATGACGGTCTGGGGCGCATTTCCGGAATGATCTTCCTCAGGCTGGGAAAATGGCATGATTCCGCTTGCGTTGGTGATGAACAAGCTGCCGTCCGGTAGGGAAAGCAGCTGGCCGTTGGAGAGAGCTCCTTTTTCACTCCAGAGCAGTTCGATCTTTTCCGAGGACCGCTTCCATCGGGATAGCGTCTTCCCATCCAGACTGATGAAGAGGATGTCCCCATTATCGTCTTCGCGGATGTTGCGAGCGGCCCGGTTGCTGATCCGGTGGACTTCCCTGTCCTGGTTATCCGATAAGCGGTACCACAATAGGCCGAAAGAACTGGAACTGAGCCACAGGTCCCCCCGGCTGTCCTGGAAGAAAGTTGCCCAATAGTCCCGCCTGTTGTCCTCGTGTACGGGAATTTCCGACAAGGAAGGAACGGACGGGTCCAGCAGCAGCGGATTGTTGTTCGTCGCGCCGAATACGATGCGGCCGTCGCGCAGGGAGAAGACCCGGGTCGCATAGGAAATCTGGTTGACGACCGGCAGCTCTTCGACAGGCTCCAGGACGATCTCCTGTTGCCTGTTCCGCTGCGGTGGACCGTACAGGATGCGCGATCCGACCCCGAAGGCCCAGATTCCGCCCTCCTTGTCAAAGCCTGCGGCAACCGGCTCGGAGGCGGTATACCGGCACTTGAAGGAGGGCCGGCCCTGCTCGTCTGCAAGGAGGATGATGACTTGCTGGCTTTGGTTGCCCCTTCCGTTCAGGAGAAGATGGCGCCCGGATCCGCATTGGATTTGGGCAAAGTGCTCGTCAGAGCCGGTCAACTCGGCCAAGTCAGCGATGTCGACGATTTCCTTCCGGTCGGAATCGTAAGTCAGTATCTTGTTGTCCTCCAATAGGATCCAAACGAACCGATCGTCCATAGCGATGGATCTTCGGGTCTTGCCATGCAAGTATTGCAACAATGTGTTGTGGGGCGAATCCTCGAGTGAATGGAGTTTGTCCACCCGGTAGCCTCCTTCCGGCAGGGCTGACCACAGGTTCGCGTCGCGGTCTATCAGAAGAATGTGCGTCTGCATCCGGGCCAGGACCAGGTCATAGGCAAGGACTTGTTTACCACCGTCCTGAAACAGGTTCTTCGTCCGGTTGTATAGGGCGACTCCTTTGTCAGAAGAAAAACAGAGGTAGTCCTGCCCGATTTCCATCATCTCCGTCAAAGTACGCCCGGATAAGTCAAGAAGGACCTCGGGGAGAGACGTCTCCTGCCCCAAGTTGGAGTCGATGCTGTGCAGGTGTCCATTTCTGTCCAGGAGGAGCAGACCGTTCTCCCCGAATGTAACTATCGCCTGGCAGTCTGCTTCTAAAGACAGGTCACAGTCGCGTCGGAGCGAGGCGTCGAAGCGGGCGAGTGTCCGTCCGTGACTGACCCACAGCCGCCCCTGCCGGTCGAAGACGGAACGGATGCGTTCGTGGGTGATGGAACGGAAATCCAGGTAGGTCTTGAAGGAATGCCGGTCCGGATCCAGTTTGAACAGTGTCCGCCAACTTTCGGCATAAACCTGTCCATCCCGGTCGAACAGGATGCCTCGGATGTTGGAATCGTAGGTGTCCAGTTCGTAATAGTCAAAGGAATCCGTCGCCGGATCGTAGCGTTCTATCCCGGCATTGGATCCTATCCACAAGGTACCGTCCGGAGCTGTTGCAAAGTCATTGATGAAGTTTGATCGCAGGCTCCCTTCATCGAGGGAATCCGCGGTGTAGTGGAGCAGCGTCTGCCCGATGGCTCGGTAAAGTCCGTGAGAACCAGTGAGCATCCAGACCGATCCGGTTGAATCTTCGCAAAACTTCCCGATATTGGCATCGCAACCTTCTATTTCCGCGATGATCCCCATCCGGGGAGCGGGTGCATAATCATCCTTGCTGCAGTTCAGCATTACGGGCAGCACGAGCAGGAGCGGCAGCCATCGGACCTTCTTGAAAACGGGCGACATCTTTTTTTTGACAAGATACACCATAATCGTTTAAAAGAGAAGTAAAATAGTCTATTCGTCGAGAAAATGGATCGATTTGTCCAACTTTTGGATTGTAATCGCCCCCTTCAATGGTCGATTCCTCTATTTTTGTTTAGGCCACTTGAGATGTTCAGAAGACCCATTATATACCATATTACACACTAACACAAAGCTTTATGAGTCTCAAAAAACAGTTTGCGGTAGCACTGTTAGGCATAATCAGTGTTGTCGCGATGGCTCAGAACAAGAGGATTTCCGGTACCGTGGTGGACGTGAACGGAGATCCGATTATCGGAGCCGGTGTTACACAGGTAGGTACGACCAACGGCGTTGTCACGGACGTTGACGGTACCTATGAGTTCTCTGTACCGGTGGGTTCGACCGTCGATGTCGCCGCCCTCGGGTATAATGCCCAGCAGTTCAAGGTTTCCGCCGACCGCAGTGTATACCCGGTCACCCTTACGGAATCGTCCATTGAATTGGATGAGACGGTCGTGGTCGGTTACGGTACCCAGAAGAAGGCTTCCCTGTCCAGTTCCATCACCAACATCCGCAGCGAGGAACTGGAATCGACCAAGCAGGCCGACGTAGTCGCGTCCCTGCAAGGCAAGGTGCCGGGCCTGCTGATCCGCCAAAAATCAGGCAACGCCGGCGATTTCGATACGGATCTCAGCCTCCGCGGCTATGGTGATCCGATGGTCGTCATAGACGGGGTCGTGACAACGGCGCCTGGCCGAAGCACCCTCTCCAATTCTTCCTATTCCAACAAAGGCAGCCAGGCGCTGGCCCAGTTGAATCCGGAGGATATCGAAAGCATTTCCGTGCTGAAGGATGCCTCCGCTTCCATCTACGGCATCGGCGCTGAAAACGGCGTCATCCTCGTCACGACCAAGAAGGGGAATGTCGGGACACCGTCCATCCGGTATTCCAACATGCTGGTCTATGGCGTGCCCACGGCCATCCCGGAAGAAGTCGACATCGTCTCCTGGCTGAACTATGCCAATGAGATGCGTGCCAATACCGGCAAGAGCCCGAAATACTCCCAGGAACTGATTCAAAAATTCATTGACGGTGAAGAAGGCTATCAGGATAACCGCTGGTATCAGTCCTTGCTGAAATCCCACTCCTTCCAGCAGACGCACAACCTTTCGGTCAGCGGCGGGACGAAGCAGACCCAATACTACCTCAGCGGCAGTTTTAACCAAGACAAGGGCCTGCTGGCAAATGACGACCTGGGGTATCACCGTTTTACTTTCCAGGGCAACCTCACGAGCCAGATCACCAAGGACCTGCAGGTCGTTTACCAATCCTCCTTCAATTACAGCTACCGGCTCGGTCTGGCAAACAATGCAAACTTGAACCTGTATTACAAGGCATTGGATGCGGATCGGTCCGAACCGTTCACCGTCGTGGGCGATCCGACCAAATGGGCTTACAACAGCGGCGTCTCCGGACGTAACCCGTATGCCAATGTCAAGGGTGCGGGCGGGTATGACAATACCAAGATGCGTTCCTCCAGGAACAGCATTGATTTCAAGTATACCGCTCCGTTCCTGAAGGGACTGATCCTGGATGTTTTCGCCTCGTATGACAGACAGACGCGAAACACCTCCCAGCTGACCCTCTCCTTCCCGTTGTACGATCCCTATACGGGAGCGTTCCAAACCAATAATAAGGATACGAACCAGTATGACGAGTACTGGACCACAATGTCCAACGTGTACGGGAAATTCCAGGCCAACTATGCCACGAAGATCAACCGGCACAACATCACGGCCATGATGGCCGTCGAAGCCCGGAAAGGCTGGAACCAGAATGCGAAAGCCTCGCGTCAGTACGGTGATTTTTATACCCATGACATTCTCGACCAGGGCGTTCCTTCAACGGCGACCAACAGCGGTAGCCGCTCCGAAACGGCGACGGCAGGCTATCTGGGCCGCATTACCTATGATTATTCCGGCAAATACCTGGTAGAGGTCATGGCCCGCTATGACGGCTCCTATGTTTATGCGCATGGCCATCGCTGGGGTTTCTTCCCGTCCTATTCCGTAGGTTGGCGCGTGTCCGAAGAACCGTTCTTCAAGCGTATCCTTCCGGCCGTCAATAATTTCAAGCTGCGTTGGTCGGATGGTATCACCGGCGGCGCCCAGGGCACCCCGTACGATTACCTGCTCGGCTATGAGCAGACGGGCAGCGTGTCCGTCTTCACCCCGGGCAGCCAGATCATGGGATACTCCAACAGCGAAGTGGCTGAGACCCTGATTTCCTGGAAAGATGTCCACATGCGCGACTTCGGTTTTGACTGGGAGGTAAAGAACGGGATCATCGGCGGTTCCGTCGACTGGTTCTGGCGGGAAATCAAGGGCATCGCCGCGACCAGCACCAACACGGTGCCGGACATGTACGGTATCAAGCTGCCCCAGCAGAACCTGAATGCCAGTCAGAATGTCGGTATCGATCTGGAACTGTCCCACCGCAACCGGATCAAGGGTCTGGAATACCGCATCACCGGAACCCTGACTTTCACCCGTGAACGTGATACCTACATCGAGGCGGAGCGGAGCGCAATCTATTCTTCCCACCAGGATTATTACAACAACCATATGGAAGGCCGTTGGGGCAATGCGCTGGGCGGCGCCTATTATGAGTGGAACGGCAAGGGCCAGTTCTCAAGCTGGGGCGAAATCAACAACTATCCGGTCGTCTACTCCTCCAAGAAGTCCAACAGCGACATGCTGCCGGGCATGTATAAGATCGATGACCGCAACGGTGACGGGATCATCACGTCTGCGGACCGTTATTACTCCTGGAAGGAGGATAACCCGCCGCTGCAGTTCGGCGCCATGCTCTTTGTGAGCTACAAGGGCTTCGATCTGAGTGCGACGTTCACCGGAGCCACGCTTTTCCACAAGGACATGTCCCTCTCCGGCGGTATGGGCTACGGCTACTCAGGAACGCTGTTTACGCATTTCGAGGACCGCTACCACCTGGCCGACGGATATACTGATCCGCGCGATCCCCAGTCGGTCTGGGTCGCCGGCTACTATCCCGCGCTGGCGCCTGCCAACAATCACTATGATACCTCTTCCAACGCTACCTACCGCTACAAACAGCCGTATTCCTGGGTAGACGGTACCTACTTCCGCCTGAAGAGCCTCGAGATCGGCTACAAGCTGCCGAAGTCCGTCATTTCTAAGATTCATCTGAAGAGCGCGCGGGTCTACCTGAGCGGCACCAACCTGCTTACCTTCTGTGATAAACTGATCAAGCCGTGGGACCCGGAACGCAACCAAAGTGCCTGGCTGGGTACGAGCGGCTCTCCTCTGTTGAAGAATTACACCATCGGTGTCAATATCAACTTCTAAGTCACCAGCGATATGAAAAAGATATTCCAATATACACTTATCCTGTTTCTCGGAGCAGGTCTCTGCTCCTGCGAGGCTTTGTTCGACAATCTGGAAGGAGATCTGACCAAGATGACGGAAGACGACATGATTACTTCCGTCGAGGGCTTGGAGCGGCTTTTGTCCGATGTCTATAATTCCGTTCCGATGGATGATTTCAACAAGAAAGACCGGACCACAGATAATGCGACCCCGTCCCGTGCGGCCGATTATTCCGTCAATATCACATCCTTCTGGGACTATACAAAGATGCGCTCGATCAACCTGTTTATCCGCCAGGTGGACAATGCCCTGGAGAAGAAATACATCAGCCAGGAAAGCCACGACAAAATGCTGGGTGAAGCCCTGTTTGTGCGGGCCTACTGCTATTTTGCATCCGTCCGTGCCTATGGCGGTATTCCGCTTGTGACCGAGCCCTTGGATGACAAGTATGACGGCGGCGAGAATGCGGAACTATACGTGCCTCGGAGCACGGAGAAAGAGGCGTGGGATTTCGTCCTCTCCGAACTGGACAAGGCGATCGCCCTCCTTCCTGAGACCCGCAACGACGGCCCCTTCCGTGCAACCAAATGGTCTGCACTCGGCCTGCAGTCCCGCGTCGCCCTGTATGCGGCGTCCGTGAGCAAGTACTGGAACCGTGAGGCTATCCCGTCTTCCTACAAGGCTGTGGCCGAGAAACTGACCTACATGGAGGCCTCCTATGCCGATGCTTACTATGCCAAGTGCATCGAAGCCAGCGAGAAGATCATCAACTCGGGCCAGTTCTCCCTCTATGGCGGAGCTACGACGTCTGTCGAAACGGCCAAAGCCAACCTGACCAATCTCTTCCTGGCCCGCCAGGACTGCGAGTTCCTCTACGGGAAGAGCTATGAATCCGGTGTCGCTACGGCGACCAATGGCTTCGACCTGTCCTCTTCGCCGAACCAGGCCCACGAGACCGGTACCAACGTTGGTTGGGGCACCTATTCCATTACTTCCGACCTGGTGGATCTGTATGACGATTATGATGAGGCCGGCGGACGCGTCGACGGCACCGTCAAGACCCGCAACGACGGGGTGGAGGACCAGTACAGCTCCCAGCTGACGCTTGCATCCTCTACGTTCAGTCCCGATACGGATTATATCCAGTACGATGACCCATCGACCCCGTTCCTGAATAAGGATGCGCGGTTCCAGGCGTGGGTCCTGTATCCCGGTTGCTCGTTCCGTGGCGTGACGATCATCAGCCAGGGAGGCATGGTCAAACACGACGGCTCCTATTCCTTCTACAAAGAGGATACGGATGAGGTCGGCGGCAAAGTCTATCAAGCTCTCGGCGGTACGGCGACCGAAATCTCCGGCTTCTACGACATTGACAATTCCTTTACGGGTTACTACTATAATTCGGCCTTCGGGATCCGTAAGTTCCTGAATCCTGACAAGGCATTGCTTTACTCAGTCAATCCGTGGTATGATATCCGTTATGCTGAGATCCTGCTGAACTATGCCGAGGCCGTCGCCGAGAGCGGGAAGGGCAGTGCTTCCAAGGCGAAGCAGGTCCTTAACGATATCCGTCACCGGGCCGCTTTCACGGATGACATCGACCTGACGGTCGAAAATGTCCTCCACGAGCGCCGGGTCGAGATGGCCTTCGAGGGCGACTATACCTACACCCTGCACCGCCGCCGCGAATACCTGAACAACCGTTCCGGCGTCTTCTATCGCAAGCACACGGTCGTTCCGACCCTGGACCTGCGAAGCGGAAGTCCTAAGTATCTGATGGTCAGGGCTAATATCTATCACGGCGACGTTGACAAGGACCCGCTTGGACTGAACGTCGACCTGATGGACTACTACATGGACATTCCGAACCCGGAAATCAACAACTTCACCCCCAACCCCTCTCAGGAATAACACTAAAAGGATCTATCGGTTATGAAAAAGATACTCATGCTTATCCCGGCACTGCTGCTCTTCACTTCGTGCGACTGGTTCGTATTTGACAACGAAGAGAGTTATGATGCCACCATCACTGGCCGGTTCATTGACAGCCAGACCGGCGACCTGGTCCAGTTTGCCCACCCGAACACGGATAAGTTCCAAATCATCGAGAAGGACTGGGATACCGAAAAAGCCCAGGACTGGTATGTCAAGCCGAACGGCACCTACACCAATAAGACGGTCTTTGCCGGTTCTTACGTGATGCATACGCTGGGCCAGAACTTCTATCCGGCGGAAAATATTCCCTTCGAGATCAAGAAGGGAGACAATGTGGTAGACTTCACGGTTTCTCCGTATGCACGGGTCCTCGATCCCGAGATTACTTACGAAGGAACCTGGATTGTCGCCCGTTTCAAGGTACAGTGCTCCGACCCTTCGCAGACGACGAAGGTGGATGCTGCCCTGTTCGGCTATACGGACCGCTTCGTCAGCGACGGTTATAACAATTTCAGCAAGCAGTCGACTTCGAAGAAATCCTCCGTCAAGGCGGACGGAACGACGGTCATCGAACTGAAAGTCAACACGGAGGTGGCTAGCGGAAGCCAGTTCACCTACAAGCGGGATCATTTCCTGCGGATCGGCGTCGTGGCGACGGGGAAGAATGTCAACACCAAGAAGTGCTACAACTACTCTCCAGTGTACCTGATGGACCAGAATTTCTCGAATGTTACCGAAGTAACTGTCTGGGATGAATAATTACCTTGTTCGAATCCGGCTGATCAGCCTGACTGCAATAGCAGCCGCCTGCCTGCTGGCGGGAAGCGAAGCTGCGGCGCAACTTCCTTCCCGCGCTGGCGAGGCGCTCCGTCAGATTACAGAAAACCCGGACCGCGCCGCAACCAACATGCACTCTTATGAGTTCCGTCCGGTGGTAGATACTCGTGCTCCCAAGGGATACAAAGCGGTCTATATTTCCCATTACGGCCGGCACGGCTCGCGCTATGAGCAGTCGGCTTCCTTCTCGAAAACGGCCCTGCAAGGCCTGCGGAAAGCAGATTCCCTCTCACTCCTAACCTCCGCAGGACAGACACTCCTGCGACAGGTGCAGGCCATCACGGACGAACACGACGGGATGGAGGGAATCCTGACGCCCCGTGGCGGACGTGAGCATCAACTGCTGGCACGAAGGATGGCCAGCCGCTTTCCAACGGTGTTCCGCCAGAAGGACCGCCGTGAAGTATCCGCCTTTTCCAGTACGGTCCAGCGTTGCCTGCTGAGCATGGCATATTTCACCGGAGCCCTGGAGGCCCGGTCGCCGCAGTTGCAGTTCACCTATACGTCGGGAGCCCGCTACATGCGCTTGCTGAGTCCTTCCTTGAAGTACTCGCGGGAGATGTTCTCGGCCATGGGCCAGGGCAACGTCCAGACCTATGACTGGGACCGCCTGTTCTCCGTGCTCTTTACCCGTCCTGAAGCCGTGAATGCCTTCATCCCGGACCGCGAGCCATTTGTCCGTTCCATCTATTCGGCAGGCGGACTGTGCCAGGACTTGGATTTCCTGGGGATTGATATCTTCCGGACATACTTTACACCGGAAGAGTTGACGCATCTGTGGAAGCGGCAGAATGACTTGGTTTATGGCATGTGGGCGAATTCCCTGGAAAATGGGGATGCGGTCCGGGATGCCCTGAAACCGTTGCTGGCGGACTTCGTCGAGAAGGCGGATGCGGCCCTGTCCGATGACAGCCATCGTTGTGCCGATCTGCGTTTCGGACACGACACCGGCGTGCTTCCTCTGGCTGCCCTGCTGGGCATTGACGATCCGAACGGAAACCGGTTTTCTGTCGCTGAGGCCCATGACCATTGGTTCTCCTATGAGCGGATTCCGATGGCGACGAATCTTCAGATGATCTTCTACCGCAACAAGAAAGGGGAGGTCCTGACCAAAGTCCTCTACAATGAGGAGGAGGTCTGTTTCCCGGGCTTGTCTTCGGTGGAAGGTCCTTACTATAAGTGGGAAACGCTTAGGACATGGTTCCTGAAGTTGTGCCGGTGACGCACATCGGCGTCATACGATTATATTGGGCAACCTTGCCGGCAGAGATGTCGGCAAGGTTTTTTCGAATCTCGGAACAGTCTGAGGGCTACCAGAAAATGAGGCACTTACAGCGATATAGGTGCCTCGTTTGTTTTATATTAGTCGCAGTTTTGTCGCAGTTTCAGCGTATTCTAACTCCTTCTTCAACCATTTCAAGCCGGTCCGGATCTCTTGTCAGGGAAACGGGAAAAATCGGGGATGAACGTGCCTCAATGCGCAAAGTGGAGGCAAAGTAATGGATATGAAGAAGCCCCTGCTCAAGGGCTTCTTGGATTGTTACCACTGTCGGAGTTGCCACAGCTTCCCAGCTATGCCGCCCGCCGATTTACAATCAGAACAAATCAATAATTCTCCGCCATCACCTGGAAGTAAGCCTGCGGATGATTACAAACGGGGCAAACTTCCGGAGCCTGGCGACCTACTACGATGTGGCCGCAGTTCGAACACTGCCAGATAGCGTCACCGTCTTTCGAGAACACTTTCTTATCCTCGATATTTTTCAACAGTTTGCGATAGCGTTCCTCATGATGCTTTTCAATGGCACCTACCATCTCAAATTTGGCTGCAATCTCCATGAAACCCTCCTCACGGGCCTCACGAGCCATGCGGTCATACATGTCAGTCCACTCGTGATATTCGCCGCAAGCGGCATCTGCGAGGTTCACAGTCGTGGTGGGTACTGCTCCGTCGTGCAGATACTTAAACCAGATTTTGGCATGTTCGCGCTCGTTGACTGCTGTTTCCTCAAACAGGGAGGCTATCTGCACGTAGCCTTCTTTCTTTGCCTTCGACGCATAGTAGGTGTACTTGTTCCTTGCCATCGACTCACCGGCGAAGGCTTCCAGAAGATTTGCCTCGGTTTTCGTGCCTTTCAGCGGTTTCGGTTCTTCTGCCATTCCCTCTGTCAGTTCTACAAACTTCTCTCGGGGAGCCTTGCAGCGGGGGCATTGTTCGGGTGCCTCGGCTCCTTCGTGGACATAGCCACAGATGCTGCATTTGAATCTCTTACTCATATATTATATTTGTTAAGTGTTGAAAACTGGCGCAAAGATATTACATTCTTGCTATTCGGGCAATAACCAGCAGCCTCCTCCGGCCGTTTCAGAACCAAAGGCTTTCAAGTACCCCCCGCGGCGAGCGGCATCTGGATGTGGACGGCCGCAGGCCGGACAAATCCAGTCTTCTCCTTTCTCATTCCACCCCAATGTCTCTGAACCACCTTCCCATGCCGGTAGACATGGAATCCTTTCCCATTTTCCATCGAGCCGAAATACATCCCCGATTTTCCCGGGACAGCCATTTTCGCGGCCTTTATCGCCACTTCTTTCGAAGGATGGTAAAACTCCTCGGCTTTGATTTCGATGAGCTTAGAGGGCTTGATTTTCAAAGGTTTTGGATCATATTTCTTGCTCCAGACATAGTTCGGAATCTCTGTAGGAGGAGGGGCTATCCAGGCATTATAAGGCATTTCGTTTGTCATCTTGCAACCATTTTCGACAGCCAAGATAACAGGAGCTTGTGCCAAAAGAAGGGGACAAGAGAGAAACAGCCTACGACCAGTTAATGTTCCGGCAGCACTGACACCGAGAGCGCGTAAAAGCGGGATTCCGTGTCAGGCCCCGGATTATAATCCCACCCCTGACACCTAGACGCTATGAGAGCCCGTTTTTGTGTCTGGCCTGCCGGAAGAAGTTGCAAGGTGTACCAGTTTTCATACTCGAATTGAATCCAATTGTCGTTTATTTGGATCTGTTTCGCCCCGAATTCCTCTAAAACGGGTTGGATGTTACCTTTCGTTAGAGGAGATGTACTCCGGAGTTCGAGCGGTTCGTGGTTGGACGATTCCAGATAGAAGATGATGGCTGCTGATGCGATGGCAAAGAGCAGGAAGATAATGAGTTGAATGTTCATGTGAATATAGTTTTGTAAATGAATTGGATCGACCCTGCCCCCGCAAGGTCTTCTCCAGCATCTGATTTTCCCATTGGCGTATGGGAGGGGGCTGATTAATAGAGTGGTTGTGTTCGCGTTTAACAAGTTCCAGTTGATAATTCCCATATAGAAGCGTAAGGGCAAGGATCATCCGGAACGTGGTCATTAATTTGCGTTAATTGTTTCTGAGACAACTTACGTTTCCTTTAGAGGCTCTATTTCGTAAAGGGAACGATCTGAATAGTCTAAATAGAGCGGTTGATTTAAAGTTTTTTCTATATTTGCATTTGTCTGGTCGGTGAATCCGGCTTGTACGACATATTAAGCGAAAGTGTTTTCGTTGTCCTTAGTGGGGAATTAGCAGTTTCAATATTACTGAGGGATTACGGGAGTACTTATGCTCGTGCATCGTCTATGTCGTTTGATTTCCAATTCTTTGGAAAGATACTCCATAAATGCCCGAGTGTGGAGTATTATCGTAGTTTATTCTCAGTAAGGTTCTGCTAAACCTCCCACTAGATAAACGAAAGTAGACTCCACACTTTTGTGTTTTGTTTTAAACTGCATGGGAGTTCGGCAGAGGGTGAGATTATGAAGCAATATTCAATCAAAGAAACCTTTCCTCCTTTGGATGGAGAAGGTACTTGTGGAATTATTCGACAGGCGATAGTTATCAGCACCAATGACCCCAATTGCTATAGACGTCTAAACTTAAACTCCTTCGGAGATAAGATCACCGCGGTTGAATTATTTGAAGACGAATCAGTAGGTAACCCTTTTATTGTCGAAGCATCTAAATTATTGGAAGAATTGACTTCCGGAGATATAATATCATTTTAACTTCTTTAGTGGTTATGCGAGTTATTAAACAATTCTCCGCGATACTGTTCATTCTATTAGTATCAGGAGCATGTCAAAAAACAGAGCAGTCGACAGGATCGATTAGGTGTGTGACGGGCGAAGCAAAACGAATTAGCTCAATAGTATATGAGTTGAATGGTGCAGCCGTGTTTACAGATGAGGATTATTCTGCCTCCGCTTATTTTTATTATTCGACGGAATATGCTGATGCGGACAATATAAAAGCTAAAGGGAAAAGAGTTAGTGCCGGGACAGTGTCAACCCAGGATCCAACATTTAAAACATCCGTGTCTAGTTTAGCTTATTCTACTTCCTATCATTACATGGCCGCCATAAACTCTGGGGGAGTTGAGTCATTGGGCGCAGTCAAATCTTTTGTCACGGAAGAAGAGCCAAAGACATCATGTTCAACAGAAAGTGCCGGGAATATTACAGAAACGACTGCCACTCTTTATGGATTCTCGAGTATACCTCGCACTCAGATTGGCTCTGCCTCCGTGGGATTCATTTATTCTACTGAGTCTGAGCCAACACTCGGGAATGGCAAGTCAGTTACTTCTAAAGAATTCCTGACAGATAATCAATTTGTGGCTTCTATTTCAGGCCTCACTCCTAACACAAAATACTATTTCCGCGCCTTTATAAGACAAAATGGTAATTACTTGTATGGATCAACATCCTCTTTTACAACCGCCAAAATCAATGCAACAGTGGCTACAAATAATGCGACAAATATAGAAGAGCATAGTGCTACTCTTTCTGGTAAGTTAACATTAGTTAGTCAATCAACACTAAGTACCTCTGTCGCGTTCTATTACAGTGACTCTTATAAAACAAAAGAAGAGTTGTTGGCCAAAGGCACAAAGGTTACAGTCGAACTCTTGTCGGATGGCAGTTTTTCCAAACGTTTAACTAATCTCCCCCATTCCAAGGAATATTCATACGTTGCGTATGCGTTGATTTCTGGAGTTGAGTTCACAGGAGCAGTGGTAAATTTCTCAACCTCTCCAATTAATGCAAGTGTTCAGACCAAGGCGGCTACGAATATATCTGAACATAAAGCTACCATAAATGGATCATATGAATTGATAGGCTCAGCTAACGGCTCTCCCTCAATTTGTTTCTACTATAGTGATAAATATTCTGATGCTTCTGAGTTGAAGGCAAATGGGAAGCGTGTCTCGATATCCTCAATACCATCAGATGGATCATTGTCTTATTCCTTGACCGGTTTGTCACATTCGACCCAATACTTCTATGTGGCTTATGCTAAAGTCGAGGATGTCGAATTCTTTGGAGAAGTAATATCTTTTTCGACGCCAACGATAATGGGCTCTGTAACTACCGGAGAGGCGACTAGTATTAAGTATCATGATGCAGTTTTGGAGGGATCGATGACTGTTAATACAATAGAGACAATTCCGGTTCAGACTGGATTTTATGTTAGTGCCTCCGTGTCAAGTAGAATTGAACTTAAAGAAAGTGGTCAAAAAGTAGTATCAGAGGAAATCGACGGGAATCATTTTGTCGCTTCTATGATGGGGATATCAAACCATCGGAGATATTGGTATGTGGCTTATCTAGAGATAGATGATATCGTTTTTTTGGGTGAAGTTAGAAACCTTGAGATGAAAGAAGTTCCACAAGGAGCTATTGATTTGGGGCTGTCTGTATTATGGGCGTCATGTAATGTTGGAGCGAGTTCTCCAGAAGCTTACGGAGTTTATTTTCAGTGGGGACGGACTGATGATAATGGATATACTAACCGTGATTATCTCAAGGCGAAATACTCAACCAATGATATCCTCGATAAAGACGATGATGCCGCATATGTCTTTCTGGGAGAAGGATGGCGTATTCCAACAAAAGAACAATGTGAAGAATTAATCTCTATGACTAAAACTGAAGCCACTCATATAGGGGACCACAGTGGGATTAAAATAACAAGTCTAGTTCCTGGATTTACAGATAATAGCATATTTCTTCCCGATGCAGGAGTATACTCTCCTTATTCTGGTTATCGCGAACAGTTTAATTATTATTGGACATCAACAAGTGCTTCGGATATATGGGACTATGTTTTTATCCCGAGCCAGAAAAAAGTCGATCGATTTGATTGGTATTTTATGACTCCTATAAGGGCCATTTACGAAGATTAACTAATTGAATTTTGGCCTGTTTTACTCCATAAGGATAATTAAATACTCTCGTATTAAAACATAATAATCAGTTTTATGAAACAAACATTTTTTTGATAACAGTTCCGGCTTTATTATTCTTGGCTTCTGTTAAAACAACAGCTCAATCTTCTAATGTGGGGTCTGCCATTTTTTCTCCTCTCGCCGAAGGATATACATCAGCGTGGGTTAGCTATGCGCCAACAACGTTCAACACTAAAAGCGGAGCGACATCTAGCAATCAGGATGGTTATAATACCTATTCTGTAGGTGTTCTTAAAGCAATCCCAATTCAGAATCTTCCTTTTTTATTTGAATTTGGAGGAAACTTAGAGTGGATGCATTATAAGAAAGCTTACGATTCCTACAGTTATGCACGTAACTTCTTAGGGGTCCGCCTTCCAATAAGCTTCATTTATGCTTTAAGTTTAACAGATGATTTCATCCTTCTCCCGTATGCAGGCTTCAATGCTAAGGGTTATCTTTTAGGGACAAGTAAAACACATTACTTTTCCGGTGCAATTAATGATTCTACAACCAATCTCTTTAGTTCGGATCGTTCGAATCCGTATAAAAGGTTTACTTTAGGTTATCAAGTTGGCTTGAAGGTTAGCTATACCAGATTCTTCGCTTCTATAGGATATTCCAAGGATCTAACAATAATATCATCAAATTCATATTTCAGTATGGTAACCATTGGTATAGGAATGTCATTCTAGTTGTTGAATAATCAAAACTATATTGATTCGCCAAGCGATGTTTTGTGCGTTGCATCATTCCCAAATGGCTCAGCGGTATTCTTAACAAGCTATTGAATTTTGACTGCGGTTTTTTTAATAAAACGGTTTTTGATGCGGATCGTGGAACATTTAAGGACGAAGATTTAGCCTCTTTTTCTATTCTCTAGCATTGATTTGTGATTCTGATTCCCCTGATTTTAGCGGATATATGAAAAGATCTATTAATTGTGGCTCTACTGAAGCAAAGGATTTCATCGATTTTACGGGGATTCGATTATGAATTATGTAATACCCTGAAAGCATGTTTACGGGACGATTTAACGTGGTGAAAACATGTTTTCAGGATGATTTATTAAGGTGAAAAGCATGTTTCAGCATCTTCAAATAAGGTGAAAACAGTGTTTCAGGTCGTTAGTGGAAGATGAAAACTGTTTTCCCGCATATTCGAATAAGGGGAAAGAGTGTTTACTGGTACCTTCTTAATTGAGTTGGATGTCAGATCGACTTTTCCAAACATAAAATGTGTACCAATTTGGTACTCTATTTGGAAAAACATATCTTTGCATTAAATAAAAGAAGCATTATGGTCGTAGTTAGCAGCAGAGAATTCAGGGCCAACCAGCGAAAGTATTTTGATCTGGCCCGCACCAATGATGTCGTGATCACTTCCCGGTCTCATGGCAGTTATCGCCTTGTCCCCATTTCCAACTCTGACATACTCGTTGATTCCGAACTGTTGGATGCCAAGATCCGCAAGGGAATCGCTGAGTATGAACAAGGACGTGTCCATCGGATGAACGATGGCGAAAGCATGGACGATTTTCTGGGTAGGATGATTAACGAAGACTGATTATGTACAGGATTGTGTTTTCCGAAGATGCGAAAAAGGATTTGAAAGAGTTGAACCGGAAAGCCCCCCAATCAGTCGCAAAGCTGTCAAAACTTCTGGATGAAATCCGCGAACATCCGAGAACCGGAACCGGTCAGGTAGAACCATTAAAGGGATATGGTGGGAATGTGTATTCCCGAAGAATTACCCGTGAACACAGACTGATCTACCGGATCTATGAAGAGGTGGTGGAAGTATTGGTGCTATCTGCTTTTGGACATTACCGCTGAAATGATCGCCAGGCATGCTTCAGTTCCAGTGAATGTTCTGCGGGATGTCTCCTTCACGTTGTATCAAAGTTTGATACTAACAACGGCCTCTCCCCATACTCTAGGCCCTCATCTTCACCGGTGAGGGTCTTTTTTATCCCGGGGCTATCTCATTAACTCAAATAGGAGTTTCAGTTATCGAAGTCAAGATGGTGAGCAATTACGTGATTGTTGCTCATATAGCGGACTAGATAAATGGTTTCGCCTCCAACATCGTAAACGTTGAAGAAGACATACCAGGTGGTATGGTCATTTTGGGGAAGACCGAATAATCCATATCCTTCCCAAATCTCGAGAACCACTTTGGAGCCTTCCGATGGACCTTGAAGGGTAGAGTGCTCTGAATCTCTCGAAACAGACTTTCTGAATAATCCAAAGCTTGATCCAAGAAACTCATGTAGCCTTTATCGTATAGGACGTCAACCAGCTCCACAAACTGCTGACTGACTTCTGGAAGGAACAATACTTTCATTTTTTGATTGCCTTAGCAGATTCCTTCCTCTCGAACATCTCCGTTAGTCCTTCGCGCACTTTCGCCAGCACATCATCAACGGTGATGGCGCGGGACAGATCATACTCCACAGGATTCTGCTGGGCGGTCAAAACGAAAGTCTCGTTTTTCCCTCTTTGAATAAGCACCTGCTCTGTTTTAGCGATATCCAGATACTTCTTCATATTGCTTCTCAACTCTGCTGAACTAATTACGACCATAGTATAAGTACATTATGATGTACAAATATAAGATGAAAGATTGATTCGAGCAAATGTTGATTGAATCAGCAAGAGAATCCAGTCTTCTCCTTTCTCATTCCACCCAATGTCTCTGAACCACCTTCCCATTCCGGTAGACATGGAATCCCTTCCCATTTTCCATCGAGCCGAAATACATCCCCGATTTTCCCCGGACAGCCATTTTCGCGGCCTTCAGAGCCACTTCTTTCGAAGGATGGTAAAACTCCTCGACTTTGATTTCGAGGAGCTTAGAGGACTTGGGCTTCATGGGCTTCGGATCATATTGCCGGCCCCACACATAACCCGGCACCTCCGTCGGCGGAGGAGCCATCCAGGGACCATAAGGCGTTTCGCTCGTCATCTTGGGACCATTTACGGCCGCCAAGATAACCGGAGCTTGTGCCAAAAGAATGGGACAAGGGAAAGCAGCCTACCATCAGATATCGTTCCGGCAGCACTGACACCGAGAGCGCATAAAAGCGGGATTCCGTGTCAGGCCCCGGATTATAAACCTACCCCTGACACCAAGGCGCCGTGAGAGCCCGTTTTTGTGTCAGGCCAGCCGGAAGAGGCTGCGGGGTTGTACAACCTTGCACCGAAGTCCAGATAGGGACTGCCGGCGGCTGCCGCCGGGGTGCTCGCAAATACATTGCTTAGAGGCAAATATAGAAAAAGTATGCTTATTCACAAAGGGGTATTGCCGGCCAATCGTGCGTGCATGAACCTGAATTAGCCTTTTTCCCCGCAAGGTCTTCTCCATTATCTGATTTTCCCATGGGCGTATGGGAGGGGGCTAAGAATAGGATTGTTTTGTCGTGCGGATGACTTGTATTGATTATGAAATATTCTTATATTTGCCAATAAAACCATTTGATAATGAAAACAACGACAGTTGCATTAGGTACTCATTTTGAAGATTTTATCCAGGCTAGTATTCTTTCCGGCAGATATAACAACGCCAGTGAGGTCGTACGGTCTGGGCTCAGGTTGCTGGAAGCCGAAGAGCAGAAAATCGCGGCACTTCGCGCGGCGATTGACGAAGGGTTGAATAGCGGGATTGTAGAGGATTTCGATCCTGAGGCATATCTGCAAGAAATGAAAGCGCGCAAGCATGGCGAAATATAGTTTGACCAAGGAGGCAGCGGGAGACCTCTACAGGATTTGGGAATATACAGTCGATACATGGTCAGAAAGACAAGCCGACAAGTACTATGAAATGCTCATCTCTGCATTCAAGAAACTGGCTCAGAATCCGGAAAAGCTCGGAAAGTCCTATGAGATGATCCACGCCGGACTCAAAGGGTTCCTGGTTGGTCGTCATGTCATTTTCTATCTTGTTCAAGAGACTGCTGATGTTCTGATAGTACGTATTCTCCATTCGAGCATGGATTTCGCTCGGCACCTTAAACAGTAACGTATCGCTCACTCCGGTGGGCGTTTTTGATGATTTCGGGCAACGAACTCTTAGAAAGTCGCATCTATAGTGCAAGATTTGGCTCTTCTTGGAGTTTTAAAGAAAAAAGGATTAACAATGAGAAAGATTCTGCTCGCGTTCGCAGCTTCGACGGCAATTCTTCTTACCGGATGTGAGAAGATTCTCGGTGGATGGATAGTCGACTGGGCTCCTGTAAATATCTACATCGAAGCCGTTGATGCGGATAATAACTCCATTATCTCCCCGGAAATGCCCGGCATGACGTTGACCTTCAAAGGAGAAACGTATACGGTTAAGGATGTCGAAGACAAATCCAATCCGGAGACAAAGGCATACCTCGCTATTATGGAAGGTCTGCTCGCTGTCCCACAGTACGAGATTAATGGCAAAACTGTCTATCGCCTTGTTTTTGGAGAGATTGATGGAGCCGCAGACATGGATGAGGATATTGTGCTAAACTGGCCAGATGGGAGTGAGGATGTCATTCATTATCACTGCTCCGATCACCGGGAAGGTCGGCATCCAAAATGCAACCGCAGCTGGAAGCTTAATGGATCTGAATACGAAGGAAATACATTCAGATTCTCCGGGAAAAGTCTCCCAGAATAACCTCTGCGCTCACTTCGGTGAGCGTTTTTCTTTTCCAGTCATCTTGCAACCATTTACGGCTGCTAAGATAACCGGAGCTTGTGCTAAAAGAGGGGGGCAAGAAGAAACAGCGTACGATCAGGTATATTTCCGGCAGCACTGACACCGGGAATGCGTAAAAGAGGGATTCCGTGTCAGGCCCCGGATCATAATCCTACCCCTGACACCGAGACACCGTGAGAGCCCATTTTGGTGTCAGGCCTTCCGGAAGAAACTGCGTGGTTCGTACCTCTTTGCTCCGACGTCGTAAAGGGTAAGTCCCGCGCGGTCAAGGCGTTCCTTTCCGGACACACTGTTTGGAATACTATCAAGCATACAAAGATAGCGATCGGAGAGCGATAAAACAATCCGCTCCCGGATCGTCGACCGCAACCGGGAGCGGATGTATGGAGAAAGCCGGAGGCTATTTCTTGCGGTGGTGGGGAGATCAGGTCACAACCCCGGTGGTGATGGGCGTGCCGGTAAATTGATGAAAAAAAACCGGCTATCGCCACGTTGTTCTCCATATTATGATTAAATTCGTCCCGGAATATAAAAACCGATCAGACATGCATCTGGACAGTGAGCAAAAAAGGATCCTCAAGGCGGTTTGGCCGGCCGCACTGGTGTATATCTTCGGCTATCCCATCCTGTTGTGGATATTCGGGAAAGTAATTTCATGGCAGGATTTCCTCCTGTATCTCGGCGTTTCCCTCGGTATTGCGTTGCTGATGGGCGTCTTCTATGTCCTTGGGGCCAAGATTCCGAAGAAAGATGAATAAATACGGAAACATGAAGAAAATAGCGATGTTCTTATGCGCCTTGCCGGCTTTGCTGGCGGGATGCACCGGGCAGCCCCCGCAGGCTGCGCCTTCCCTCGATGAGCTTTTCCTCACCCGGCGGAGCGTCCGTGCTTATGAGGCCGGCCGCACCATTTCCGAGGCGGAGGTCCGGCAGCTCCTGACGGCCGCCCAGCAGGCACCCTCCTGGGCGAACCAACAGCCGAGCAAATATTACGTGGCCATCAGCCCGGAAAAACGGGAGGCGGTCCTGGAACTGATCGGCGGCAACAAGGCCAAAGTCCTGAACGCGCCCGTCCTGATCGTCTCGACCTTCGAAAAGGGGAAGTCCGGTTTCTTCCGCGGGACGCCCAGCAACGAGGTCGGTGACGGCTGGGGAGCCTATGACAACGGCCTCAGCAATGCCTATCTGGTGCTGAAAGCCAGGGACATGGGCTTTGATACCCTGATCATGGGCATCCGCGATGCCGAGGCGCTGCGTGCCTTGTTCGGCATCCCTGAGAATGAAACCGTCATGGCGGTCATCTCGTTGGGATACCGGGCGGAAGAGCCAGGCATGCCCGTGCATCGTCCGCTCGACGAAATCGTCAAGTTCTATTAGAGTCAAACCGCTGCGATGAAAAAACTTCTGTCTCTTCTCGTCTTTCTGGCGGTCATCCTTCCCCTCCGTGCGCAGGAGGAGGAATTCCCCGGTCAAAGCTGCACCTCGATCATGGTAGGCCGCCTGGCCTCCGCCGACGGATCGGTCATTACCTCGCACACCTGCGACGGCCGCTACCGTACGTGGGTCCAGATGGAGCCCGCCGCCGACCATGCGCCCGGGACGATGCATCCGGTCCTGCGGGGCACCATGCAGACCCGGTTCCGGGGAGACACCACGGGGGTGAAATGCATGGGAGAAATCCCCGAGGCCGCCCATACTTACGCCTATCTCAACACGGCGTATCCCTGTTTCAACGAAAAGCAGCTCGCCATCGGCGAGACCACGTTCGGCGGTCCGGACACGCTTGTGAACGAGAAGGGATGGTTCACCATCGAAGAACTCGAGCGGGTGGCCCTCCAGCGGTGTGACAACGCCCGGGACGCCATCCGGCTCATGGGCTCCTTGGCGGAGCAGTACGGCTACGGCGACGGTGGGGAATGCCTGACCGTGGCGGACAAGAACGAGGTCTGGCAGTTCGAGATCGTCGGGATCGGGAAGGACCGGATCGGTGCCGCCTGGGTCGCCAAGCGGGTACCGGACGACCATGTGGCTGTTTCGGCCAACATTCCCCGCATCGGTGCGATCGACCGGAAGGACAAGGACATGATGGCTTCCGTCAATGTCGAGCAGGTGGCCATCGACAACGGACTGTGGGACGGCAAGGGCACGTTCATTTTCTGGAAGTCATTCAATACGGACTATGCCAACGGGAAGAACTTCAATGACCGGGAGTATTTCCTGCTGAACCATTTCGCCCCGTCGCTGGGACTTACCTACGACATGGCGGAGCTTCCCTTC
Source organism: Bacteroidales bacterium (assembly GCA_017483985.1). The sequence goes on along the minus strand of JAFUUB010000061.1, from coordinate 17,737 downwards.
TCCGTCAAGCCGGAGAAAAAGGTGGACGTCCGCGAGGTGATGGCGCTCTATCGGGAGACGTACGAGGGGACGGACTTCGACATGACCAAGGGTGTCAAAATGGCCCGGGCAGCGACCAAGACGCATCCGGCGGATACCATCGTCAGCCCCGTCGCGAATCCCTGGCTCTCGACGAACCTGCGGAATACCCTGAACACCCTGGCTCCCGGAACGGTCGAGTTCCGCCGCACGGTTGCCGTGGCCTGGTGTGCCTATTCCCACATCACACAGCTCCGGAGCTGGCTGCCAGACAGCATCGGCGGGATCTGCTGGATCTCGGTGGACAACCCGGCGCAGAGCCCCCGGATCCCTGTTTTCTCAGGGACCACGACCCTTCCGGCGAACTTTGAGGTCTGCGGTCAGAAGCAGTATGTCCCGGACAGCTATCTCTGGCAGTTCCGCCGGGCCAATAAGCTGGCCACCCTGTCCTGGCAGTCCACCAAGGAGGGCTTCAACCAGGAAGTGCTCCGGCTCGAGCAGCTGGCCCTGGACGGACTCCCGACGGCAGCCCAGCCCGCTCCGGTGCTGAATGCCTACACGGAGTACATCTACAACGAAGGCGTCCGTGCCTGGAAAGCCCTGGAGGAAAAGTACTGGCTCCAGTTCGGCACGGGTTTCTGACCCGTCGTAATCATCTTGTGAAACACTGAAACAAATAATAAACAATTATGAAAATCAAAGCAGTCAAATTCAGGAAAGACGGATTCTATACGCAGCCTTTTGCATTCGGCGGCGAAGAAGGTGCTGACAAGTTCGACCCGAATATCCGTTATCGCGGCAGTTTACAGAACTATGTCATCGACACGGGATCGGATGTCATCCTGGTAGATACCGGCCTGCCGGCGGGTACGCCGGAAGAGGCCCCCAATGAGACCTCCGTGGCCTACACCGGGAAAGACATCTGCAACTACATGGATGCCCTGGCCGGACTCGGCTACGGCCCCGCTGACGTGACAAAGATCCTGCTCACGCACAGGCATTCCGACCACTCCGGGGAACTGCGTTCTTTCCCGAATGCGGAGATTTATGTCAATGCCGATGAACTGGGCGCGGAAGAACTGAAGGAAATCCCGAACCTCATCCCGGTGCACTTCACCGATGGGGCGTATTTCAACTTCCCGCAGTCCCAGAAGATTTGCGAAGGCGTCTATTTCATCAATGCGAAAGGCCACACGAACGGCAACAGCCTCATCATCGCAGAGGATGAAGGCCTCTTCTACATGTTCCAGGGCGACATCACCTATGTCGACGAGGCGCTCTATGAAAACAAACTTTCTGTCGTCTTCGACGACATCGCCGCGGCCCGCCAGACCCTGGACCGTGTACGGGAATTCGTCCGGAACCATCCGACCGTCTATCTTTCCACCCATTCGCCGCAGGGGTATGAGAACCTGGAGGCAAAACGGGTGATGGATCTGGACAATCCGGTTCCCACCGTCTTGGCCGAGGTCGATTTTTCCGCCCGGAAGGCTTCCGGCAAATACGTCTGCAGCATCTGCGGCTACGTCTATGATCCGGCGGAGCATGACGGGGTCGCTTTCGAAGATCTCCCCGATGACTGGAAATGCCCCCGCTGCAGGCAGGGGAAAGGAAAATTCAATCCTGCCTGAAATCCGTCGGAACTTGGTTCCGACGGAACGATAATTGCAGTATAGGCGCGCGGTTAAAGAGAAAAAATGGATTTAACAGCAATCATTACATCCTTGCTGACATTGCTTGCGGGAATCGGTGTATTCCTCATCGCCTGTCAGATGATGAGCTCGAATCTCGAGGCTGCGAGCTCGGAAAAATTAAAGAAACTATTCGCAAAAGCCTCTGACAGCAAGCTTCTTGGAGTTGGAATCGGCGCGCTCGGAACCGCCGCCATCCAGAGTTCCGGCGCAACGACCGTCATGACCATCGGCTTCGTCAATGCCGGTATCATCTCCCTCGCCCAGGCTGCAACGATCATATACGGCGCCAATATCGGTACCACGGTCACGGCACAGATCGTAGCCCTGGGTATGTTCGGCGGGAATTCCGTTTCGACAAGCGTGATCTTCTCCGCTTTCGCCGGGTTGGGAGCCTTCCTGAGCATCTTCGCCAAACGGAGCACATACAAGACCCTCGGCGGCATCCTGGCCGGCTTCGGCCTGTTGTTCGTCGGTCTGGAACTGATGAGCGGTTCCATGGAAGCGTTCGCGGCGCTGGACGGGGTCAAGACCTTCCTGGCCGGAATCAGCAATCCGTTGCTGCTGGTCCTTTTGGGCGCCGTCTTCACGGCCATCATCCAGAGTTCTTCCGTCATGACTTCCATCGCCCTGGCCATGGTCGTGACCGGGCTCATCGGCATCGACCAGGGTATCTACCTGACGATGGGTTCCAATATCGGTTCCTGCGTCGTGGCGGTCATCGCCGGTGTCACCAGCGGTACCAACGCCAAGCGTACGGCCCTCATCCACCTGCTGTTCAACTGCGCCGGTGTGGCCCTCTTCATGCTGGCGGCCTGGGGCCTCGGCTGGTTCGATATTTCCTATGGCTCCCTCTTCGAGCGTCTGTTCCCGTCAGCCCCGCAGGTGCAGCTGGCCATGTTCCATACCTTCTTCAACACGGTGACCGTAGCCATCATGCTGCCGCTTACCGGCATGCTGGTGGCCCTTGTCATGCGGCTGATCCCGGACAGGCCCCTGGCGGAGAATACCGAATTCACGCTTCGCTATGTCGACGACAACATGCTGCGTACGCCGCCTGTCGCCGTCTCGCAGGTCAAGCGGGAGATTCTCCGGATGGCCGATATCGCCCTGGAGAACATCGACCGCAGCCTGGCAATGGCTACACAGCTGGACTTCTCCTCGAAGAACCTTTTCGAACGGGATGAACGCCAGTTGAACTTCATCAACCAGGAACTGATCGCATTCGTCGTACGACTCAGCGGGAAAAGCGGACTGGGAGAGAAGGACCGCACCTATCTTTCCGGAACCTACCGGAATATCCGGGATCTGGAACGGATCGGCGACTATGCGGAAAATATCGTGGAATATGCCGTGGCCCTGTCGGAATCGTCCCAGCAGTTCTCCGATGACGCCAAATATGAGATCAGCCAATTGAAAGAGCTGCTCCACCGCCTGTATGAAAAGGCTTTGACGGCATACCGGGATGAGGACCTTTCGGCACTGGAAAAAGCGAATGAAATCGAAGAGGAGATTGACGATTACACCCGCAGGATGGAAGAAGGACATATCGCCCGGATGGAAAAGGGAATCTGTACCCCTTCCGTCGGCGCACAGTACCTGGAACTGTCCTCCAATGCCGAGCGTATGGCTGACCACATGATCAACCTGGCAAAATCGATCCGTTCCCTGAAAGCCATCAAATTATGAAAAAAGTCTTTTTACTGGCCGTCACCTTGTTGACCGCCCTTTCTTGCGCCAACCGCTCCCACAGCGCCGCGATCACCGTAGCCGATGACCTGGATCCGGAATACGCTGTCAACCTGATTCAGGTAGGCGAGAAGGCCCCGGATTTTTCCCTGACCGGTCTCGACGGAAAAACCTATACCCTGAAGGATTTCAAGGGGAAAACCTTGGTCATAGACTTCTGGGCGACCTGGTGCCCGGATTGCCGCGAGGAAATCGACGAACTCGTTCGGCTCCACGAGGCGCATCCGGAGGTGGAATTCATCGGCATCTCTTTCGATACGGATCCGCAGCAGCTGCGCAAATATACGGCGGAACACGAGATGGACTGGCTCCAACTGTCCGAGGGATTCAAGAAATGGAAGGAGACCCAGGTTTCCGCTGATTACGGCGTGAAATGGATCCCGACCAAATACGTCATCAGCCCCAGAGGAAAGGTCCTGCTCTCCACGGTGATGACCGAGAAAGTAAAGATCTTCCTGGAACAATAGCGTGTTTTACCCCAGCCTGAACCCATATATGAAAACTTTTGTTCAATGCCTCGCAGCCGGCCTCAGCCTGCTCGCGGTGTCGTGTGGCCAGCCTTCCAAGCATTCCGAACCGGCCGATCAAATCGTGCAGACCGTGGATGCGGCCGGGAACTATATTTCCCAGCGTCCGACTGAGGCGGACCGGCTGTTCCGCAGCGAGGCCGTCGAGGCGAAGATCAGCGAAGTGTCGGCGCTCCTGCAGAACCCCAAACTCCGCTGGATGTTCGTGAACTGTTTCCCGAACACCCTGGATACGACGGTCCATTTCCGGGACGGTGAGACGCCCGAGACCTTTGTCTATACGGGAGATATCCATGCCATGTGGCTCCGGGATTCCGGGGCGCAGGTCTGGCCATATGTCCAACTGGCCGGTGGCGATGAACACCTCAGAAAGATGCTCGCGGGCGTGATCAACACCCAGTTGCGCCTGATAACCATCGACCCGTATGCCAACGCGTTCAACGACGGGCCGACAGGGGAGGGCGCCAAGGACGATACCGGTGCTCCGCACGATCCGAACGTCTTCGAGCGCAAATGGGAGATTGACTCACACTGTTATCCGGTCCGCCTGGCCCATCATTATTGGAAGACGACGGGTGACACTTCCGTTTTCGGAGAGACCTGGCTGAAGGCCGTCCGGACCATCCTCGAGACCTTCCGGACCCAGCAGCGCAAGGACGGCGACGGGCCGTACTATTTCCTGCGCGTCACGGACCGGCAGCTTGATACCAAGGACCGGGTCGGACGCGGCAACCCCGTCAAGCCGGTCGGGCTGATCGCTTCTTCCTTCCGCCCGTCCGACGATGCGACCCAGTTCGAGTTCCTGATTCCGTCCAACTTCTTCGCCGTCAGCATCTTGCGCAAAGCCGCCGAAATCCTGGAGACGGTCAATCACGAGACCGCCCTCGCGGGTGAGTGCCGGGCCCTGGCCGACGAAGTCGCCGCCGCCCTGCAGGAGTATGCGGTCAACCGCACGACTTCCTTCGGCCCCATCTATGCCTTCGAGGCCGACGGCTTCGGCAACCAGTACCTGATGGACGATGCCAACGTTCCGAGCCTGCTGTCGTTGGCCTATCTGGACGAATCTTTGGCGGACGATCCCATCTACCAGAATACCCGCCGCTTTGTCTGGAGCGACAGCAATCCCTATTTCTGGCGCGGTAAGGCCGCCGAGGGCATCGGCGGGCCGCACATCGGGACCGAGGTGATCTGGCCGATGAGCATCATGATGCGTGCCTTTACGGCGAAGGACGATGCGGAGATCAAGTGGTGCATGGAAACGCTGCTGGCCACGGATGCCGGCACCGGCTTCATCCACGAGTCTTTCCACCGGGACGACGCCTCCGACTTTACCCGTCCCTGGTTCGCCTGGCAGAACACCCTTTTCGGCGAGCTGGTCATCAAGCTGATCGGCGACGGCAAGCTGGACCTGCTCAACAGCATCCGGTAGCACTTACTCTTTTTCAGTCATACGGGCGACGAGTTCTTCCGGCGTAAATACCGGAAGGCCCGTTGGTGTCCGTGTGCGCTTGAAAGTCCGGTCGGACGTGACGAGGATGTCGCATCCTTCGCTGTCTGCCAATGCATACTGGGCATTGTCTTCCAGGTCTCCGGACGGGAGGATCAGCGCTTCGCGCATGTTTGCGGAATCGATGCTTCGGACATTGATATAATTCAGGATAAGAAGGGTTTGACGGGCAAATTGTTCCGGAGAGTATTCCGTCTGTTTGGATAAGACATACTCGGCATCCAGGATGCTCTGTGTAGAAAGAACGGCTTCCAGGTAGCCGGAGCGGCTGGCCTGAAAGATTATGCGCGACGCTTTGGCAGATGGCCGCTCTTTCGGGGAAAGGACATCCAATAATACGTTGGTATCCAGATAAACTTTCAAACTATTTCTTCCCATATTTTTCCCACAAATAGGCTAGTTTCGGATCCGCTGCAAGTTCTGCTGCACTGGGCTCTTCCAAATGGAACCGGCCAAGTCCGAGCACTTCCTCGGAGATCGTAAAGCCTTCTGGCAGTTTCGGGAAATACAAACTTGTTTCCCGTTCAAGCAACTGCTCGACGTAACGGTTAAAGGATTTCTTTTCTTTTCGGGCGCGCCGTTTCACCCTTTCGAGCAGCTCGGGCTCCAATCGGAGGACGGTCTGTATGCGTGTGGCTTCCATGACTCTTTTTTTTGCAAAGATATAAAAACTGACATCATTTCAAAATTATGACAGCATATTCCCTGGAGTACAAGAAAGCCGCCGGTTTTTTCCCCCGGCGGCTTTCTGCGTTATAGAGGGATGGATTATTTCATCTTGACGAGGCCTCTTTTGACGGAAACCTGGCTTTTCAGCTCCGTGCCCATCAGGCGGGGCGCCTTGGCCGGAGCACCGGCCGGAACCACCTCGCCACCCTCTTCAGCCGTAGCCTCGTTACGGGTGCCGGAGACCGGATTGAACATGTCGAAGATGTAGTTATTGCTCATCAGGAGGCCCAGATAACTGCTGCCGGCGAAGCTGGACGCAAACTGGTTGGCGTCGCTGAACTGGAAGACCAGCGGCTCACTCGAAGCCGAAATGCTATTGCTGGCATAGACGAAGTGATAGATGTAGATCGCTTCGAAGTTATTCGGATCTTCTTCTTCACCTTCCGTCGGCTCGACATAACTGCTATTCCAGTAAATCGGGACCCAGGCACTGATGCTGAGTGTCGCATCTACGGGGTTGAACATGGCGAAAACCGGGTAGTTGTTGATGGGAACACCCAGGAGATTGCCGGTAATGATGACATTTCCGTAATCGGACAGGTCGGCGTAGGGATTCTCCGAGATCTTGATGGTCGAAGTAACATCATAATTGCCATCATTATCTGCCCAAGGGCTGGTTCCCGTAAGGGTGTAGTCTCCGAGGATATCTTCCAGCGTCAGTCCGGAATCCGGCAGGGTGAGCGGTGCCACCTCCGTAACGGTATTGCGGACCACCGGGATCTCTTTGACGGTCTGTTGGCTGAAAAGAAGGGTCGCGCCGTCCGTCGCATACAGCCGGATCTCGCAGCCGGCGGGAAGGGCGCCAACCGGAACCGGTAAATAGGCTTCGACCGTGTTGTCGGCAGAAGGGACAACTTCCATTACGAGGGAGTTCGCCTCGCCGGTGCTTTGGTTTCCGATCTTGATGACGCCTTCTGCATCGACGTTGAATCCGCCGGCAACAACGGTTTCACCCGTATAGAGGAAGACGTACCCGGCGGTCTCGGGAACATGGGTCAGCGTGAACTTGACAATACCCATGGAGGAGATGAACTTGTAGGAATCATCCTCCTGCTTCTGGCCGACGAGCGGAAGGGCGGAGAGGGGATTGTCATTCAATTCATAGAAGTAGGGGATTTCGACCGAAAGGGTGCCGTCGGTGACGGCCGGCTCGAGGGTCGAAGGGTAGACCGCCCACTGGCCGAGGGTGGCGCCGTCGGAGATCTTTCCGTCGAAGGTGGTCGTCGCGCCTTCGGAGGCGGCGGTGAATTCGTTGAATTTCACGGTGCCGTCGAGGTCTTCCATGACGGAGATCTTGTCACCGGCGAGCCAGCTGAAGGTCTTCTCGTTGGCATAGGCCGTCTTGGTGGCGACATAGGTGCCTTCGATGGTGACGGGATGGGTGGAGACTTCCCCGGCGACCGGGGCCTCGAGGGCTTTTTCCTTGTTGCAGGATACGGCGAATGCCGCCGCAAGGGCGAGCAGGGAGAATATGGATTTTCTCATGGTGAGTTTCTTTTCTGGGGTGGGACTTAAGACCAGGGATCGTTGGTGATGGGATCGTTCAGGTTCTCTCCGCCGTTGCCGTCGATTGACTCTTCCTTGGACAAGATGCTCGCCTCGAGCCGGATGTCGAGGACTTCGGCCTCGGGGGCCTCATACCATTGTTTCTTTTTCATAAACATATATCTGATTAGTTCGTTTTATTTGCGGGCCGTTTTCGCACGGATGCAAAATCGAACGAATATCGTAAATGTTTCTGCGAAAGACAAATAGGTAAGACTTCAAGGGCGGATTATTCGCCCTTTTGACCATTTTCGGCAATGCGGAAGCGGATGGAGAGCGTCCGGCCCTCGGCGTCGACAACGGTGAGGGAATGGTCGCCCGCTTCGGGCAGCAGGGAAAGCTGGTGCAGGTAGCGGGTCTGGCCCAGGTATTCCCCGTCCATGTGCCAGAAGACCGTGGCGGAGGGATCCCGGTGGGCCAGCTGGAAGACGGCGCCCTTGACCGATCCGTCAAGCTGGCGGGGCAGCCAGAGGGTGCTGCCGGGTTCGGGGTAGATGAACTCCATGACGGTCCGTTCCCCGTGGACGGGCGGATGGTACTCCGGATGGTGCTGGCGGTAATACCATTCCATGGCGGGCGGCAGGAGGAAGGCCCCGTCCGGCTGGTGATAGGGGCAGGCTTCGCTTTCCAGGGCGGCCTTGGGCAGCAGCAGGGTGTCGGCTTCGGCGCAGTACAGGCCTTTCAGGTGGCCGGAAACGGCGCAGGTCTCGACCCGGATGCCGTCCGAGGCCGGCGGCTCGGCGAACCAGGCGCCTTCCGCATAGGGGGAATCGGCAGCCTGCACCGGCAGCAATCCGAAGATTTCGAAGAGTACCGGACCGGCCGTCCGGGCACCGGTCAGTCCGGGAACGCCCTGCCCGGCTGCATTCCCGGCCCAGACACCGACCGTATAATCCGGCGAGATGCCGACCGCCCAGGCATCCCGGAAACCATAGCTGGTGCCGGTCTTCCAGGCGATCTTGCGGATGGAACGGACCAGGTGCCAGTCGATCTCGTCCGGGCGGTTGACTTCCGAAAGGGCTTCGAAGGTATGCCAGAGTGCCACTTTGTCATGGAGGGGGCCGTCGATGTCGTACAGGTAACTGCGGGCGAGCCGGCCGTAGGCACGGGTGATGTCCAGCAAGGTACCTTCCCCGCCGCCCAGGATCAGGGACAGTCCGTAGTCGGAGGGCTGGCGGGTCAGCGTCGTCAGGCCGGCTTCGCGCAGGAGCTGGTGGAACTTGGGAACGCCGTAGCGCCGGAGCATGTGGACGGCGGGAACGTTGAGGGAACGGGCCAGGGCATTGGCCGCCGGAACGGCACCATAGAACTGGAGGTCGAAGTTTTGCGGGGAGAATCCCTGGATGTTGATCGGGATGTCCGGCAGCAGGGTGTTGGGCAGGATCTGCCCTTCCTGCAGCAAGGCACAGTAGAGGAAGGGCTTGAGAATGCTGCCGGTGCTGCGCGGTGCGCGGGCGATGTCAACCTGCCGGCCGGGGCGTTCGCGACCGGGATCGGCATTGCCGACATAGGCCAGTACGGCTCCGGTCCGGTTGTCCAGGACCACGGCGCACAGGTCGGCGATGCCGCCGCGGTCCAGTTCCCGGGACCACCGGTCTGAGACGGCTTCCACCTGTTCCTGGAGGGATAGGGAGAGGCTGCTGCGGGTCCGGCGGGCCTTGGGCTGGGTTTCAACCCAGTGCGGGGCATGGGAAGGCAGGGCTTTCGGAGCCTGCGGAAGGGGTTCGTCGCAGGCCAGATCGTGGTCCAGGGAATCCAGGTAACCGCGATCCAACAGTTTGTCCAGCAACCGGTCACGTTTGGCTTTCAGCTGTTCCCGCCCTTTCCCGGGGTGCATGCTGGACGGCGCATTGGGCAGCACGGCGAGCGTGGCTGCCTCGCCCCAGGAGAGGTCTTCGGCCGGCCTCCCGAAATACCGCCAGGAGGCGGCCTCCAGCCCGACGACATTGCCCCCGAACGGGGCATGGGCCGCATACAGGGCGAGAATCTCATCCTTGCTGCAGCGTGCTTCCAGCCGGGTCGCCTGGAGCGCTTCGATGCATTTCTGCCAGAGCGTCCGCTCGCGGCCGCGCGACATGCGGATCACCTGCATGGTCAGCGTGCTGCCGCCACTGGTGACATGGCCTGCCTTCAGGTTGCCGGCCAGCGCGCGCAGGATGGCCACCGGGTTGACCCCCGGGTGCCAACGGAAATACCGGTCCTCGAACTGGATGAGGGCCGTGGCGAATCTCTCCGGCACCGTGTCCCGGGGCGGGAAGCGCCACTGGCCGTCCGCTGCGATGCGGGCGCCGAGCAGGTTCCCGTCCCGGTCTTCGGCGACGGTGGAATACGGGACGTCCCGGAAAAGCGTCCGTGGCAGGCAGCAGAGCCAGGCCAGCAGCAGGACGCCGGCCGCCGCGAGGACGGCTTGTTTCCGGGACGGCTTTTTCATCGGGTGACCGCCGCGGTGCCGGAGGCGGTATTGGCCGCTACCAGGCTGTCATACATGGCCTCGCAAGTGACCGGCGGCAGGGTGAAGCTTCCTTCATAGGCCGCCCGCAGGCGGAGTTTGAAGGTCTTCGAAGTCCCCATCGGCAGGTCGAAGTACCAGATGCTGGCGTCGTCCCGGATGTCTTGGAAATCATAGGCATTCTGGGCGGCGACCTGTCCGGCGAAGAGGCGGTCGTTGTAGATCTCCCATCCGGAAGGCAGCGGGAAGGTCAGGGCCAGGCGGCTGTAATCCTGCAGGCTGTTTTCCGAAGTGACCTTGATGGTGGCGGTGAAATCCGTGCCTTGCAGCAGCGACCGCGGGTCGACGGCTACGCCCCGCATGTCGGTATAGGTGACGGCCAGGCGCAGGCCGGAATGGCGTGCCGGTACCGGCGTCCCGGCCGGGACGCGGCCGACCGTGACGAGCGAGACATAGACGGGACCGTCGGAGCGGTTGGTTACGGAAGCCTCTCCGGCAGAGGCATCGACGTCGGTGGACCAGACGGATTTGGGCGTCTGGACGGCCTTCCCGTTGATGTCCGCGGCGAGGGTACCGGTCGTGGTCATGCCGGAGAGACGGTCCATCGCCATGGCGGCGAAGGCCATTTCCTGGGTGGAGCTATAGCCGGGTGCGAAGGCCTCGGCCACGTCCTGGGCGATTTCCAGGGCACGGCCGCCCTGGTCGAGCAGGGCCAGGGTCCCCGCGGCGAGGGCTTTGTCCCTGAGGGAACTGCCGAAGGTCAGCCGGTCGCCGTCGTATCCGGCAAAGTTGTCCGCTGCCTGGACCAGCTGGGCCCCGACGGCTTTCTTGCCCGTGACGGCATAGGTGGCTGCCAGCATCCAGCGGGCCTGCGGGCTGAGCCCGGCCTGCTCCTTGAGCCGGTTCATCGCACCGGCGTCTGCGGCACCGGCGACGGCCAGGGCATAGAGGCGGAAGGCCTGGTCCAGGTCATACCGTGCCTTGTCGGAGGCCCGGTAATTGGCGATAGCTTTCTGCTGGAAGGATGTCCAGCGGCGCAGGGCCTCACGCTCGACGGGATAGCCCTTGGCGGCGGCTTCGCTCAGGAAGAGACCGGCCATGGAGGAGACCCAGGTCTGGGCGTTGTTCTCGCCCGGCCAGTAGACGAAGCCGCCGTCCGGCAACTGCCGGGCATAGAGCTCGCGGACCAGTTCGGGAAGGATTTCCTTCGCGGTGGCGGCGTTGGCCTCCGTCAGCATGTCGAGGGTATGGAGCAGGGTCAGGCCGCGGGCCGAAAGCTGCTCGGTGCAGGTATAGCGGTAATCCCGTGAGTAGGAGAAGGCGCCGTTGACGTCGATGGCCGGGAAACCGGTCAGGGTCATTTGCGCGGTCTGGGCGTTGGTGTATGTGAAGGTCGCCTGTTCCCCGGCGGCCAGGCTCTTCCGCTGGACCCGGATGACGGGCGGGTTGGGGTTGCGGACCTGGATGGAGATGGTCTCGGAGGCAGTATGGCCGGCGCCGGCGGCGGATACCGTGACCCGCGCCGTCCCTTCTCCGGCCGTCTCGAGTTCGAAACGGACCAGCTGGTCACCCGGCTCGCTGAAGGTCAGTTCCTTGGCAGCGCTGCCGACGATCTTGACCGGACCTTCGACCTTGACGGAAACCGTGGCCTGGCGGACATCGTTCTCCATGGCGAAGACATTGACGGGGAGCATGACCTTTTCGCTGGTTCCCAGCACCCGCGGCAGGGTCGGGACGACCATGAGCGGGGAGCGGACGGCCACGGTCTTCTCCGCGTTGCCGAAGGCGTTGTCATGGCCGGCCACCACCATCACGCGCAGGCTGCCGACATACATCGGGAGCTTGAGGGTATGGCTCTGGCTGCCCTTCTGCAGGGTGAACGGGCCCAGGACGCGGACGACCGGGTTGAAGCGGTTGTCTTTCTTGGCGGCAGGGTTGATCTGCTGGTCGCCGCCGACGCTGAACATCGGGGAGAAACGGCCGCTGTAGCCGCCGATCACTTCGTCGAACAGGTCCCAGGTCCGCACGCCGAGGGCTTCGCGGGCATACAGGGTGTTCCACGGGTCCGGCGTCTTGAAGGCGGTCAGGTCCAGGAGGCCTTCATCCACGAGGGCGAGGGTGTAGGTCATGGCCCGGCCGGTCTTTTCGCTGATGCGGACCGTGAAGGTCTCTTCCGGGTGGACGGCGTCAGGCATGGTGATGACCGGCTCGAGGCGGGAATCCCGGATGTCAGCGAAGACAGGCTGGACGCCGTACAGGCGGATCGGCAGGTCATTGTCCGACTGGCCGACGGGCTGGAGGAGGGTCAGGTGGACATAACAGTTCGGAACCATGTCCTCGGTGACCTTGAAGGTGAACGGAATCTCCCGGTTCTCGTCGGTGGAGACCCATTCCTGGCGGATGACGCCGGACCCGTTCTCAAAGGATACCAGGGCCCGTCCCTTCTTGGCGGCCGGGATGTAGAGGGTCGCCGTCTCACCGGCTTCGTAGCGCTCCTTGTCCAGGGAGAAACTGAGCATGGTCAGGGCTGTCGGATCTTTCTTGTCGGAGCGGCCCCGGTAAGCCGGCCAGTCGGCCAGGAAGATGCCGCCGGCGGCATGTCCGCTGTCCAGGTCTTTGACATAGATGAGGAAACGGCCCCACTCGGGATAGTCCAGACGGAAGGGGACCTTGACATCTCCCTGGGCGGAAGAGACAAGCCGGCCGGAGGCGAATACCTGGGCGGCCGTTCCGTTGACATAGGAATCGAGTTCAGAGGCACGGCTCTCCCACCACCAGCGCCAGTCCATCTTGTAGATGCGGTATTCGAGGTTGTGGCCGCCGATGCGTTTTCCGTCCGCGTCGACAACAGCCACCGGGAAGGCATGGTCCTGGTCGGTCTCTACCGTCGTCTCCGGAAGCTTCAGGCCGACATAGGCGTCAAACGGGGAGAAGGGCAGGGTGATGGGGACGAAGCTGGCATCGCCGCCGGGTTCCTCGACGGAGCAGACGATGGTGGCTTTGAGCAGGCCGGGGGCATCCTGGGCCTGGGGCAGGTCGATGCCGAGACGTGCCGCGCCCTTGCCGTCCAGCCGCGTGTCGATGATCCGGGTTTCGTCAGACGAGAAGGACTTGGTCGGATCGAGGAAGGTGTAACCGTCGAAGCCTTTGAAGTGGGTCCCGGCCGTGGTCAGGGTCATGTCGGCCTTGACCGGAAGGCCTGCCGCCGCAGGGCCGGTCAGCCAGCTGGAAGTGACGGAGGCCTGGGTACGGGTGCCGCCCTTCAGGGTCTGGCTGCCCATGTCCAGGCTGATTTTCAGCCGGTTGGGCTTGATGCTCTCAATGCGGAGCGATTTGTGGAAAGAGGAACCGCCGACCTTGATGTAGGCGTTCCAGAATCCGGTCGGATCTTCGGGCAGGGTCGGGATGGCGAAGGCATAGAATCCGTCGGTGGCGGTGCGGCTCTGCCGGGTGTAGAACTGGCCTTGCGGGGTATAGAGTTCGAGGGAGGCCGGGTGTCCGTCAGGCAGGTTGGCGCCCTTGTCCTGGAGGATCATGGTGACGTGCAGGGTGTCGCCGGGCCGCCAGACGCCCCGTTCTCCGTAGATAAAACTCTTCAGCCCTTTTTCCAGCTTGGTGCCGCCTACGTCGAAGCGGCTGAGGCTCTTTTCATTGCCGTCCGTTACCTTGAGGTAGCTGACCGTCTCTCCGCGCCGTCCGACCACGGCGAAGGGTTTGCCTTTCAGGGTCAGGGTGCAGTTGCCGTCTCCGCCGGTCTTTCCGCGGCCGATGCTCCGGAGCTGGAAATTATAGGCTTCGATCTCGACGCCGGCGGCCGGTTTGGCCGAACCCAGGTCGGTGGCCGTGACCCAGATCCGGTCCGAGTCGGCGTATTTGGCAATCAGGCCGATGTCGGAGGTCATCAGGTTGACCACCGGGAAGCGGTCCGAATCCATGTAATAGGACGGAGTGTCGGGGTCGTCGCGGTCCTGCCAGTTGTACTTGTCCCAGTCGGTCCAGGACTCCCAGTAGTAGGATTCGGGGGTGTCCCAGATGCGTTCATCCGCCGGATCCGGCGTGTTCGCGGCGACGGGGATCAGGCGGTCCTGGGCATTGCCCAGCGCATATTCCTGCTTGAATGTCAGGCGGATGCGGTAGATGGCACCCGGTTCGCGGCGCAGCAGCGGTCCCAGGTCGATGCTCCAGTCCTGCCATGCCGTCAGGTCCCGGCCGGGATCCTCATCCAGCCGGATGGTCTTTCCGTAGACCAGCCGGCCGGAACGGCGGAGCTGGTCCCTGCCGTCCAGGTTGTTGTCCTGCAGGAAGGCAAGGACGTTGTTCTCATAGATCTGGATTACGCGCAGGTCGACGGCCTGCAGCCCGACGGTGCGGAAGGGGAGGACCAGGTTCCGGCTGTCCGGCAGGATGTTGCCCTGCAGGGGGATGACGGCGGCCGGCTTGGGCCGGGATTCTTTCAGGACCTGGGTGAAGGCTTCGGCAACGGCTTGTCCGTCGGTGTTCCTTACGCCCGGATGGACGGTCAGCACGAGGTCTTCCTTGCGTCTTTCATCGAAGTAGACCTTGAGGATGTTCCGGTCGGCCTGCAGGTAGGTGCGGCCGACGCCGTCCAGGGTGACAAGCCCTTCCTGGGGCATGCTGACCGGGTCGCTGAACTGGACTTCCACGTAAGGATCGCTGGCTTCGATGAGCCGGGCGGAGAGGACCTTGAATGCGCCGCGGGCCGGGATGACGACCTGGACTCCATCGTTGACCTTGAATCCGGTTCCGGCTTCGGAGAAATTGATTTTAAGGACTTTATCTTTATCCCCACGGACGAGGCCCGTGATGGTGAATCCCTGTTTTCCTCCCGTCTGGGCACCGGAGAGGCGCAGGACGGGATCTCCGTCCGGCCAGACGAGCCGGACCATGCTCCTGACCTTTCCCGTGTCGACGGGGCTGCTGAAGGTCAGGGTGCCTTCGACGGTCGCGTCCCCTTTTTCCAGGAGGGTCCGGTCCGCAGTCAGCTGCCCGTACCGGGCCTGGACGGCGAAGCGGAAGGGGAAGGCACTGTATTTCTTCTCCTTGACTTCCATGACCCGGGCCAGGTTGAACGTGGCTTTATACGCTTTCCCGGGCTGGAGGGCACCCTGGTCGGGGATGAATTCGACCATCTCGTCGGAAATCCAGCGGATGCTGCCGCCAAGGGCGGGGGAGAAGGTGAACAGCCCGTCTTCGGGACGGGCACCGGCGGGCGTCGCCAGCTGGATGCGGAGCGTGCCGTCCTCGGGGATGACACCGCCGCTATAGGCAGATACATAGCCGGAAAAATCAGTATCGGGAAGGAAGTTCTGCCGGGAGTTGCAAGCGGCCAGCAGAAGGAGGGAAAAGGCGGCTGCCAAGGTCCGCCGGATGGAAATGTTCATAGATATCCTATTTGAAAAGTCTCTTACAAAAATACGCATTCTTCCCCAAAGAAACGCGGTTTTGCGCATATTCATGCGGCTTTTTTCGGCCATAATGGGAAATTCGTGCCATTTTGTCAGTTTCGGCTGCTGGCACGGCAGTTGATGAATAGGGATGTGCCCTTCGGGGCAGGCAAGATAACAATTTAAAAACATAAGAACATGATCAAACCATTGGCAGACAGAGTCGTCATCGAGCCGCGCGAGGCCGAGACGAAGACCGCGGCCGGGTTGTATATCCCGGACACCGCAAAGGAAAAACCGCAGCAGGGCGTCATCGTGGCAGCCGGCCCCGGCAAGAAAGATGAACCGATGGAGGTAAAGGTCGGCGACCAGGTCCTCTATGGCAAATATGCAGGCACGGAAGTGACCGTCGACGGCAAGAAACTGCTGATTGTCCGCCAGTCCGACATCCTTGCGATACTATAATTATATAAGGAGAACATATCATGGCAAAAGAGATAAAATTCAATGTGGATGTCCGCTCCAAGATGAAGGAAGGAGCAGACGCTTTGGCGGATGCCGTAAAGGTTACCCTCGGACCGAAAGGCCGTAATGTCGTTATCGATAAGAAGTTCGGTGCACCCCAGGTCACCAAGGACGGCGTGACCGTCGCCAAGGAAGTGGAACTGGAAGACCGTTTTGCCAACATGGGTGCCCAGATGGTCAAGGAAGTGGCTTCCAAGACCAACGAGCAGGCCGGTGACGGTACGACGACCGCAACGGTCCTCACACAGGCAATCATCAACGTCGGTCTCAAGAATGTCACTGCCGGTGCCAATCCGATGGACCTCAAGCGCGGTATCGACAAGGCTGTCGATGTCGTCGTCAAGGACCTCAAGGCCCGCAGCCAGGAAGTCGGCAACGATTATTCCAAGGTCGAGCAGGTCGGTACCGTGTCCGCCAACAATGACGGTTATATCGGCAAACTGATCGCGGATGCGATGTCCAAGGTCGGCCAGGACGGTGTCATCACCGTGGAGGAGGCCAAGGGTACCGAGACGGAAGTGAAGGTGGTTGAGGGCATGCAGTTCGACCGCGGTTACATCTCCCCGTATATCATGACCAATGCCGACAAGATGGAGGCTGTCCTGGATGATCCGTACATCCTGGTGACGGACAAGAAGATCTCTACCATGGAAGACCTGATGCCGGTGCTCGAGCCGATCGCCCGCGAGGGACGTTCCCTGCTCATCATCGCGGAGGATGTCGACGGCCAGGCGCTGACGACCCTCGTCGTCAACCGGCTCCGCGGTACCCTGAAGGTCGTTGCCGTCAAGGCTCCGGGCTTCGGCGACCGCCGCAAGGAGATGCTGCAGGATATCGCCATCCTGACGGGCGCGACCGTCGTGTCCGAGGAGCGTGGCTTCAGCCTGCAGACCGCTACCGTCCAGATGCTCGGCAAGGCTGAGAAGGTGACGGTGACGAAGGAGAATACGACCATCGTCGGCGGTGTGGGCGACAAGAATGAAATCGCCGAGTGTGCGCAGCTGATCCGTCAGCAGATTGCGACGACGACCTCCGATTATGACCGTGAGAAACTCCAGGAGCGTCTGGGCAAACTCGCCGGCGGTGTCGCCGTCCTGTATGTCGGTGCGACGACCGAGGTGGAAATGAAGGAAAAGAAGGACCGTGTCGAGGATGCGCTCAACGCAACCCGCGCCGCAGTCGAGGAAGGTTATCTGCCGGGTGGCGGTGTCGCGTACATCCGTGCGACCGAGGCGCTCGCCGAACTGAAGGGAGAGAACGAGGATGAGACGACCGGTATCCGCATCGTGGCCCGTGCCATCGAGGAGCCGCTCCGCCAGATCGCCGCGAATGCCGGCGTCGAGGCCAGCGTCATCATCAACAAGATCCGTGAGGGCAAGGGTGCCTTCGGCTACAATGCCCGTACCGGTGAGTATGTGGACATGTTCGAGGCCGGTGTCATCGATCCGACCAAGGTGGCCCGCGTTGCCCTGGAGAATGCGGCGTCTGTCGCAGGAATGTTCCTTACGACCGAATGCGGTATCGTGGACATTCCGGAACCGGCTCCGGCCGCTCCGGCCATGCCTGCAGGCGGCATGATGTAATCAGATCGG
>JAFUUB010000060.1 GCA_017483985.1 Bacteroidales bacterium | reverse complement strand
TCAACACCATGACCAAGATGGGCAAGGCCCAGGACTGGATGGTCCACATGATCGGCCAGAGCATCGGCGCCTATACCGACGCCACCCACGGCATGACCCTGTCCGCCGTGTCCCTCCCCTACTACCGGCACATCCTGCCCTGCGGAATCCCGAAATTCGCACGGTTCGCCACGGCCGTCTGGGATGTCCGCCCGGGCATGAAATCCGACCAGGACATCGCCCTGGAGGGCCTGGCAGCCATGGAAGCCTGGATGCAGGAAATCGGTGTCGTCCTCCATGCGGCCGAACTCGGCGTGACGGAAGAAATGCTCGACGGCATCGCCGCAGGCGCCCCGATCTGCACGGGCGGGTATAAAACCCTGGATCACGACGAAATCGTCCAGATCCTGCGAGACAGCCTGTAATACCGCCCCAAGACGCTGATTGATATCCGGATAACCCGATTTGCGGCTGTCCGGATTTTTATTTTTATACCGTTACGTACGTGAGGAATGTGCCACAGACCGCGTTAAAATGCAGATTTTCGGTACAACGTTGGGATAAAATGTGTATATTTGTACTACAAAACCTGACTTAAAAGGAAAACTTCCTGAAAGAGACAGACCCAAACCGGCCTCGTGCCGGCTACTAATCTTTCATGATTGGGGCGAGGACGTCGTTGAGACGCCCCCGCCCTTTTATTACGAAGTATCCAAAACACGGTTCCCCTAATAAAAAGAAAAACATAAACGTTTTTAAAATAAAAAAATATCTATATATTTGTATTGCCAAGCAATTGTAACCTACCCTTACTAATTGGTATTGAACGCTACCCAATAATTATTTAACACCAATTATCTTATGAAAAGATTGTTGCTTACCCTCCTGGCCGCTGTGCTTTCGTGCGCGTCGGCCGTACTGGTATGTGCCCAACAACGGGGCGGATTCCAGGTCAGAGGCGAGGTGTACGACGCGACCGGGCCGGTCATCGGCGCAACGGTCGTCGAACAGGGCACCACGAACGGAACCTCTACCGGAATCAACGGTGATTTCGTCCTGCAGGTCAGCAGCGCCAACGCGACTGTTGAAGTCAGCTGCATCGGCTATGCGACACGCTCCTTCAGGGCTTCCGAAATGCCTGCCAGAATCCAGTTGACCGAAGATTCCGAATTTTTGGAAGAAACGGTGGTCATCGGTTACGGTACGGTCAAGAAGAGCGATATGACCGGTTCGGTCACCGCCCTCAAGGCGGAAGAAATCGCCCGCGGTGCCATCAACACGCCGGACCAGCTGCTCCTCGGTAAGGTCGCCGGCCTCCGTATCATCCCCGGCAACGGCCAGGGCAACGATACCGGGACCATCCGTATCCGCGGTACCGCATCCCTCTCCGCCAGCAACAGCCCGCTCATCGTTATCGATGGCGTCCCTGGCGGCTCCCTGTCCTCCGTCAACACCAATGACATCGAGAATTTCTCGGTCCTGAAAGACGCATCGGCAACCGCAATCTACGGATCCCGGGCTTCCAACGGTGTCATCATCATCACCACCAAGAAGGGCAATCCGGGCCGCGGCCTCTCCGTTTCCTACAACGGCAGTTTCTCCGCAAAGACCCTTACCCACTTCTATGATTGGATGGATGGCGACGAACTCCGCACCTTTATCAATGAGACCTACCCGGAGAAAGTTCCTTTCCTCGGCAACGAGAATACGAACTTCATGAAATATGTCTACCGGGTTGCCATCAACCACGACCACAACATCTCCGTGCGTGGCGGCGGTAATTTCCCGTTCCGTGTCAGCTTTGGTTTCAACCAGAACCAGCCGAACTCCAAGGTCGGTGACAACAAGCGCTACACGACCAATGTGACCTTCTCGCCGAAGTTCTTCGACAAACACCTGTCCGTCGACGTGAACGGACGTGCCGGTTACACCACCTCCATCTCGTCCCGTACCGGAGCCATCGGCGGAGCCCTTTCCTACAACCCGACCGTTCCTGCCTACGAGGCTGACGGCAAGACCATCTGGAACTGGCGCAACGATGACGGAACTCCGCTGACCATGGGTTCCACCTCTCCGCTGTCCTCCCTGTATGACGCCTACGGCGCCAGCGAATCCTTCCGCGTCAGCGGTTCCCTCCAGCTCAACTACAAGGTGCATGGCTTCGAAGACCTAAGCTTCAATGTCAACACCAACTACAACACTTCCTGGAGCAAGTCCGAGAGTTGGACACACCACAACACCTACTCCTACGAGAAGGATACCGATCCGACAGCATCCCGTTCCGAAGGCTGGGGCGGTCACACCACCCTGTTCGAAGCCTATGCCAACTACCAGCATGACTTCAGCTTCGGTAACATCAATGCGATGGCCGGTTACTCCTGGCAGCACTTCTACAACCACTCCGAAGGCAGCTGGTCCTACCACAACACGAAGGACTATGACGTCGCCGCCAACCGCTGGCTGGAAGAAGACCTCAAGACCGAGCCGATCCCGAACTCTTCGGAACTCTATCTGATCTCCTTCTACGGCCGTATCAATTACTCCTATAAGTCGAAGTACCTGTTCACCTTCACCCTCCGTGACGATGCGTCCTCCCGTTTCAGCCCGAAGACGCGCTGGGGTCTCTTCCCGTCCGTCGCCTTTGCCTGGAACCTCGGTGAAGAGCAGTTCATCAAGAACATTCCGGCCATCTCCTCGATGAAACTCCGTTTGGGTTGGGGTGAAACCGGCCAGCAGGACATCGGTTCCGACTACTACGCCTATCTCGCCCGGTATGCCGAGAGTACCTCCCCGATCTACATGCTTTACAACATGGGTACCGGCAACTATCCGACCCTCGCTCCGAGCGCCTACAACCCGAATATCAAATGGGAAACCACCGGTACCTATAACGTCGGTCTCGACTTCGGCTTCCTGAAAGAGCGGATCACCGGTACCCTCGAAGGCTACTACCGCTACACCTACGACCTGTTGAACACGATCAATGTCCCGCTCGGTTCCAACTTCTCCAATGTTGTCACTTCCAACATCGGAACCATGGTCAACAAGGGTATCGAGTTCTCCGTCAACACCATTCCGATTTCAAACCGCGACTGGAACTGGAACCTCGGCGCGAACGTGACCTTCCAGGATACGAAGATCACCAAACTGACCGCACAGGATACAGACGACTATATGGGTGTCCAGGCTGGCCAGGGCCTTGGAGGAACAGGTGGATACAGCTCCCTGCACTCCGTCGGATATGCCCCGTACACCTTCTATATGTATGAGCAGCTGTACGACACCAACGGCCACCCGATCGAGAACGGTCTCGTAGACCGCAACGGCGACGGCGTCATCAACGACTCCGACCGCTACCGCACTCCGTACAGCCCGAATCCGTGGATGTTCTTCGGTTTCAATACCAAGGTGATGTACAAGCAGTGGGACTTCTCCATCAACGGCCACGGCTCCATCGGCAACCATGTCATCAACACGGCTCGCAAGAACGGCGCCAGCACCTACAGCAACGATATTTCCTACGGTTATCTCAACAATATCAACAAGGAGCTCATGATCGACGGCTGGACCCTTCCGGCCTCCACTGAGCAGGGTTACTCCGACTACTGGATTGAGAACGCTTCCTTCCTGAAGATCGACGACATCAACCTGGGCTACACCTTCAAGCCGCGCCGCTTCGTCCGCGACATCCGCGTGGCTGCCAGTGTCCAGAATGTCTGCACCATCACGAAGTTCAAGGGTCTTGACCCTGAAGTTACCTCCCTGGACGGCGTCGACGGTTCGTCCTTCCCGCGTCCGGTCACCTATACCCTCCGTCTGAACATCAATTTCTAAAGGAAGATCGTCATGAAACATATATTCAAATTCGCATTTCTCGCGGTTGCCGCATGGGCCCTTTCCGCTTGCGTCAAGGACCTGAATACGCTGCCGCTCAACCCGACGGATACGACTTCCGAGACCGCCTATGTCGACGAAGCCAGCTACCTGAAGGGTCTCGCCTACATCAATGCCTACTGGATCTTCGTATCCCAGAACAGCCAGAACCGCTCCGATATCGCCGTGGATGATGCCGGACAGTCCGAGCTGTGCCGCCAGTACATGGTCCTCCAGGAGATGTCCGCCGATTCCTTCAAGTGCGTCTGGGGCGACGCCTATGTCGCCGGTATCCAGCAGGACCTGTGGACCTCCACCGACAACGCGGCCATCATCGCCGTCTATACCCGCTGCATGAAGGGCATCACCCTGGCCAACGAGTACCTTCTCCAGACCGAGGACAGCAAGATCAAGAGCCGTGGCCACGAAGGCTTTGCGGACAAGATTGCCCAATACCGTGCCGAGGCCCGCTTCCACCGCGCCCTCTACTACTACATGATGCTGGACTTCTTCGGCAATCCTCCGTTCGTCACCCCGGACAACATCGGTGGCGACCTGCCGGAGCAGATCTCCCGTACCGACCTCTACAATTGGATCGAAGAGGAGTGCCTGGATCTCGTTTCCAACGACTCCGCCATGCCGGACTTCGGTGAAGTCCCGTATCCGCGTCCGACCAAGGGCTCCGTCTGGGCGATCCTGGCCCGCCTGTACCTGAATGCCGAGGTTTACACAGGCACTGCCCAGTGGCAGAAAGCCAAGGATGCCGCCGCCGCAATCATTGCCATGCCGTACAAGCTCCACCAGAACTACGGAGAAATGTTCATGCAGGACAACAC
The DNA here is from genome assembly GCA_017483985.1 of Bacteroidales bacterium. Next base: position 21,836 of record JAFUUB010000060.1, on the reverse strand, counting down.
GACCAACGGCTCCGCTGAAGAATTCATCTTCGCCATCGATTATGACAAGACCCACGCCCAGAGCTGGGGCGGCACCACTGCCCTCATCTCCGGCGGTCTTTCCAACACCGACTCCCAGGCCATCGGCAAATATCTGGGCATCACCAAGAACTCCGAAGGCAACCCTGCCACCAACCTCAACCAGGCTGCCTGGACCGGCTACCATGTCTCCGACGAGTATGTGAGCAAGTTCAACCTGCAGAACGTTACCTGGGACACTCCGACCGACGGCAGCACCCTCGGTTATGACGCCGCAAACTCTGACAAGCGCGCCTTCTTCTTCAACGGCGGCCGCACGCAGAAGTTCGTCCTGACCGACCACAAGACCGGCTGGGTCTGCTGGAAGTTCAACTGCCTCAACTCCGACGGAACGACAGAGACCGGTACCACGAACTCCACTTACTCCTCCGCCGACGTTCCGATCTTCCGTCTGGCCGAGTTCTACCTGACCTACGCCGAGGCGGACGCCCGCCTGAACGGTGGCGTCGTCAACGATCCCAAGGCAAAGGAATACATCAAGGCCCTGCGTGACCGCGCCGGTGTCGCGATGCCCGCCGACAATGATCTCACGACGGACTGGATCCTCGAAGAGCGTGCCCGTGAACTCATGTGGGAAGGCTGCCGCCGCACCGACCTCATCCGTTACGGCTACTTCACTTCCATGAACTATCCTTGGCCGTACAAGGGTGGTGTCGAGGAAGGTAACGTCGCCCTGGATAACTTCCGGACGATCTATCCGCTCATCATGGATGACATCAACGCCAACAAGAACCTGACCCAGAACCCGGGTTATTGATCATCTAATTAAGAATTAAGTCTATGAAACATATTGTCAAATCAGCCTTGCTGCTGGCGGCCGCGGCCGCGTGCCTGTGGTCCTGCGAAATCCAGTTCGACAAGCAGCAGCTTGCCGACAAGGGCCAGTTTGTCGCAGCGAACTTGAAGGCTCCCGGTGACGTGAATATCCAGGAGTCCTCCCTCGGGGATGATGTCACCTTCGAATGGACTGCAGCAAACTTCGGCGCCCCTACCCAGATCCAGTACTCGGTCTATGTCGCCAACGGTGACAAGAAAGGACTGGTCGGCGTAACGTATGACACGAAACTCTCCCTCACACAGGAAGACCTTAACGGCATTCTGCTCAACGATCTGGGCCTGGATCCGTCGGAGAGTAACCAGATCACCTCTTATGTCGAAGCGGAAGTTTATTCCGTCTATGGCTCCCTGTCAGGCGATCCGATCGTGTCCAACACGGTTTCCTTCAATGTAACCCCTTATCTGCCGCCGCTGACCTGCGTCTATCTGCCCGGCGTTGCAGGAAAATGGAATTTCGGCTGCGTCGCCTGGGAAACCGCTCCGGGTTCCCAGACCTATACCTCCATTGTCAACCTCGACGGCTCCGCCACGTTCAAGGTCACTGATGCTCCGGACTGGAACCATGGCAACTGGGGTCGTGAATACTTCACCGGCAAATGCACCGGCGTTGAGGCCGGCTCCGGCGACATCCGGGTATCCTCGATGGACAACCCGATCAAGGTCATTACCGTCCAGCCTGCGCGCAAACGGGTCAATGTAACCGAACCTTACACGGCTTTCAGCGCCATCGGTACCATCAGCGGCACCAGCTGGAACCAGGATTTTGATTTCACCTATGACCGCGCCAATGATGTCTGGAAGACCAGCAGGATTGATTTCACCGCTGGTAGCGAATACAAGATCCGCTGCAATCATGGCTGGTCCGAGTCCTACGGCGGTGGCACCAAGGGCAGCAACTATGTGTCCGGCGGCTTCGAGATCGAAGGCGGCAACAACATCAAGCCGGGTATCGAAGGTACCTATGTCATCGAACTGCACCTGAACCGCACCCCTTGGGTCGTGGTCTATGTCAAGCAGTAACCGGTTGCATCTTCATTAAAAGAGGCTGACCCTTCAGGGTCAGCCTCTTTTTTTTACATGGGAGGAAAACGTCAACGCCAGAGATACTGCTTGAAATACTCGGCGATATGACGGCGCCACAGCACCCAGTCATGTCCGTTCTCGTACTCAGGCAGGGTCTTGAACGGTACGTTGTTCTCGACCATCGCATATTCATAGGCGTAGAAACTGCGCTCGCCGCCACGGGCCTGGCTGGAATTGGGATTGAGCAGGCATTCGACCTTGACGAAATCGTACATACCGACGGCCAGGCAGATGTTCTTCTCTTTCAGCACAGGATTGGCGAAGAGGTCCAGGTCGATGTCCAGCGTTGTCGGGGCGCTCATCGCAAAATAATACTGGAACGCGTCCGGGTGGTTCAGCAGGGTGAACATGGTCGTAGCGCCTCCCATGGAAAGGCCGGCGAACGCACGCCGGGCCGGATCCGTCGTGATGTTGTAATGCTTGACGGCATACGGCAGGATGTCATTCAGCACAGCTTGGTCCAGCACCTCGCGGCGACCGCGGAAGAAGGCGTTGCCGCTCGGGGTCAGGATGACGGTCGGCTCGGCGGCAAGGTCCTGCTCGTTCACATTGTCCATGATCGAGGCCAGGCCGTTGTTGATCCAGCTGGCTTCCGTACCTCCGCCGCCATGGAACAGGACCAGGACCGGATAAGGTTCAGCCCGATTGGCATCAAAGCCATACGGCAGGTAGACCCCGAAACGAAGCAGGTCATCGGAGCCGGAAGCCGGCAGTTCGACATAGTGGTAGGAACCCTTGTGCACAGCCGTCGGGGCTTCGATGGAACGGTCCTGGCTCAGGGACTGGCGGACCGGATCATACGGCACGTAAACGGCGCTGAAACGGTCTTCGCCGCTCAGGTCCGTGGCATTGAGATCCCGGTTCTTGGGCGGATTGGCCGGGTCCCAGCATTCTTTCCCGTCGGCAAAGAACTTGTACTTGTAGGTCCCGCTCGGAAGCGGGAACGTAATGCGCCAGACGCCGTCCTTGAGTTCCATGTCATAATAGGGCTGACGGACCGTATTCCACTGGACATACCCGTTTTTCCATTCCAACGGCCCCGCATTGGTCGACGTCTTGACCGAGGCGTCTCCCAGGTCGGAGAAGACCCATTCACCCTGGATTTTCACTTCCTTGTAACCGGCATCCGGGAAACAGAACGTGGCATAATAGCCCGTAGGAGAAGCCTCCGAGCGGTATACGCTGGTAACATCCCCGGGGACGGTTTCCTGCCCTTGTTTGCAGGAAAAAACGAACGGAACGAGTACCGTCAGCAACAATAAACACTTCTTCATCTCGCTTGCTATTTTTTTACCTGCGCAGCCTCGACATAGGCCTGCATGATCTTCGACGGACGGTTGTCCACTCCGAACGCGCCCAGGGAGTATCCGCCGCGGGGACGGGATTCCGGCGCCCAATAGAAGATGCCCTTGCAGTGGCCGTCGGTGTTGTCGCGGGATTCGCGGATGGCCTTGGAGAACTGACGATAGCTTTCCTCGGTCACGGCGGGGTCGGTTGCGCTGACCTCGAAACCGGTTTCCACGATCATGGATTCCTTGCCGAAGCGCTCGTAGACATGCTTGATGTTGGCGATGCAATCGTCGATTACGCCGTCCGCATCATCGCGACCGCCTTCCAGGGCCGCCCAGTACGGATACAGGGACATGCCGACCATGTCATATTGTGCGCCATATTGCTCCAGGATGCCCAGGTTCCAGTCGTACATGGCCTGGTCGTACCCGTTATCCAGATGAACGATCGTAATGACGTTCGGGAGTACGCTTTTGGCCGCCTTGTGACCGGCATCGATGAAACCGGCGTACTGCTCCGGGTCGAGCTTGCTGTGGCCCATGTGCTCCGCCACCGGAACGTTGTTCGGATCTTCCGGCTCGCCGGGTTCGCGGCGGGCGGGATTCCACAGCAGGCAGTTGCGGGTCTCATTGCCGATCTGGACCCACTTGGGTTCCACGCCGTTGTCCTTCAGATACTGGAGGACCTCCACGGTATGGTTATACAGGTCCTGCTTCATCGTCTGGTAATCATGGCCCATCCAGGCACGCGGGATCGGCTGTTTCTTCGGATCCGCCCAGGTGTCGGCATAATGGAAATCTACCATGATCTCCATTCCCAGTGCCTTCGCTTTCAAGCAGTTGGCCAGTAAGTCCTCCTTGTCGCACATCCCTGCATGATTGATTTCCTGCGGCGGGTTCATGTCCGGCTGCTGCGGCGGACGCTGTCCCTGCGGACGCTGTCCCTCACCCTGCGGCGGACGCATCCGGCGCGGCTGGGGATTGACCCAGACGCGGTACCGGACGGCATTCAGCCCCAGGTCGTGCATCAACTGGGTCAATTCGTAGGTCTGGTCTCCCTCAAAACTCATCAGCCGGTCTCCCCGGGCTTCCATGCCATTGGCAGAACTGATATCCGCGCCCAGCCAATACTCGGAAGCCTCTTCCTTTTGCCCCTTGCAGCCGTTTAGCAGGGGAAGAAGTCCCAAAAGGAAAACAAGCGATGAAAAACGGAAAATACTTTTCATAATACAACTATTTAGTAAATATAACTGTTCGAAACAGACATTTTTTAAAAAAAGGGTGACATTCCGCCAAGCTACCCTTAATAATGCTTTGAATGTCACCCTCAAAAATCGGCAACCGATTTTTTGTTATACTAACTTCTTCTTATAAAGATTCTCATCCCGTCAACGGACGGAGAGCGTAAGGCTTCCGCCACGCACCCCATCCGCCGAGGCGGAGAGGGTCACATTCCCGGCCGTTTCCGAAGTCTGGACAATGGCGGTCAACTTGCCACGGAACAGGTGCATCTGCGGCAGGTGGAACAAATCCAGGCAGGTCGGATCGCCGTTGGCCGAGGCCCGGTAAGAACCGCCGTTGCCACTCGTGGAGAACCGGACCAGCCGGCCATCGTCCGGGCACAGGTTTCCATCCTTGTCCACGACACTGACCTCGACATACGCGAGATCCTTGCCGTCGGCCTGCAGGTTCATCCGGTCTGCCTTGAGTTCGAGGTGGTCCGGCGCACCGGCTGTCCGGACAGCTTTCTCCGCCACGGCCCGCCCTTGCGCATCATAGGCCACAACCTTGACCTCGCCCGGCTGGTAGACCACGTCGTTCCACATCAGCCGATACCGGCCCTGTTCATCGCTGCGGTCCTTCTTGCGGACGCCCTGGCTCACGCCGTTGACGAACAGTTCGGCCATCGGATAGTTGGTATACACGAACACCGGGGTTACCTCCCCTTCGCGTCCGGGCCAGGTCCAGTGCGGAAGGATGTGCAGGGTCTCCACGTCCGGCCGCCACACGCTCCGATAGAGGTAATAACGGTCTTTCGGAATCGAAGCCAGGTCGATGATGCCGAAGTTGGAACTGTGGTTCGGCATGACGTTGTACGGTGTCGGCTCACCCAGGTAGTCGAATCCCGTCCAGACAAACTGGCCGATTTCCCATTCCTTGTCCTGGGCCATCGCAAAATCGATGTCGGGGACATTGGACCAGCCGCAGTACTCCAGGTCATAGGACGAGCAAAGCAGATCCTCGTGACGGACACGGGCGGTTTTTTCCACCGGGAAATAATAGGTGCCGCGTGTGGAAATCGTGGAAGCCGTCTCGCTGCCGAGCACGACCTTATGGGAAAGCGTATCATACGCCTGCTGGTAGAGGTGGACCCGGTAGTTGAATCCAGGAACGTCCAGCAAACTGGCCAGACCGTTTTTCAGGACACAGAGGACCTGGTCCATGCCACAGGTTGTAAAACGGGTCGGATCCTCGCGCCGGACAATGTCCACCAGGAACTTGGCCGTCTTGTAACCGGATTCGTCACACTGGCTCGGGACCTCGTTGCCGATGCTCCAGAACACCACGGACGGATCGTTGCGGAACTGATGCAGCATGTTGACCATGTCCTTCTCCGCCCACTCGTCAAAGAAAAGGTGGTAACCGTTGCGGCATTTGCGGATATCCCACTCGTCAAACGGTTCAAGCATCATCATGAAACCCATTTCATCGCACAACCGCACCAGTTCCGGGGCCGGCATGTTGTGGGACGTACGGATGGCGTCACAGCCCATTTCCTTAAGCATCGTCAGCTGACGGCGCAAGGCCGCCTCGTTGACAGCACTGCCCAAAGGGCCCAGGTCGTGGTGGTTGCAGACCCCTTGGATCTTGCGCACCTTCCCGTTCAGGAAGAAGCCTTTGTCCGGGATCAGTTCGATCGAGCGGATCCCGAAGGTGGTCGTATATTCATCGACCTTCCGGCCGCCGGCATACACGGATGTCACGGCCTTGTAGAGCGCCGGATTCTCCGGGCTCCAGAGCGAAGGTTTGCGGACTTTCAATTGCTGTTCCATGATTCCGCCCTTGCGCACCGCACGCTTCGAGGAAGCGGCCTTGCGGCCGTCGGGGCCGATGATGTCGGTCCGGATCTGGTCCGCACCGGCGATCGTGACCTTCAGGTCGACCCGGGCGGATTTTTCACTGATGTCCGAGCAGATGACCTGCGTCCCCCACACCGGGACATGCACCTTATCCGTCACGATCAGATGGACATTGCGGTACAGGCCGGCACCGGGATACCAGCGCGAAGACTCCGGCAGGTTCTCCAACCGGACTGCCAGGACGTTGTTCTTCCCGTCCGGGTGGACATAAGGGGTAATGTCAAAATGGAAGGAATTGTATCCATAGGGCCACTGGCCGACATATTCGCCGTTGACATAGACCCGGGCCTGGCTCATCGCCCCGTCGAACAAGAGTTCCGCGCTTTTGGTCCGGTCGAAATCCGGGACATCGAAGTCCAGCCGGTACCAGCCCACGCCGACGTACGGAAGACCGCCGGTCCGGCCGGTCTTCAGGCTGGCCTGGCGCTCGAAATTCTGGGTAATGGCCACGACCTGGGCGTCGTTGTTCGAGTCAAACGGACCGTAGATGGCCCAGTCGTGCGGAACGGTCACGCGCTGCCAGCCGCTGTCATTGCAGACAACGCCGGAGAAGTCGCCGTCCTCGCGGGTAAATTTCCAGCCTTTCTCCAACAAGGTCTCCTGCCGCTGGGCATGCAGCGCAAAGACCGGAAGGATCAAGACCGCAAGAAACAAGATCGCTCTCTTCATGCTATTGCAGTTTTTCCTGATAGAATTCGTCGTAGACTTTCATGTTGTCGTTGGTCTTGCCGTCTGCATCGAACAGGTTGCCCCAGCGGGGCGTCGTCGCCTCCCAGATGAAGGTGCCGATACCCAGTCCGTTCGGAAGGCCATGCACAATTTCGTTGACCTCCTTGCGATGCTCCTGATACTCCACGACCATCACCGGCTTGCCATAGCGGCCGACCAGATCGGTCAAGTTGGCCTTCAGTTCATCCAGGGTACCGTGCCAGCGCGGATAATAGGATTGTCCGATGACATCGAATTTGACGTCGCGGGCGATCATCCGGTCGAAGAAATGGACAGACTCCTCATTCTGGCCGCCGCAGGCGATGTGCAGCATGATCTTGATATCCGGATCCGCGGCACGCACGCCGGCACTCGCACACCGGAGCATCACGGCGAAGGATTCGTAGCTGTCATTCTCGATCCGGCCCTGCGGCCATACCATGCCGTGGTTGATTTCGTTGCCAACCTGGACCATGTCCGGCTTTACCCCTTCCTGGATAAAACGGCGGATGGTATTGTACGAATAGTTGTACAACTGCGCCTCCAGACCGGAACCGCTGGTAGAGGCCCAGGACGCCGGAACTTTCTGTTTGCCCGGATCCGCCCAGTTATCGCTGTAGTGGAAATCCAGCAGGAATTTCATGCCGGCCGCCTTGATCCGCTTGGCAAAAGCAAGGGTCTGCTCGAGACCGCAGTAGCCTTCCGGAGAATACCCTCCTTCCGCCGTCGGATCAACGAAGAGGCGGAGACGGACCCAGTTGAAATGGTGGTCTTTCAGGATTTCAAGGGCATCCTTCTTCTGTCCCTTGTCGGAGAATACGGTCCCCTTGTCCTCCTGCGAAGGAAGCCAGGAGATATCCGCACCGATTGCGAATTCTCCGAAATTCACCTTGCTCTCGAACGGAGCCAGGTACATCGGCTGACGCTTCGGGTCGGCATACTGGTCACGCATCTCCTCGTAAATCCGCATGATGTTGCGGTCAGCCTGGCCGTCACGCGGGAAAAGGGTGCGGGTCGGCGCCCACGCCATGGTCCCATAGCCGAGGCCATTCGGCGTCGCACGGACGATGTCGTTGATGATCCGGATGTTGTCGGTGTTGGCGCCATATTCACAGATATCGACCGGCTTGCCGTAGCGGGCCGTCAGGTCGTAGATGTTGGCCTTCATGTCATTGTAGGTCTCATGCCAACGCTCGTAGTAGGAAAGGCCGATGATGTCGAACTCGGCGCCATACTTGAGCATATGGTCCAGGAAGTCCCGGCACAGGTGGTTTTCCCCGCCCAGGGCCAGGTGGACCTGCAGCTTGGCATCCGGCAGGACCTCATGGACGGCGCGCTGCCCGGCCTTGTACAGGCCCATGCAGGCGGCCCAGTTCTCCTCCGTGGCATTGTCCATCACCTTTCCTTCCGGCCATACCATACCATGGCTGATCTCGTTTCCGACCTGCACGATTTCCGGAGCGGCACCCGCCGCCTTGAAGGCCTGGAGCGTCTCCTTGGTATACTCGTACATCTTGTCTTCCAACGCCTTGCCTGTCAGGCCTTCCCAGGCGGAAGGCTTATACTGCTTGTCCGGATCGGCCCAGGTATCGCTGTAGTGGAAGTTCAGGGCGAACTGCATGCCGGCGGCCTTGATCCGCTTGGCGAAGGCGATGGTGCTCTCCGTCCCGCAGAAGCCGTCCCTGGAATACCCCTTCGGGGCTTCCGGATTGACAAACAGGCGGAGGCGGATTACGTTGAAGCCATGTTTGGCCATGATCTGGAGGGGATCCATGACGGTGCCGTCTACATCCTTGTAAACGGTGCCGCGGGCCTCATTGGCAGGAATTTCAGATACATCGGCACCAATGCAGAAGAAAGGAGCCGGATCCTGTGCACGGCTGTCATGGAACAACAGGGCCATGGCCGCCGCCAAGAATAGGGTTAACGTACGTTTCATCTTTATCGTGCATTAAAAGTTACAGATGCTGATTGCAGGCCGTCCGCGGTCACCTCGACGGTCACATTCCCCGGCTGGTCCGCAGCCACGATGCCCAGGCACATGCCGCAATACGCCTTGCGCTCGGATGCCTTGGGCGAGCTCAGGTCGGCCAGGTTGCCGCTTTCCACGCCGATAAGGCGCGCTCCCTTCACCTGAAAACGCACCAGGTTGTCGGCATACGGACAAAGATTGCCGTCCTTGTCCAGGACTTCCACCGTCAGGTGGGCCACATCCTCCGGATCCGCCCGGAAGGAAGGCCGGTCGACGGTCAGGCGCAGCTGGGCAGGGTCGCCGGCCGTCCGAATGACCTCCTCATAGGTCTGGCCGTTCTTGATGCCCACCGCCTTGATCTCACCGGGCTGGTATTCGACGTCCCACACCAAGTGCAGGTCCGCCGTCGTGGCGAACGTCTTTCCAGGCGCATACTGCGACCAGCTGATGTCCACGCCCCGGCGCGGATACTCGGTAGCCTTCTTGCCATAGGATTTCCCATTGACAAAGAGTTCCACCTCTTCCATGTTGGTAAAGCAGGCGACCTGCATGATCTTGCCTTCGTTGCCCCGCCAGTTCCAATGCGGGAACAGGTGCAGGACAGGCTCCTGGGTCCAGATGCTCTTGAAGAAATAATAGCCGTCCTTCTTGAAACCGCAGTTGTCCAGGTAGCCATAGTTGGCACCACGGGAAGGCCAGCGGGTTTCACCATAATAGTCGATGCCGGTCCACATGAAGTCGCCGATGACATAGTCATACGCCTTGTTGAAGACCCAGCGGCGTTCGACATCGATCAGGGTCGTGCTGATCAAGCCGCCCACGCCGGCACGCGGCCGCTGCTGATTCTGGCCGTTCTGCGGACGCCCGTTCTGCGGGCGGGGAGCTGCCGGTGCGGCTGCCTGCTGGCGGGCGAGGGCTTCGGCATTCTCCGGGACCAGGCCCGGGAGCATGTAGACGCCGCGCGAACCGCTGTAACCGCTGGTTTCGGTCCCCACAACGCGCCGGTTCGGGAATTCTACCTTGTCGATGGCATACATCACCTCCTTGCGTTCCCGCCAACGATCCGGATAGTTGTAGCCGACGATATCATTTTCGAAAGCGGCGAGGAACTCCGGCGTCGTGGGTGTATTGGAAGCGATTTCGTCGTTGCCGGAAGTTACCAGACGGGTAGGGTCGAGCCGGTGGCAGATGGCGATCAGTTCGCGGGCAATGGCGGCACCGCCGGCGTTGTTTTGGTCTCGGATCTCATTGCCCACGCTCCACATGACCACGGAAGGATGGTTACGGTCGCGTTCCACCATGGCGGCAAGATCCCTCTCATGCCATTCAGTAAAATATAGGTGGTAATCATTGGTATTCTTGCGGGACACCCACATGTCGAAGGCTTCGTCCATCACCAGCAGCCCCATGCGGTCGCAGAGATCCAGGAATTCCGGTGCCGGCGGGTTGTGCGCGGTACGGATGGCGTTGCAGCCGCCGCTCTTGAGGATCTCCAGCCGTCTTTCCCAGACACGCTCCGGAACGGCTGCACCCACGGCGCCGCCGTCATGGTGGAGGTTGACACCATTCATCTTGACATGGACGCCATTCAGCAGGAAACCCTTGTCGAGGTTGTACTCGATCGTGCGCACGCCCATGGTATTGTCGACCCGGTCAACTTCCTTTCCATTCACCAGCAGCAGCGAACGGAGCGTATACAGATACGGGTCTTCCAAACTCCACAGGCGCGGCGAAGCCAGGCTCAGGGTCTGGGTCAGCGAAGACGCGGCACCGGCGGCCAGGTCGACGGGCGTCTCGACAGAAGCCACTTCGCGTCCGTCGGCATCGAGAGCGACCTGCCGGACGGTCGCGCGGCTCCCGGCGGCGGCTTCATTCAGGATGGAAGACTCAATGGTCACGACAGCCTTCCCGTCCTGGATCGACGCGGTATGGTTGAACACGCCCCATTTCTTGAAATGAGCCTTCGACGTCTCTACCAGACGGACATGCCGGTAAATACCGGAGCCCGAATACCAGCGGGAGTTGGGGCCGGTATTGTCGACCCGGACGGCAAGCACGTTGCCGGAAGCCTTCAGGTACGGCGTCAGGTCAAAGGAGAAACTGCTGTAGCCATAGGGCCATTTCCCCAGCTCGTGGCCGTTCAGCCATACCGTGCTGTTCATATAAACACCATCGAATTCGATGCTGTAAAGCTTGTCCTTGGAATACCCGGGAACGCTGAATTTCTTGCGATACCAGCCGGTCCCGATCGGGAAGTAACCGACGCTGCCGGTGGAATTCGTTTCCAGGTTTTCCCCTTCGATGCTCCAGTCGTGGGGCAGGTTAAGTTTCCGCCAACGGCTGTCATTGAACCGGACAGCCTGCGCATTCTTGACATCCTGCTGGATGAAGGACCAATCGGCATCGAACGAACGGACCTTGCGGGAGCCGTCCTGCGCCAGGATTCCGAGCGGAACCAGCATGAAGCAGACAAATAAAATAAGGAATTTGGATGCGCGCATATACTTGGTATTTTGGTTTAGTGTTACTAAATCTGAATCGATTTAAAACAAATTTAGGTATCTTTGCCTCGAAAGAGGTGAAAAAAATAATGAAAAAGGTGGACAAATTCGCAGTCGTCTGCGGCATGCTTTTACTAAGCATCCTCGCAGCAGGGCAGCCTTCCATCCGGGAACAGTACGTTTCCGAAACACTCTCGTACCGGGAAGGACTCCCCTATTCGTATGTAGACGACATTTTCCAGGACGAGAACGGTTTGCTTTGGCTTTGCCTGTATGGCGGAGGGATCTCCCGGTATGACGGAAAGAGTTTCCGGACGCTGACGACCCGGGGGGAACCGGCACTGGCCAGCGATTTTGTGACGACCGCATGCCAGGATCATTTCCACCGCCTGTGGGTTTCCTCACAGGAAGGGCTCAGCCTGATCGATCCGGTAACCATGCGCCTGCTGCCGTTGCCGGAAGAAGTCCGGGCCCTGTCAGAGGGCTGTTTTTGCAACAGTGTAACAACCGACAAGGATGGCAATGTCTGGTTTGCCGCCCAGGAGATGCTCTACCGCATCGCTTTTTCGGAGGACGGGACCGTCCGCGATATCAAGCACCTGAATCTTAGGGTAAACGGACGAAGCACCTCCAACAGCCGGATCCCCGTTTTCAAGGATGTTCTGGGGGATGGAAGGATCTGGATCATCCTCGGCGGAAAAATCTGTACCGTCCAGGCCGGCGAAGAGCCGGAAATGCAGGCCCTCCCCCTATCCGACCAGGCGACCATCGCGAACGGGATCAAAATCATGGACTACATCCGGAAAGGTGACCAAGTCTGGATCGCGACCGTACAAGGGCTGTACCGGCTCGATATCGCAACCGGCCGGATGCGGCATTATCTCCACTATCCGGCTGATCCCGGTTCGCTGATCCACGACCAGGTTCCGGCCCTGGGAATGACGGAAGACGGACAGTTGCTCGTCGGAACCTTACGTGGCCTCAACCTGTACGATCCCCTCTCCGATGCATTCCGTCCGTTTATCACCGAAGAAGGGAAAGAAGGCAGCAATTTGCTGCTCAACGATATGGTCAACTGCATCCGGACCGTCGGAACGGATATCTGGATCGGGACAGAGGCCCACGGCATTACCCGTTTGATCCGCAAGCGGCTTCCCGTTTCGGAACTGCGGCACCTTCCCGGAGAACCTTCGTCCCTTCCGCTCAACCCGGTCAGTGCCCTGTATTTCGACAAGGATGGCCGGCAATGGATCGGAACGGCGCAGGAAGGACTGTATCTGCGCCAGCGGGGAGAGACCTCCGTTCACAGCATATCCGGGAACGGACTCCTCGAAAACAGCCCCATCCAATCCCTCATGGGAACATCGGACGGGAGGGTCTGGGCCGGGACCTGGGGACAAGGATTGTTTCAGCTGGACAAGGGCCGGATCCGGTCCGTCCCGCTGGGCACGGGATCCTCCCACGACAACCACATCTCCAGTCTTGCCTATGACCCGGCAAGCCACCGCCTTTTCGTGGCAAGCCGCAAATATCTCTATTCCATCCAGACAGAAACCGGGGCCCAGACCCGGGAATTCGAACTGGAAAACACCGGCCGGAGCCTCCTTTTCCTGGATGGGCAACAGCGGCTGTGGCTGTGCCACGAAAACGGCATCCTGCTGACCGATCTGGCGACTTCCAGCAAGACCGTCTATCCGGTCAGCCAAGTCGTAACCATGGCACAGACCCCGGAAGGCACCCTGCTGATGGGGACCAGCGGAGACGGCCTGTACCAGATCGATTCCATCGATACGGCATCCATCCATTACCGCCGTATCGGGCAGGAAGACGGTTTGTCCGACAACCGGATCCGGAGCATCCTCACCGATGGAGATGAAACCTGGGTCGCTACCGGTAACGGCATCTCGCTCATGACAGAATCCGGCATCCAGACTTTCTCCATTGCGGATGGACTCGCCAACAATGAGTTTTACCGGAATGCCGCCTGCAAAGGGCTCGACCGGAGACTCTATTTTGGACACAATGAAGGGATCTCGCTGATCCTGCCGCACCAGCGCATCCCGCAAGAGGGGCGGCGCCCCCTCCTTTTCACCCTTTTCCATCTCAACGGCAATACGACGTACCTCTCCCCCGATACGCCGGTCCGCCTCCATGAACGGGACAAAGGCGTGGCTTTCGAGTTTGCCGACCTTTCCTTCCGCGGTACCAACGAAATCAACTACCGTTACCGCCTCCTGCCCTCCGAATCCGATTGGATCACCCTCTCTCCGGGCCAGCAGATCCTTCATTTCGGCAAACTGCCGTCAGGCCGGCTCACGCTGGAACTGAAGGCGGTCAAGCCCTCCGGAGAGGAAGTCGGACAGACAAGCCTGCCCATCAACGTCCGCTCCTATTTCTACAAGACGCCCTGGTTCGCGGCCCTCATCCTGCTCGCTTTTGTGCTTTGTGCACGCGTATTCATGCTGACAAAGACCCGGTCGCTGAAACGGAAACAGAAGGAATTGCAGGAAGAGATTCTCCGCCACATCCAGGACATTTCCCGCCAGAAAGAAACGCTGGAGGAAAAAACGAAGGAGCTGTCCCGGCAGAATGAGATCCTTGCCCAGCAGAACGAAGAGCTGGCCGGACAGAAAATGCTGTTCTCCATCGACCTCGGCCAGTTGCAAGACAAGGCCAGGGGGCAGGATTTCGCCCTCAAGGTCATGAAGACCATCCAATCGCTCTATAAAGATCCATCCCTGGACATCGGGACCTTCTGCGAAGCCATGGGCATGAGCCAGAGCATGCTGAATGTCCGGATGAACGAGACCCTGGGGATGCCAGTGGTCCAATTCATCCGGACATACCGGTTGTCGGTCGCCAAGGAAATCCTCTCCCACAAAAACGGTCCGCAGATGAGTGTTGCGGAAATCGCCTATGAAGTCGGATTCAATGACCCGAAGTATTTTACGCGCTGTTTCACCAAGGAATTCGGCATTCCGCCCAGCGCGTTGCTGAAGTAAGGCCTACATGAAAATGTACTTGCAGACGAACAGCACCGCCAGGATGCACATCATCGGGTTGAGTTTCTTCAGCTTCCCGCCGCACAGGTTGATCACCACGTAGCTGATGATGCCCAGCATGATGCCTTCGCTGATGGAATAGGCCAGGGGCATGAGCAGCATCGTAATCAGCGCCGGGATCGCCTCGGAGTAATCCTCCCAGTCAATGTTCTTGACCGGGGACATCATCATGACGCCGACGATGACCAGCACCGGACCCGTTGCCGCGTTCGGGATGGCCAGGAAGATCGGAGACAGGAAGAGGGCCAGGGCGAAGAGGATGGCTACGGTGAAGGAGGTCAGGCCGGTACGGCCGCCCTCGGCAACGCCGGAAGCGCTTTCGATGTAGGTGGTCGTCGTCGAGGTGCCGAAGCAGGCGCCTGCGACCGTCGCGACGGAGTCGGCCATCAGCATCCTGCCGATGCCTTCGACGTGGCCTTCCTTATCCACCATGCCGGATTTCACGGAGACGCCGACCACGGTGCCGATGGTATCGAACATGTCGATGAACAGGAAGGTGATCACGACGCCCAGCATCTTCCAGCTGAGGATCTCGCTCCATTCGAACTGGCAGAAGATGGAGGAAATGGACGGCGGGGCCGAAACGACGCCGGTGAACTTCGTGATGCCCATCGGGATGCCGATGATGGCCGTGGCAAGGATACCGATCAGCATGGCGCCCCGCACCTTGAGCACGACCAGGGCGGAGGTCAGGAAGAAACCGATGATCGCCAGGATGACCTCCGGGCTGCCGAGGTCGCCGAGGGTCACGGCGGTGGAATCGCTGCTGACGATGAACCCGGCGTTGCGCAGGCCGATGAAGGCGATGTACAGGCCGATACCCACGCCGATGGCGTTCTTCAATCCCACCGGGATCGCATCCACGATCTGCGTACGGATGTTCGTAACGGTCAGCAGGATGAAAATCAAGCCTTCCAGCAGGACGGCCGTCAGGGCGAACTGCCAGGAGCAGCCCATGCCGAGGCAGACCGTGAAGACGAAGAAGGCGTTCAGGCCCATGCCCGGGGCGAGGGCGAACGGCTTCTTGGCATAGAGGCTCATCACCAGGGTACCGACGAGGGCAGCGAGGGCCGTGGCGGTGAAGACCGCGGCCGTCGGCATGCCCTGGGCTTCCAGGGCGCTGAAAATGCTCGGATTGACGGCCAGGATATAGGCCATCGTCAGGAAGGTGGTCAGACCGGCGATGATCTCGGTCCGGACCGTATGCTTTGACGGATCAAAGCCGAAGACCTTGGAAAGGAACGGACTCATAGCTCCCGGATGTTAGAAGACCCACTTGGTACCGATGCACGGACGGGCATAGAAGCCGTCATAGCCGGCGAAGTTGACGGAGAGTTCCACCTCGCTGCCGATATGGAAGTTGTCGCAGCCGAAATGACGGCCGAGGTTGTACCAGATCTGAGGTTCGGAGATGAAGACGAAATTCCGCTCTTCCGTTTCTTTTTCCATGAAGGTATAGACTTTTTCGCCCCAGATATCGGCGAAGCCGCTGAAGCGCAGGCCCTGCACGCCGAAGATGTCCTGCATGCCCCAGACGAAGGTGAACTGCAGCGGGAGGTCGGACTTGATGCCCTCGCTGAAGGTCTTGTACAGGAGCTTGAAATTGAAGGTGTTGCTGAAATCGGCATTGTGCAGGAAATAATCCACGCCGAAGAGGAAATTCTGGTTGTAGCCGACCAGGCCGTTGTACTCCACCTGCAGGCTGACGGGGGCCAGCTGGCTGTCCTGCCAGAAATTCAGGCAGCGGGCGATCTCCATGTAGCTGCCGCTCGGCGCCTGGTTGACCTTCTTGTCATTCTTGGCGTTGTAGTCATAGTCGATGAAGAAGAAGGTGTTTCCCCAGTTGTCATTGTAGAATCCCTCGAGGGTCGTGGTGAAATGATCGCGGTTCTTGCCGAAATCATAGAAGGTCTGGAGGTTGGTTTGCGCCTTGGCGGCAAAGCCGAAGGCCAGCGCCGCGAAAGCGGCGAGAATCAGTTTTTTGGACATAAAGGTATAGGTTTTGAACGTTATTTGCGGAGGGAAGGATTGATTTCAAAGTCAACGGCCTTGTCACCCATCGGGTTGTTGCCGAATTCGTAGTCCTTGCCGGGCAGGACGGCATTGAGGATCACGCCGACGAGGGCCGCGACGGCGAGGCCGGACAGCGAGGTGAAGCCCAGGGAGATGGAGTCGTTGGCGCCGTACTTGATACCGATGGCCAGCACCAGGATGAGGGCCGCGATGATCACGTTGCGGGAGGCGGTGAAATCGACCTGGTTCTCAACGATGTTGCGCACGCCGACGGCGGAAATCATACCGTACAGCACCAGGGAGACGCCGCCGATGGTGGCGGCCGGCATGGCGCCGATCAGGGCGGAGAACTTCGGGCAGAAGGACAGCAGGATGGCGAAGCAGGCCGCGATGCGGATGACGCGGGGGTCATAGACCCGGGTCAGGTTCAGCACGCCGGTGTTCTCGCCATAGGTCGTGTTGGCCGGAGTGCCGAACAGGGAGGCCATGGCAGTGGCGAGACCGTCGCCCATCAGGGTGCGGTGCAGGCCGGGATCCTCGAGGAAATTCGTGCCGACGGTCGAAGAGATCGCGCACATGTCACCGATGTGTTCCATCGTCGTAGCCAGGGAGATCGGAAGGATGGCGATGATGGCGGCGACCACCAGGCCCCAGTCCGGATTGGAGAAGACATGGAAGGCGGTGTTCTTCCACTGGAACGGAGCACCGAACCAGGCCGCTTCCTTCACGGCGGAGAAATCGCACAGGCCGAAGCAGGCGGCCACGATGTACGAGCCCAGGACGCCGAGCAGGATCGGGATGATCTTGATCATGCCCTTGCCCCAGATGTTGCACACGATAATGATCAGGATGGCCAGCAGGGCGATCCACCAGTTCTGCGTGCAATTCTGGATGGCGGAGCCCGACAGGGTCAGACCGATGGCGATGATGATCGGACCCGTGACGATCGGCGGGAAGAAGCGCATGACCTTCTTGACGCCGAAGGCCGCGATCAGGCCGGCGAGCAGGAAATAGAAAAAGCCTGCACAGAAGACTCCGATGCAGGCATAAGGCAGTGAGGTGGCGGCGTCCAGCCCTTTTTCGGCGCCCATGGAAACGACGGCTGCGTAACCGCCCAGGAACGCGAAGGAAGAACCGAGGAACGCCGGTACCCGCATCTTGGTACAGAGGTGGAAGAGGAGGGTGCCGAGACCTGCGAAAAGCAGGGTGGCCGACATGGAGAGACCGGTGATGACCGGGACCAGGATCGTGGCTCCGAACATGGCGAACATGTGCTGGAGACCGAGGGTGAGCATCTTCCCGCGACCCAGGGTGCGGGCATCATAGATGGCTGGCTGGACGTTAGACATATATAGGGGATTTATGGTTTTCCTGCCTGTGCTCAATATGCAATTACAAATTTAAAAACTCTTTCCTTTTTTCCGACCCGTCCGTGCCGCTTCTTTTCAAAAAAGTTTTCAACAATCTGCCCCGTCCGGTACCTTTTGTGTAAGCGTCCGGGATTTGGGCGGCATCCTATGCGCGAGGTTCGGGTTTTGGGCAGGACCTTTTGCGCGAGGATTTTGCTAACTGTTTGGTATTAAACATCTTGATAAAGCCCTCGCGCAAATGGTACCCTCAGCAGCACACCTTTTGCGCAGCACATTATGTAATATGCTAATTCATACATAATTACGATACACTCAGCGCAAATGGTACCCGCAGCAAATGGAAAATGCCAAGTACAGCAGAGGGATGCGACTGGCATAGCATAGAGGAATTGACAGGAGGAATAGGAAAGAAGTGCAAACGTGGATAATGAGTAGTCTGGAAGAAGGGTCACCGGAGGGATGTGGAGTGTCTTCCAACAGGATGCGGAGTTGCTTCGAAGAGCTCTGTGGCAAAAGATTGTTTTTGTAAGATAAAAAATCGGGCAAATATGACGTTGCCGAGCAACCTTTCGGCAAAAGAACCGTATGAGTTGTCTATCTTTCAATCGAATTGACAAACCCGGGAAGAATGTTTGTTTCCATCAGAATCCCTATTGAGTCATTCTTCAAAATGAACCATTCTTTAAAATGAAGATGTTCCCTACTACTAAAACCGTAAAAGATGATAGAATTCAACGATCCATTCCGCGGGAAGAAGGGTATTTATCACATCTCAACGGAAGCACTCAAGGACCGGCTGCTCTTCCGGACGGACGAGGACTTCAAATATGGGGTGAACTCCCTGGCATTGCTGGTGGCAAACAGCAACATCTCCCTACTATGCTATTGCCTGATGAGCAACCATGTCCATCTCCTGTTATCCGGGACATGGGAGGAATGCCGGCAGTTCATGACACGGTTCCTGTGGCGGCTTTCCCTTTTGGTTTCCCGCAGGGACGGCATCCGGGAGATCCTGGGAGCGGACGACTATTACCCGGTGGCGGTCACATCCATCGAGCAGTTCCGCCGTGAAGTTGCCTACATCCTTCGCAATCCCTATAAAGCAGGCATCGACTCGCCGATATCGTACAAATGGAGTTCCGCCAGGTTGTATTTCAATCCCAACCTCGGCCTGACAAGAGGCATATCCGTCCGATCCTTGTCCGACAGGGAATATCGGGACACCTTCCGCACTCGAATGAAACTCCCGCAAGACTATGAATTCCATGACGGCGTCATCCTGGAGAAGTGTTTTGTGGATTACGCGACCGTCATGGAACGGTTCGTGGACAGCCGGGACTTCTTTAACCACCTGAAGGATTTCAAAACGGAATCCCTCATGGAAAAGGAACATGGCCTTTCTGACGGATTGTTATTCAGTGACAGTGAACTGGCCGCCAAGGCCCTGATTCTATGCAGAGCGGAATTCGGCGCCGGACGTCCGGAACTGCTGGAGAGAAAGGATCTGCTCACCTTGGCCCGCACCCTGCACCGCAGATTCGGTGCGGGGGCCGCTCAGCTGTCCAGGGTCCTCTCTCTCCCGGAAGAATTCCTCCAGAAGGTCCTCTGAACTGAGTGCCTCCGTCAGGTTCATGGGCGGAGAGGACCTCGGGCAGGTTTCCTGAACGAGGAGGACACCCCTTTTGCGCAGCGAGTTTTCTAATATGCTAATAATCAGTTTATTGCGAAAACCTCTGCGCAAAAGGGGGGCCTTCGGAGGAGCCACTTGCGCAAAGCCACCTCAATGTGATTGATTATTAAATAGTTATAAAACCACCCGCGCAAAAGGTCCCGAGAGGAAGCCGACAGAGAGCGCGAAGGGTGCGCAAAAGGTCCCGAGAGGAAGCCGACAGAGAGCGCGAAGGGTGCGCAAAAGGTCCCGAGAGGAAACCGACAGAGAGCGCGAAGGGTGCGCAAAAGGCCCCAACGGGGAAAGCGCACGGAAAGCACTGCACTCGGAGGCAATGGCACTCGGAGGCAATGGCACACGGAGAACAAAAAAGCGGCCGGCCTGGCTGGCCGGTCGCTCAATCAAAAGAGTTTTCAACAGCGCGGGATTATTCTTCCGGGCTGAAATCTTCCTTGCCCACACCGCACAGGGGGCAGACCCAGTCGGCGGGGATGTCTTCAAAGGCGGTTCCAGGGGCGATGCCGCTGTCCGGATCGCCGGCTGCCGGGTCGTACACGTACCCGCAGATGTTGCATACGTATTTCTTCATATTGTTCAAAATGGGTCCCGCAGGGCGGGTTTTAAAAATATCTTACAAACCTGGAAGGCAGGTTATTTCTGGGGGAACAGTCCGAACATCTGGCCGTCGATCATGTCGGTAACCGCCTGGAAATCTTCCGGTTTGTTGCCGAATTTGTACCGGTCGGCATCGATGATGAGCAGGTTGCCGTCATAGTCCTTGATCCAGTTCTCGTACCGCTCGTTCAGGCCGGTCAGGTAATCGATGCGGATGCTCTTCTCGTACTCGCGGCCGCGTTTCTGGATCTGGGCGACCAGGTTCGGGATCGAACTGCGCAGGTAGATCAGCAGGTCGGGCTTGCGGACCAGGGACATCATCAGGTCGAAAAGGTCGGAGTAGTTCTCGAAGTCGCGGCTGGTCATCAGGCCCATGGCATGGAGGTTCGGGGCGAAGATGCGGGCGTCCTCATAGATGGTGCGGTCCTGGATGATCACGTCGTTGCACTGGGAGATCTCGACGACATCCTTGAAACGCTTGTTGAGGAAATAGATCTGGAGGTTGAAGGACCAGCGCTCCATGTCCTCGTAGAAATCGGCGAGATACGGATTGAAATCCACGGACTCGAACTTCGGGGTCCAGCCGTAATGGGCGGCCAGCATCTTGGTCAGCGTGGTCTTCCCGCTGCCGATATTTCCGGCGATGGCTATATGCATATCGTTAACTTTTAATTGTTTCCAAACAAACCGAACAGTTCCGCATCAATCTTGTCCGTGATGTGCGCGAAGTCCTCGGGGCGGTTTTCGAAATCCAGGTCGTCCGCGTCGATGACCAGGACATGGCCCTTGTAGTCCTCCGAAATGAACTTCTCGTACCGGTCGTTCAAGCCCTTCAGGTAGTCCAGGCTGATGCTCTGCTCGTAGTCGCGGCCGCGCTTCTGGATCTGGGAGACCAGGTGCGGGATCGAGCACCGCAGGTAGATCAGCAGGTCCGGCGGGCTGACCAGCGACATCAGCAGGTTGAACATGCCCATGTACGTGTCGAAGTCCCGTTTGGAGAGGTTTCCCATCTCGTAGTTGTTGGCCACGAAGATGTAGACGCCCTCGAACAGGGTGCGGTCCTGAATGACCGTTTCCTTGCTGCGCGCAATCTCCAGCACATCCTTGAAGCGCTGCTCCAGGAAGTACATTTCCAGGTTGAAAGACCACCGGGGAATATCCTTGTAGTAATCTTCCAGGTAGGGATTATAGGTCACGGCTTCGTACTTCGGGGTCCACCCGTAATGCTCGCTGAGCATGCGGGTGAGGGTCGTCTTGCCGGAGCCGATGTTGCCTGCGATACCGATGTGCATGGACTTGTCGTTTTATGCGGTTCACAAATTTAGAGAAAAACTTTAAATTTGTAAAGTTTAATTTCGACCCTCCATGCTGAACATCCGCAAATTCACCTGCAACCCTTTCCAGGAGACGACCCTCCTGCTGTGGGACGACACGCTCGAAGGCGTCCTCATCGACCCGGGCTGTTTTCCCGACGAAGCGGAGCAGGTCAAGGCCTACAT
>JAFUUB010000059.1 GCA_017483985.1 Bacteroidales bacterium | reverse complement strand
TGTCCGCACATGATGACGTTGCGAAAAACATTGTCGCCGGCGGCATCAAGATCAGTCTTATACCGGTCCTCTACGGTCTCATCGTGTATTTCGTTTCCCTGATTATCCGGGTTATCCAAAAGCCCAGGATCTGAATGGCGGTACCGATTCGTCACTATTGGAATCCCTGGGCGTCCTCTTCCCTAAGACTTCCCTGAGTTTTTGAACACAATCTACCTTATTGATAATAAAAGTATTAATAGGGCTGTTTTCAATCTTTAATGAGGAGTACTAAGAGAAAAAACTACTCTTAAAATACTGATTTACAGCGAGACAAACGGAGAAAACCGCTTGTCTCGCTGTCGTTTTCAGGAGGTGCGATGCAGCGTTACCACGTCTGGGCCAGCGTCAGGCCTTCGGAGACGGCGGCGGCGATCCGGGCTTCGATTTCTTCCGCGGTGCTGTAGTCCATGTTCTGTGCGGAGAGGGTCGTCAGTTCGCCCAGGTTCCACAGGCGGCTGAGCGCCTTGAGATAGGGTGTGGCCTGTTCCAGGTCGCTGCCGGTTGCGATGTCCATGCCTCGTGTGGTGATGTAGAGGACCTTGGGAGCCTTGCAGAGGCCGACGCAGGTCTTGCCGTTGTCGGTGAAGGTGATGTCGAAGAGCGAGGTCTGCTCGAAGAAGCACTTGAGCACGGCAGGGAAACTCATGTCCCAGAAAGGCGCCGCAATCAGGATCCGGTCGGCATCCGCGATGGCCCTGGCCGCCTCTGCGGCCCAGGAGGGAATCTCGCCGTTCCCGCGTCCGGCATAAAGGCCGGGCGTCAGCGGGACGATGTCCATTTCGGGAAGGCGGAAGCGGGTGACGGTGTAGCGCCGGGAAAGTGCGTCGACCAGCGGCTCTGCGATGCGCAGCGTACGGGACTCCGATTGCCGGACGCAGGCGTCAATGACAACCAGCGATTTCATTTCCGGTAACCGTCTTTGGTAATGATGGGCTTGCCGTCGGCGTCAAGCAGCGGAGTGAGGCCGCCGCCGTAGCCGCGGCAGACAAAAAGGTAGTTCACGCCGGTTTCCTTATCGACCACGATGATGGCGTCCGTCATGATGGAAAGGTTTTCCTTTCCCTGAATATCAAATCTGTCTATTCTCATAATTATGGGTTGTTAGAATTATACATTTTCCATGAAAACCGTTCCGCGCCGGACCCGCCAGGTCTGGATCAGGACGGAGATGACGATGAGGCCGATTCCGAGCCAGAAGGAGAAGTTCACCTCCCGCAGTTCGCCGAAGAGTACGGCGGCGATGGCGATGCTGTACACGGGTTCCAGGTTGTAGGCCAGGTTCACGGTGAAGGCCGACAGGCTGCGCAGGGCCTGGAGCTGGAACAGGAAGGGAAGGACCGTGAAGATGGACCCCAGAAGCAGCAGCCAGAGATAGTCGGCCTTTGAAGGGACGACCGGCTCTGCCGGGAAGAGGTGTGCATACAAGGGCATGCACAAGGTAAGGAAAAGGACGCCCCCGGCCAGCTCGTAGAGCAGCATGGTGGCACTGTCCTCCCCGGTCTCCCGGGCGACGTTGATATTGAGGATGGAGAAGATGGAATAGAGGGCGGCACAGAGGAGCCCCAGGGCGATTCCAAGCCGGTAGCGCACATCCAGGCTGAATATCAGAAGGACACCCGCGATGGCGATGAAACTGATCAGGACCTCGGTCCAACTGATGCGTTTGCGGTTGATGAGCGGATGGAAGAGGGTTGTGAAAAAACAGGAGGTCGCCACGCAGGCAACGCCGATGGAGACGTTGGAAGCCTGGATGCTGGCGAAGAAAGCCACCCAGTGCGTTGCGAGGAGGACGCCGCATCCCGCGATCTTCAGGAGGGCTTTTCCCCCGACCCGGTGGAGCCGTCCCATGGCGGCCAGCACCAGGGCCAGCACGACGACGCTGACCAGGATCCTGTACCAAACCAGCGGAAGGCCGGCCAGCGAAATCAGACGGCCGAAGATGCCTGTCCATCCGGCCAGGAAAACGGCCGTATGGAGGATCCACAATACACGGTTGTTCCGATTATCTGCCATTCTTCAAATCGTGGCATTAAATATCGGTGTTACGCTCCGGTTTTCAAAATAAAAATGATACCTTTGTTACCAGCACAGCCCTTGCGCATGCGAAGTAAAGACCATTACCATGAATACCCACGAAAAATTCGTCATCACCATCAGCCGGGAAGTCGGCTCCGGCGGACGCTCGATCGGGCGGAAACTCGCTGAAAAACTGCAGGTCCGGTTCCTGGACAAGCAACTCATCGGAGAACTCATCCGCCGCTTCAACCTGAGTGCCGGCGAGATTGAGCGGATCAAGGGCAAAAAATCCAACTGGTTCAGCGAGTTCGCCGCTTTCGTAAAGGCGGCGCCGTCCCAGGAAACCCTGCTGGGACCGTCCCCCGCCGAATACCTGGTCACCACCACGGAAGACATCTTCCGGTGCGAGCGGGAGATCCTGACCGCTTTCGCGCAGGAAGGTCCGTGCGTCATTGCCGGACGCTCCGCTTTCTTCGTCCTGAAGGACGAGCCGAACAAACTGGACATCTTCATCCATGCTTCCAGGGAACACCGCGTGGAGCGGATCGTGCAGAAACAGGGCGTTTCCGAAGAGGAGGCCCTGCAAATCATCGAAAAGGTGGATGAAGGTCGCGAGCATTTCGTCAAACGGTTCGCCCGTGTCAGCCGCTATGACCTGAGGAATTATGACCTGGTCCTCAACATGGACAACCTGTCCGAAGACCAGGCCGTCGATCTCATCCTCCAATATATCAACCCCGAATAATCACCTCACTATGAAAAAGATTGTCTCGCTTCTGCTTACTGCCCTGCTGGCTTCGACGGCGCTTTTCGCCCAGACCCCGGAAGAAATCATCGCCCGGATGGACCGGGAGACGGACCGTTTTGAAGCGGAAGGATTCTCCATGGTCATGGAAATCAAGGTCAGCCTGCTCGGCTCCATCGCCACCACGGTTTATTCCCACGGAGATAAATACAAGATGACCATGGTGAAGGACGGCACCCAATTCATCAACTGGTCTGACGGGATGACGAGCTGGGAGTACGACTCCGGGAAAAACACGATCACCATCGAGAATGCCAAACCCGGGGAGACATCCGATGCGGAAGATAACGCGAAGATGCTGGACAGCGTCACCAAGGGCTACGATGTCAAATTGAGAAAGGAAACCGCGAAAACCTGGGAGTTCCGCTGCACCAAATCCAAGGACAATACCGTCAAGGACGATCCCAGGACCATGGACCTGGTCGTTGCCAAGGACACCTACCTGCCCGTCAGCCTCAAGGCCGGGAAGGGCATCGTTTCCGTCATCCTGCGCGATTTCGCCCTGAATGTCACCGAGAAGGACGTCACGTTTGACCCGTCTCAGTATCCGAATGCGCAGATCATCGACAAACGCTGATCACCCAAGGTAAGATGGAAGAAGCCGCCATGGAGTTCCGGCCGATGCGCCGGTTCAAGCAGCAGTTGCCGCAGGAAGAATGCGTCCGCATCCTGGACGCGGCATACCGGGGGTTCCTGTCCGTCATCGGCGACGGCGGCTATCCCTACACGGTGCCCATCAACTTCGTCCATGACGGAGGAAAGATCTATTTCCACTGTGCCAAGGACGGACACAAGGTGGATGCCATCCGCGCCTGCGACAAAGCCTGTTTCACCGTCCTGGACGAAACCGTCCGGGAGCCCGGTGACTGGTGGTACCACGTCAAGAGCGTCATCTGCTTCGGCCGGATCCATATCGTGGACAACGGCATCGAGCACACCTTCCGTCTCCGCCAGCTGGGAAAGAAGTATTTCCCGGATTCCTATGACATGGAAGACGACATGCGACGGAACGCGCCCCACGCCGAAGTGCTCGAACTGACCATCAAGCATATGACCGGCAAACAAGTACGGGAAAAATAAGATGCGGATCCTCCTCGCTCCGGATTCCTACAAAGAATGCATGGACGCAGCCTGCGTGGCGGCGGCCATGGCGGATGCGGTCCGACAGGTCCGCCCGGACTGGGAAACCCTGGAGATGCCGCTGGCCGACGGCGGGGAAGGCACGGTTTCCGTCCTGACCCGTGCCCTGGGTGGCAAACGGCTTTCCCGAACCGTTACGGGCCCCCTTGGACAGCCGGTGGAAGCCTTTTACGGGGTAGCCGGCGACGTGGCGATCCTCGAAGTGGCGGCTGCCTGCGGGCTGTCGCTGGTCCCGCCGGAGCGCCGCAATCCCCTGCTGACCACGACCCGGGGTGTGGGAGAACTGCTGCTGGCCGCCCTGGAACAAGGCTGCCGGCGCATCCTCGTCGGCCTGGGCGGATCGGCCACCTGTGATGGCGGCGAAGGTATGCTTTCCGTTCCCGGCCTGGCTGAACGGGCGGCCGGGGCGAACATCGAAGTGCTCTGCGACGTGGATACGCCCTTTGTCGGCCCCCTGGGAGCGGCCCGGGTCTTCGGTCCCCAGAAGGGAGCGACCCCGGTCCAGGTCGAACAACTGGAAGAGCGGATGGTCCGGCAGGCCGGCCGGATCCGGCAGGAAACAGGCATCGACATTACGGATGTGCCCGGTGCCGGGGCTGCCGGCGGACTGGGCGGAGCGATGCTCGCCTGCCTGGGCGCACGGCTCGTTCCCGGAGCGGATACGGTCATGGCATTCAGTGGATTTGACAGGGCCTGCGAAGGATGTGACCTGATTGTCACCGGAGAGGGAAAGTCTGACAGCCAGACCCTGGCCGGGAAAGTTCCCCAGGCCGTACTGAAAAAAGCAAAAAGCATCCCGGTCGCCCTCGTTTCCGGACGGATCGAGGACCGGGGCGCCCTTTCCCAAGCGGGATTCCGTTATCTGGCCGAAGCGACTCCGCGGAGCCTGCCGCTGCAGGAAGCCCTCCGTACGGAAACAGCCCGCCACAATCTGCAGCAGGCTGTTTCGGAACTCATTTCTTCACTTGAGGGCCGTTAATCGTCACTCTCTCCCAGGATGATCATCAGGTGGTCGCCCGGAAGCAGTTCCATGCTTCCGTGGGGCACCAGGAACCGTTCCCCGCGCCGGACCATCATAACCCGGATACCATGGGGCAGATGCAGGTCGCGGAGGGTCTTCCCATCCCCCAGTTCCTCTTCCAGGACGGTATGGTCCCGCAGCATGCCCATTTCCTCAGGAATCTCCATGCCGAAGGTCTCGACCTGCGGATCCGCATCGTAACTGAGCTTCAGCCAGCGGGCTACGATCGGAAGGGAGAAGCCCTGGAGGATCAGGGACAGCAGGGAGATGACGAACACGATATTGAAGATGTCGGTCGCACCTTCCAGGCCGGCGACGACCGGTGTCAAGGCGAACAGGATCGGACCGGCGCCCTTCAGGCCGACCCACGACACGAAGGTCTTGGCCCGGAAACTCATCTTCCGGAACGGCAGGAGGGTCAGGTAGACCGCCATCGGACGGGCAATGAAAAGCATGAACAGACCGATCAGCAGGGCCGGTCCCAGGATGCGCAGCATGTGGGAAGGACGCGCCAGCAGGCCCAGCATCAAGAACATCATCAGCTGCATCACCCAGGTCATCGCATCCGAGAATTTCAGGACGTCACGGCGATGTTTCAACTGGACCTGGTTTCCGATGATCACGGCCGCGATGTACAGGGAGAGCAGTCCGTTTCCATGCAGGATCGAAGCCAGGGCATTGGCCAGGAAGCCGATACTGAAGACCATGATGGCATACAGGGACACATTCTCCAGGTCCACCTTCTCCAGTACCCACTTGGACAGATAGCCCACCAGCAGGCCGATCGCAAGTCCCACGACCAGCTGCACCATCAGGATGCCGGCACCCTTCAGCAGAAGGGCTCCCGACCCGATCTGCACATCCGTCGAAAAGACCCCGACCAGGATGATGGTCAACACGAAAGCCATCGGGTCATTGCTACCGGATTCCAATTCCAGCATCGGGCCCAGGTTCTCGCGCAGGTTCAGGTTCTTGCCGCGGAGGATGGAGAACACGGACGCGGAGTCCGTCGAAGACATGATCGCCGCGATCATCAGGCTGCCCAGGAACGTCAGGGCGACACCGCCGATGGAATTCCCGACCGTCAGATAGATGAAGATGCCGGTGAAGGCGGTCGTCAGGATGATGCCGACCGTTGACAGCAGGACGCCTTGCCGGATCACGGGCTTGGTCTCGGACAGGGAGGTCTCCAGACCGCCGGCAAACAAGATGACCGTCATGGCAAAATGCCCGATTGACTCGGCAATCTCATACCGGCCGAACTCCAGACCCAGGCCGTCGGCCCCGGCCACCATTCCCAAGATCAGGAACAGCAGCAGGGACGGTGCCCCCAGCCGGGCGCCGACCTTGGTGATCAGCACAGCGGCAAAGACCAGCAGCGATGCCAACAGCAGCAGTTGATCCGACAGCATGCTCCTAGGCCTCGATCTCGAACAGGTTCAGGAAACCGGTCATCATGAAGACATTGCGGATATCGCTGTTGATACCCTTCACAATCACCTTTCCGCCCTGGACGGCGGCGGCCTTTCGGACCGTCAGGAAAATCCGGAGACCGGAACTGGAAATATACTCCAAGCCCGAGCAGTCCAGGATGATGGTTCCCGAAGCATCGGCTACGACGGGTTCCATTGCTTTGCTGACTTCCTGCGCAGAAGGCGTATCCAGACGGCCGGTCAAAACCACAACCGTAGCCTTCTCCTCTTTGTTGATCGTAACTTTCATATCGCAAATTTAAATATTTTTCGTCATCGACAAGAAATTCTGTCCGTCTTTCCGCTCGTATTTTACCGAATCCATGATACTGCGGACCAGATAAATGCCGAGTCCCCCGATCGGACGTTCAGCGACGTTCAGGGTCACATCCGCCATCGGCGCCTGCGTGGGATCAAAAGGTATACCACTGTCCGATATGATGAATTCCAACGATTTGGCCCGCATGATCGCCTCAATGTCGACCAGTCCGTCAGAGCCCGGAGGATAGGCATACAGGATGACATTGGTCACGGCTTCTTCCAATGCCAGGTTCAGGCCCATGGCCAGACTCTGCTCCAGTCCCATTTCCTCCGCAATGATTCCGACGAAGTCGGCCAGCTGCGGAATCTGCTGGATATCGTTGTGCAGGACAAGGTGACGCTCGGAAGCGTCAGGGAGAATCTTGTTCATATAATGGAGGAATAGCATGGTTCGGTCATCATTGGCCTCATTGCCGCCGACAAAGTGCCGGACGGCCTTTCCGACATTCTCCAGATGCTCTTTGGCACTGCCCCGTTTCCGGAGGGCCTCCTGCATCCGGTGTTCGCCGAAAAAATCTTTCTTTTCATTCTCCGCCTCCGTGATGCCGTCCGTATACAGGAAAAGGGCATCGTCATAGGAGAGATCCCGTTCCTGCTCCTTGAAGGCCATACCGGCCAGGATGCCGAGCGGAAGGTTCGGCTCGACCGGAAGGGGTTCGATGACGTTGGTCAGCAGCACCGGGGCGTTATGGCCGGCATTGCAATAGCGCAAATGGCCGGAGGTCAGGTTCAGGACGCCGCAGAAGAAGGTGACGAACATATTGCTTTCGTTCATGTCCGTCATGCTTTCGTTCATGATGGTGACGATCCGGGCAGGGCTCTTTTCATGATTGGAAACCGTCCGGAACAGGCTGCGGGTCATCGCCATGACCAATGCGGCAGGAACGCCCTTTCCGCTCACATCACCGATACAGAAGAACAGGCGCTCATCGCGGATGAAAAAGTCATAGAAATCGCCGCCGACTTCCTTAGCCGGCAGCAAGGCGGCATACAGGTCGACATCCGATCGTTCCGGGAAAGGCGGGAAGACTTTCGGCAGCATCGACCGCTGGATACGGCTGGCGATCATCAATTCGTTCTCAATCCGTTCCTTGCCGGCCTCGACCGCCTCCAGTTTGGCCTGCTCCCGGGCGGAATGCTGGACGATCAGTCCCAGGATCAGCAGGCCGAGCAGTTGCAGAACCGTGACGATCAGCCCGACCTTCCGGATTCCGCCATAGATATCCTCTTCCGGAATCACCACGGACAGTTTCCAACCGGTCCTGTCCAGAGGCGTCTCATAGCGAAGGGCCTTTCCAATGGTCAGGGTCTCGGCGGGACAGGCAAGGACTTCCCCGCTCCGGCTGGTCAAGGTACTGTACGCATTCGGATAAACATTGATCCCCTCCACGAGGTCCGTCAGCCAGTCCAGGGCCAGGTCGATGGCAAGGACCGCGACCGGCTTTCCCGTTCCGTCATGCAAGGGTTCAGAATAGGTAACGACCATGGTTTTGCCGCCGCTCTCATCAAAATAAGGTTCACTCCAAGAACCCTTGTCGCTCTGCAGGGGGACGGTAAACCAATCTCTGCCAAGATAGTCGTGGCTTTCCGATCCCAGGACCATTTCCTCGACCGTACCGTCGGACCGACGCGCCAGCAACGGTTCATACCAGCGGCCTTCCGAAGGGAAATAGTCCGCCACATAGGCGACGGCCACATCCTTGACATCGGGATTGTTTTCCATCAGCCGGTGCAGGATGCCCCAGACCATATCCGGATGTTCCAGCCCAAACTCCAGCGTCCACGCGGTGTTCCGCGCGACCGTCTCAACCGAACCCGTTATTTTTTCAATCTCGAGCTGGTTCACCTCCAACTCGCTCTGGGCACGGTGCGTCGCTTCTTCCAGAAGGCCTTTCCGGGAGAAATACCACTGCACCAGGGCGATCGACTCCAGGAGGATGGCCGCTACCAGAATCAGCGCAACCCCTTCCCGGACATGGAGACGACGCAATGCTTTGGATATCTTCATCATGGAATCTCTATCTCAATACTTCTTGCAAAACCGCATGGAATTCCGGCCTGGGTTCATGGGCATCCCGTTCAATGATCAGCGCTTTCAACCCAGCATAAGGCCGGATTTCCTTTTCGATATCCCGGAGCGGACGGTCAGCGCCGAAATAAACCGGCGCAAAGGCATCCCAGAACCGCGACGCCGTCTCCGAGGTCATATGGAACGTCTCCTCGAGGAAAGGTCCCTTATCCAGTTTGCAGCACAGATACAGCATGCCCAGGTCAAACATCGGGTAACCATAGCAGAAATCTCCCAGGTCGATGAAATACCGCTCGTTCCCGGCAAAGATGGCATTGCCGAACTGCAGGTCGCCGTGGATGGCCGTATCGGTATCGGGGGCATCCGTGATAAAACGGGCCAGACGGTCCTTTTCCACGGTGGTGAAAAACGGGTTCTCTTCCAACAGGTGCAGATACCGTCCTTTCACATTTTCAAACTGGCCCGTATCCACATGCGTGCCGTGCAGCAGGCGGCACATCTGCGCGAACTCCGCGGCATACTGGCCGACCTTTTCCGGATGATCCCCCGTCGCCCTGGCATACGAGACCTTGCCGGGAATGCGGCGGAAGCGGATCCCGTACCGACCGTCTTCGGTCACGACATAATCGCCCGGCTCCGGCGACGGGATGCCCAGGTCATACACCTTCCGTGCCATCAGCATCTCGTCCAGCGGCTGCCGGATCCTGCCCGGAAAATAAAGCTTCAACATCACGTCCGGATCGGTCTTGTGGTCATAGCTTTCGCCATTGAATCCGCCACCGGTCAGCACGTAATCATCCAGGGATATCTTGATCGGTTCTGTCATTTCCCGAAAACTTGGTCTATCAATCGTTCGAATTCTTCATAAGCCGGGGTCCCGGCCAGGGACCGGAGCGAGTCGGCAAGCCCCCGGTAATGCCATTCATGGGAGGCGCGGTCCTTTACATGGAACAGTTCCCAGAGCCGGTCCCCCTGCACGGCGTAATCCCGCGCGATGGCCCGCATGTTGGACAGTTTGTCGCCCATCGCCACCATCTTGACCTCTTCGGGCGCCGCCGCCAACCGGTCGATCGCCGCCTGTTTGCGGCTGCGCCAGCTGTCCGACTCCGAAACGCCCTCCACGAACTTGTCGCTCTCCGCCTCCACCAAGCCGGCGATGCGGTCTCCGAATTCCGTCCGGATATCCTCGATGGTCACTTCGGTATCTTCGACAACATCATGCAGCGCCGCAGCGGCCAGCAGCTCCTGGTCGGGGCTCAGCGTGGCCACGATCGCCATCGCTTCCATCGGATGGACGATGTATGGGAATCCTTTCCCCCGCCGCTGCACCCCGGCATGGGCACGGACGGCATAGATGATGGCACGGTCTAGCAAAGAGGTATCTATCGGATGGTTGGGCATGGCGTCATTGGTTCATGAAAGGAAGGCCCCGGGCCTGGGACACCAGATACTCCGCCATCGGCAGGTTGCTGTCCGAGGGACCGTTCAGCTGGTCCAGCACGAAACGGACGCCGGGGACGCCGCCGCCCTTTTTCAGGGTATGGACCAGGCACAGGTTCTGCAGGCCGATGGAAGAGGAGATGATATCGATATCGGAAAGTCCGATCTGGTAACGGGCGAGCTGGTAGGCCCCCTCGGAGCAGTCCCGGATCATGGCATCCACGTCTTCCAGCGTCCTGAAATCCAGCCGCTGCAGCAGCGGGAGGAAATGCATCAGCGAGACGGGCAGGATCTCCGCCTGGTTGACCGCCGCGATCCGGTGGTTCAACTCATCGAACGGACCAACCTCCAGGTAACTGCGGAAGGTGTCCCCGTCCAGGGCGACCTCGTCCAGGCGGCCGGAGGCGACCAGCGACTGCATCCGGCGGCGGTAATCGGTGATTTCGGTCCGGAGCCGGCCGAATTCGTCATCGACCAGTTCCAGGATGCCGGCCAGACGGCTGAGCTGGCGCAGGTAGATCCGCGGCACTTCCACCCCGGATTTGTAGCCTGTGTCATGGTTCATGTTGGCCCAGGCATGCTGCAGGACCGTCCGCATCTGGACTTCGAACCGCAGGTTGTTCAGTTCGGGATGGCCCCGCCGGTAGTACAGCCTTTTCGGCACCCGGCAGATATAGTGCAGGGACAGGTAGCCGAAACTGTCGGTCTCGTGGGCCTTCCGCTTGTCGACGGAATTCTCCCAGTCGATGCCGAAATGGTGCTCCATCACCGAAGCCACCCGGTCCACATCGTCTGCATAGAAGGTGATGACCCGGAGCCCGATCAGATCCGTGATATCATAGATATCCCGGTATTTATCCCCTTTCAGTTCCAGTTTCCCCACCAGGGAGGCCTCCGTCTTCACGCGGTGTTCCAACGCAGCCGGAACCAGGCCGGCCTCTTCGAAATACCGATGGAGCTTGTCCGTGAGGGCATCCGCCATTTTCCCCAGGAACGGCTCCAGGGCACGATACTGCTCCAGGATCGTTTCGGCGTGGGGTGTCAACTGGATTTCTGGCGTGGGCATGGTCATAAAGAGGTATGCTATATTATGCAAATATACGATTATCTTCCTAACTTCGAAATGAACATTCCCAAAATTTCCGTATATTCGTCCCAAACCAACCGTACTGACAACATGAAAAGAAAGCTTCTGTTCCTGCTGGCGCTCATCGTCGCCGCCTGTCCGCTCAAGGCGGACGAAGGCATGTGGCTGCCGGCCCTGATCTCCCAGCGCATCGCCGACATGCAGGCCAAGGGTTTCAAACTCTCCGCCGAAGATGTCTACAGCGTCAACCAGGCCTCCCTCAAGGATGCCGTCGTCCTGTTCGGTTCCGGCTGCACCGGAGAACTGGTTTCCGACCAGGGGCTGCTCTTCACCAACCACCACTGTGGATACAGCCAGATCCAGCAGCACAGCAGCGTCGAACACGACTACCTCAAGGACGGATTCTGGGCCATGAGCCGAAGCGAGGAACTTCCCAATAAAGGTCTGACTGTCAGCTTCCTGGAGCGAATGGAAGATGTCACGGCCGCCGTACTCAAAGGCTATAAGTCCAAGATGACCGAAGAAGAGCGTGCCGCCCTGGTCCGGAAGAACTCCGACGCCCTGGTCAAGGCCGCTACGGCGGAAGGCAAGGGCCTGCGGGCCAGCGTCGAAGCCCTCTATTACGGCAATCAGTACTTCCTCTTCGTCTACCGGGTCTACCGGGATGTCCGCCTGGTCGGCGCCCCGCCGTCCTCGATCGGCAAGTTCGGCGGCGATACGGA
This sequence comes from Bacteroidales bacterium, assembly GCA_017483985.1. Next base: position 20,071 of record JAFUUB010000059.1, on the reverse strand, counting down.
CAACTGGATGTGGCCGCGCCATACGGGCGACTTCTCCATTTTCCGGGTCTACGCCGACAAGGACAACAATCCGGCCGACTACAGTCCCGAGAATGTCCCCTACCGCCCGAAGAAATTCTTCAAGATCTCCCGTGCCGGCGTGAAAGACGGCGACTTCACCTTCGTCTATGGCTGCCCCGGCAGTACCAAGGAATATGTCACTTCCGATGACGTCCGCTATGTCGGCGAGGTCTCCGACCCGCAGAAGATCGCCCTGCGCACCCTGCGGCTGGACATCATCAAGAAATACATGGCCCAGAGCCAGGCCGTCCGCATCCAATACTCTTCGAAGGCGGCCAGTGTGTCCAACGCCTGGAAGAAATGGCAGGGCGAGGCCAAGGGCATCGCCAAAATGAACACCGTGGCGGAAAAGAAGGCCTACGAGGCCCGTTTCAAGCAGTGGGCGAAGGGAACCCGCTATGACGGATTGCTCGAGAAACTGGAAGCCCTGTACGCCGAGCGGGAGCCCTATTACCGGGCGTACGAGTACTATACCGAAGCGGCCCGGCCGACCGAGTTGCTCCAGCTGGCGTCCAACGTCCGCGCCCGCCTGGATGACAAAGCCGCCAAAGACGAATATGTCGAATCGTTCTTCAAAGACTACTACCAACCCATTGACGAAGAAGTGTTTGCCGTGCTGATGAAGGCATTCGGCGAACAGCTGTCCCCGGACTTCCAGCCGGCCTATTACAAAGAGCAGATGCAGGCCTATGGCTCTGCCGAAGCATGGCGGGACGACCTTTTCGCCAAGACCCTCTTCACCGACAAGGAGATAGTTCTCACCCTGACGGCTGCGGATCGGGAGAAAGTCGCCGAGGATCCGGCTGTCAAACTCTACGATGCGTTCTACCAGTGGTATTACAATGAACTCCGTCCGGTCATCAACCGGACCGGGACCGAGATCAACCTCGCCTACCGCGACTACATGAAGGGCCAGATGGAATTCGAGCCGGACAAGGCGTTCTATCCGGATGCCAACCTGACCCTCCGCGTCGCCTACGGCCAAGTCGCCGGATACGAGCCGGCGGACGCCACCTGGTACCGTCCGGTCTCTACGCTCAAGGGAATCATCCAGAAGGACAATCCGGAGATTTTCGACTACAACATTCCCCAGACCCTGCGGGACATCTATGCCGAAGGCGGCCACGACGACCAGCCGGTCTGCTTCCTGGCCACCAACCACACCTCCGGCGGCAACTCCGGCAGCCCGGTCATCAATGCCGACGGCAACCTGATCGGCATCAACTTCGACCGCGTCTGGGAAGGGACGATGAGTGACATCGTCTACGATCCGGAAATCTGCCGCAACATCTCCCTGGACATCCGCTACCTGCTCTTCAACATCGAATACATCGGCCACGCCGGCTATCTCTTCGACGAGATGATATTCGCGGACTAGGCACCGGAAATACCTGAGAGTCAATGTAATTTAAACGTTAAAAGTTCGTTTTTTATTGGGAATCCGGGGAGAAGGCCGTATTTTTGCGGCATGAACTTTATCTTTATTTCCCCGAATTTCCCGCAGACGTACTGGAACTTCTGCGACCGTCTCCGCCGACGCGGCGTGACCGTGCTCGGCATCGGAGATGCTTCTTATGACAGCCTGGAGCCCCAGCTGAAAGGGGCCCTGAACGAATACTACCGTGTCGACAGCCTTGAAGTCTATGAAGCCGTCTTCAAGGCTGTCGCCTATTTCTCCCACAAATACGGAAAGATCGACTGGATCGAATCCAACAACGAGTACTGGCTCGAACTGGACGCCCGGCTCCGGACGGATTTCAATGTTACCACCGGCGTACAGCTGAAAGGCATCGAAAAATTCAAGAGCAAGGCCGCCCAGAAGAAATACTATGCCAAGGGCGGCATCCCCACCGCCCGCCAGCACAAGGTTTCCACGTTGGAGGCAGCCTTGGGTTTCCTGGATCAGACCGGTTACCCGGTCATCGTCAAGCCGGAAATTGGCGTCGGTGCGGAGGCGACCTACAAGATCGGGGGTTCCGCGGAACTGGAGGCGTTCTTTGCCGCCAAGCCCGCCGTCCCCTATGTCATGGAGGAATTCGTTACCGGCGATATCTACTCCTATGATGCCATCTGCGACGGCCGGGGACGACCGCTCTTCGAGTCCTCCGCCCATTTCCCGCCGTCGATGATGGACGTTGTCAACCAGCGGCTGGACATGTCGTATGAGGTCCTGCCGGCCGTTCCGGAGCAACTCCGCGAGCGCGGCCGCGCCACCCTCAAGGCCTTCGGCGTCAAGAACCGCTTCGTCCATTTCGAGTTCTTCCGGCTCGACCGGGACCGCAAGGGACTCGGGGTCAAGGGAGATTTCGTCGGACTGGAGACCAATATGCGGCCTGCGGGCGGATACACCCCGGACATGATGGACTATGCCCATTCGACCGACGTCTACACGATTTGGGCGGACATGGTCACGGCCGGCAAACGCCTGCTTCCGGAAAGCGGGGACGACCACTGGTGCGTCTATTACGGGCGCAGGGACGGACGGAACTACGTGCTCAGCCACGAGGACATCCTCCAGCGGTACGAATCCCGGATGGTCATGACGGGCCGGATCCCGGCCGCCATCGCCCCCGACCTGGGAGACCAGATGTACATGGTCCAGATCCGGAGCGAAGCGGAAAAGGAGGCTTTCCTGCGGGACCTGTCCCAGACCCGCTAACCCTTCCGGCGGATCTCGTTGCGGCGGATCTCGTTGCGGCGGATCTTGCCGCTGATGGTCTTGGGCAGTTCCGCAACGAATTCCACGACACGCGGATATTTGTAAGGAGCGGTCGTCGACTTGACGAACGTCTGGATTTCCTTGGCCAGCGCCGGGCCGGCCTTGGCCTTGTAGGCGTCGGTCAGGATGATGCTGGCCTTGACGACGAAACCGCGGACCGCATCCGGGACGCCGGTCACGGCACATTCCAGCACGGCAGGATGCATCATCAGCACGCTTTCCACCTCGAACGGGCTGACCCGGTAACCGGAAGACTTGATGATGTCGTCGTTACGCCCCACGAACCAGAAATAGCCGTCCTCGTCCTGCCACGCCTGGTCGCAGGTATGGTAGTAGCCGTCGTGCCATACCGCGTTGGTTTTCAAGTCTTCATTCAGGTATCCCCGGAACAGGCCGGGCGGGACGCCGCCGTCCGTCTTGATGCAGATCTCCCCCACCTTGCCGCGGCGTACGCGCTTTCCGTCAGGTCCGAGCAGGGCAATCTTGTATTGCGGAGACGGAATGCCCATGCTGCCGGGCTTGGGTTCCATCCAGGGGAAGGTCCCCAGCAGCAGGGTCGATTCGGTCTGGCCGAAACCTTCGTGGATCTTCAGCCCGGTCTTTTGCAGCATCGTATCATAGACGGCCCCGTTCAGGGCCTCGCCGGCCGTACAGAGCCATTTCAGGGAAGAAAGGTCATACCGGTCCAGGTCTTCCTGGATCAGGAAGCGGAAAATCGTCGGCGGAGCGCAGAGGGACGTGACGCGGTACTGGTTGATTTTCAATAGGATATCATCTGCCTTGAAACGGTCGTGGTCATACACGAACAAGGTGGCTCCGGCCAGCCACTGGCCGTACATCTTGCCCCAGGCCGCCTTGGCCCATCCGGTGTCCGCGATGGTCAGGTGCACGCTGTCCGGGCCGAGGTTGTGCCAGAAAGCCCCCGTGGCCAGATGCCCGAGCGGATACCGGTAGTCATGGATGACCATCTTGGGTTCGCCGGCCGTTCCGCTGGTGAAATACATCAGCATGATGTCGTCGTTCGTGTTGACTTTCTCCGGGCGGTGGAACGGCGGTGCGGACCGCCACTCCGCATGGAAATCATGGAAACCTTCCGGCACTTCGGGACCGATGCTGATCAGGGTCCGGACGGTCCGGCCGACACCGCCGCACAGGTCGACGGCCTTGATGATGTGGTTCAGGATGTAGGGTTCGCCCGCGCAGACGATGGCCCGGATCCGCGCCCGTTCGATTCGGTAGACGATGTCCAGGCTGGTCAGCAGATGGGTCGCCGGGATGGCGATCGCCCCGATCTTGTGCAGGGCCAGCATGCAGATCCACCACTCATACCGCCGTTTGAGCATGAGCATGACCATGTCCCCCTTCCCGATGCCGAGGAACCGGAAATAAGAGGCGGCGCGGTCGGAAAGCCGCTTGATGTCCGCGAAAGTATACTGGGTGCTGCGCCCTTTGTCGTTGGCCCACAGGAGCGCCGGTTTGTCCGGCTGCTCGGCGGCCCAGGCATCCATCACATCGTAGGCAAAATTGAAATTGCGGGGGACCTTGAGCCGGAAATGCTTCCGGAAGTCCTCCAAAGACGCAAACTGCGCCTGTTTCAAGAACCGTTCTATCATAACACGTCTGTTTGTCAAGTCCGCAATCCGTCCGCATTGGGGAAAAGGACGGCTTGCAGGGCGAAATTAGGAAGATTCCGACGCATCTGCAAATCTAAAACGTTCCTAAATCCTCCGACCGGACATGGATTTCACCGGGGTTTTTGTTATCTTCGCACAAACGAGTCCCCATGAAAAGAATCCTGCTCTCCCTCACGCTCTCCTTCCTGGCCCTGACCGCCCTGGCCCAGGAACCCTATTCCGCTGAAATCCTGCACAAACAGGCGCCGGTCGTACCCGTCTACATGGTTTTCGCCGGAGATACGATCCGCTTCGACCGTCCCGATTTCAAGGAGCGGATGGACCGGGAACTGATTTCCTATACGTATATGCATACCAATACCACCCTGATCCTCAAGCGGTCCCGGCGGTATTTCGACCAGGTCGGCCCCATCCTGCAGAAATACGGGATTCCGGAGGACCTGAAATACCTGATGGCCATTGAAAGCAACCTGGATCCGAAGGCCCTCTCCACGGCCGGAGCCGCCGGCCTGTGGCAGTTCACCAAGGCTACGGCCCAGCAATACGGGCTGGAAGTCAGCAGCGAGGTGGATGAAAGATATCACATTGAAAAAGAAACGGTTGCCGCCTGCCAATTCCTGAAGGACGCCCTGGCGAAATTCGGGAACTGGATGACCGTAGCCGCCAGTTACAATGCCGGGCAGGCCGGCATCCGCAGACGGCTCGACGACCAGCGCCAGACTTCGGCCCTGGAACTTTGGCTCCCGGAAGAGACGTCCCGCTACATGTTCCGGCTGCTGGCCATGAAGATGTTCTTCGAGCATCCGGCCGCGTTCGGCTTCGACGTTCCGATGGATGAGCGCTATCCCTACGTCGCCCCCCGCAAGACCGTCACCGTTTCCGGGCCTGTCGAGAGCCTGGTGGATTTCGCCGAATCCCACGGAACGACCTATGCCCGCCTGAAAGGAGCCAATCTCTGGCTCCGTTCAGACAAGCTTACCAACAAGAACAAGAAGACCTACGAGATCCTGATCCCTTGATCCGCCGATCCGTCCTCCTGCCGGGTCAGGTTCCGGGTGAACCACATGATGGCGCACAGGATGCCGAAGAGGATGAGCGTACCGGAGATCAAGGCATAGCTCTCCATTTGCAACAAAATGTAACTCAAGATATAGGCAACGGCGACCAGACCTCCCAGGATCCAGGCCGAGGCATGCTTGAGGATGCCGCGGAAATACCCCGTCAGGGCGGCCGTCGTCATGCCGGCTGCCAGCACATAGGCTTTCCCGAACGTCAGGAATTCGGAGAAGGAAAGCAGCAGGGCATAGAACAAGGCCAGGGACAATCCGATCACGACATACTGGACCAGGTTGATCTCCCGCCGGGTCAGGAATTCCACGGTCAGTCCGGCGATGAAGACCAGCAGGATGATCAGGATGCCGTATTTCGCACTGCGGGTCGTCTGCTGGTACCGGGTGACCCCCTTGAGGAGCCGGACCCCGAACGAGGACGATGCGGGATCGCCCCGGTTGATCCGGGAAACACTCCAATGCGCCTTGAAGCCGTTCTCATCGACGGTCCGTTCATCCGGCAGGAAGTCGCCGGCGAAAGAAGGCGTGGGACAGTCTGACGTAACGGTCACCTCCGTCGCATCACCGTAGGGATGGATCATGATGGACTCGGAGCCTTTGATTTTCAAGGTCATCTCAAACGGGATGGACTCCCCCGCCTTGATCTTGGCGCGATCCGGGGTCACATCACAGGCGATGGTCCCCTCCCCGCTCCCGACGAAGGGATACGGCGTCCCGTCCAGCGTCAGGACGGCATCTCCCTCTATGCCCCGCAGGTCGCCGAGTTCGAGTTCGACAGAAAAATCCTTGTCATCCAGGTATTGCTCCGGGATCCGGAAACTTCCGGACAGCCGAACCGTCGAACGGTAGACCATGATCTCATAGATGGAGCGGTGCAGCGTCTGTGTTTGTGCATCGATATCATAGCGGAGCTGGACGGGATGGACCTCTTTTTTCTGATAATCGATCAGGGTCTTCCCCTTATCTTCGAAAGGGACCGCGTGGTAGATTTTCAGGACAGGGCCGCCGAAGACCTGGGCGCCGGCCCAGCTGGCAGCCACTTCGGCGCCGCTCGCGTCCAACGCTTCCTGCCGGTCCTGAATCTGGCTTTTGATCATAGCCAAAGGGATGAGCATCAACAAAGTAAGAACGGCCATCAGGCCGATTTTAACAAATAATCTGGAGGAAGGATTCATAATACTGTGTAATTTTTACGCAAAGATAAGGAAGACTACCCATATCTGCAAATATTTTGTGTAATTTTTACACATAAATAGAATCTTTCACCCGAATGCACCAACAGAATCTTTTTATTCCTACCTTTGTATACCATGGTATTTATCAGTTACGCGCAGAAAGACCGGGTGGATGCCGCCGGGCATGTACTCCCCGGAAACCCTGTGGACAAGGTGCTCGACGCCCTGTCTGCAGAAGGGATTGCCTACTGGATCGACCGGGAGAAACTGCAAGGCGGGGATACCTATGCCGAACGGATCGTCCGGAACATCAAGGCCTGCGATGTCTTCCTCTTCCTATCCTCGGAAGCGGCCAACGCGTCCCCCTGGACGCTGCGCGAGATCAGTTCCGCCATTTCTTTCGGGAAAAGGATCCTTCCGGTCCGCCTCGACCGTTCCCCCTACAACGATGCCGTTTCGCTCTACCTGGCCTCCATCCAGTATATTGACTGGCAGGGGGCGGACGAGGCAACGACCCTCCGCCACATCCTGACCCGGATCCAGCACCCCGGCATCGACGAGACGACCGGCCTGGAATACGGCCGCCTGCCGCAGCTGACCCGTCTGACCCTCTATGCCGCCCTGGTGGTCCTGACCGGGATCTATGCGCTGCTCACCTATCTTTTCCTATGGGCTAAGACCCTGCAGACCAGCGAGATCGCCGGCGGGATGATCGGATTCGTCGGAGAGTTTGCCCTGCTGATGTCCATCTACTACGTCATCCGCCTGCTGCGGCTGCGCCGGTCCCGCTTCATCCTGCCGGTCCTGACCGTCGGGGTCGTCCTCTGCGCCGCTTTCGCAACCGCGCGGATCGACCTGTTCGTCTGTGACCTGCTGCTGATCCTGGGCTGGCTGGGCATCTGGCTGGCCTGCCTGTACCATACGCCGACCCGTCCCTCGCTGCTTCGGCAGATGAGCCGGGAAGAAGTGCTGATGAAAGGGAACGACCCGGAAAACCTGATCCTGGTCTACCTGGCCATCAAATGCATGCTGGTCGTGATCGGCCGTTTTGCCGGACATTTCCTGGATCTGGGTCAGTTCTTCGCCCTGTTCCGCGGTTAGAATTCCAAGCGGAATCCTTTGGCTTTCATCTCTTTGTATCGTTCCTCGTTGAACCGCCAGGTCTGCGGGATCCGGCTGGCTGTGCCGGAAGGCCGGCCGGCGGCTTCCGTCAGGATGCCGAGTTTGGTCATCTTGGCCGCGAAATTCCGCCGGTCAAAATGCGTCTCAAGGATGGCTTCATAGAGTGCCTGGAGCTGGGGCATGGTAAAGACTTCCGGCAGCAGTTCGAAGCCGACGGGTTGGAAATGGATCTGTTCCCGGAGCCGCTGCAGCGCCACGCGAAGGATGTGGTCATGGTCGAAGGCCAGGGGCGGGACCTGGGATACCGGGAACCATCGGGCGTCCGCGGCATCGTCGCCGCCCCGGACATCGGCCTTGCGGACCAGGGCATAGAAACCGATCGTGATGACCCGTTCGCGGGGATCCCGGTCCACCTGCGAAAAAGCTCCGAGCTGCTCGATATGGGCAGAGGCCAGGCCGGTTTCCTCCTGCAACTCCCGCAGGGCGCCGGTCGGCGCATCCTCATCCATTTTCAGGAATCCGCCCGGAAAAGCCCAGCGGCCTTTGTACGGCTCGATGCCGCGTTGGACCAGCAGTATGGAAAGACCTTCCCGGACATCGTATCCGAAAATGACACAGTCCGTCGTGACGGACGGATGGGGATATTCATAAGTATAAGGCATCGTCGCTTGCGTTTGTTTTACGCAAAGATAGGAAAAAAGAAAGAGATGCCAATTTTTTGTTCAGAATCCAAAACTTTTCGTATCTTTGTAATCCAAACGAAGTAAAAGCGGATTTTTCGCGCAAGCCGAGCGAAGAGAAAACTTGTTTACTCTTCTGAGGCGCAGCCAAGAAACCCGAAGAGAATGCGGAATTCTTGTGCAAGCCGAGCGAAGAGAAAACTTGTTTACTCTTCCGAGGCGCAGCCAAGAAACCCGATTTTACGAAGTAAAAGCGGAATTAGCTCAGTTGGTAGAGCGGCGGCTTCCCAAGCCGCAGGTCACGAGTTCGAACCTCGCATTCCGCTCAACAAAAAAGGATTGACTCAGTCAGAGCCAATCCTTTTTTTATTTCCGATCCCGGATTTCTATTTCAGCTGTGCCAGGCACGCCCGCACATGGGCCTCGATCGTCTCGACATCATAATCGACACGCTCAAACTTCTCGCCGGTGATATTCTCATACAACTCGATATAGCGGTCGGTAATTCCCGCCACGACCTCCGGCGTCATTTCCGGGACCTGCTGGCCTTCCTGTCCCTGGAAACCGTTGGCCATCAGCCACTCGCGCACAAACTCCTTCGAAAGCTGCTTCTGGTGCTCGCCGGCGGCCAGGCGCTCGGCATAGCCGTCCGAATAGAAATAGCGGGAGGAATCCGGGGTGTGGATCTCATCCATCAGGATGATTTGGCCATCCCGCTTGCCGAATTCGTATTTCGTATCGACCAGAATCAGCCCCATCTTCGCCGCGATCTCGGTGCCGCGCTGGAAGATCGCCCGGGTGTAGGCCTCGAGCTGCTCGTAATCTTCCCGGGAGACGATGCCCTGGGCGATGATCTCTTCCTTGGAAATGTCCTCGTCATGTCCTTCCGCCGCCTTGGTGGTCGGGGTGATGATCGGCTCCGGGAACTTCTGGTTCTCGACCATGCCATCCGGCATCGGAACGCCGCAGATCATGCGCTTGCCGGCCTTGTACTCCCGCCAGGCATGTCCCGAAAGGTAGCCGCGGATGACCATCTCGACCTTGAACGGTTCGCACTTCAGGCCGACCGTCACCATCGGATCCGGAACGGCGACCTTCCAGTTCGGCAGGATATCAGACGTCGCATCCAGGAACTTGGCGGCGATGCGGTTCAGGACCTGTCCCTTGAACGGGATGCCCTTCGGCAGTACGACATCGAAGGCGGAAATCCGGTCGGAGACGACCATGACCAGGTACTTGCCGTCAATGTCATAGACATCGCGGACTTTGCCAGTGTATTTGCCCCGCTGGCCGGGGAAGGAGAAATCAGTTTTTACGATGGCTTCCATAACAGAGAATATAATCCGGACACAAAGATAAGAAATTCATGGAGAAGATACGGCACTTTTTCGGACTTTACCGATTTAGGCCGTTCCCCAGTTGGGACAGGACCTCGGCGATGGCCGCATCCAGCTGGGGATCCTTCCCTTCCAGACGGTCCTTGAACGTGTTCTTCACATAGATATCCGGCTTGACGCCGGTATTCTCCAGGTCCTTCCCGGTCACGACGCTGTAGCAGCCCCAGGCGGGCATCCGGACCGTGGATCCGTCCAGCAGGCGGACCGAAGAGGTGAAGATGATCCACCGGTAGGTCTCCGTTCCGACCAGTTTGGCGATGCCCAGGGTCTGGATGCCGTTGGACGTCACCTCCGCATCCGAGAGGCTGTGCTCATTGACAAGGACGACGATCGGCTTGCCGGCCGGGGCGACATTCGGATGGCTCGTCTTCGGGAAATCCCGGTAGGACCATTCGAAATGGGCCTGTCCGCGGAGGAAATCGATGACTTCCTTGTGGACGTTGCCGCCGTTGTTGTAGCGCAGGTCCAGGATCAGGGCATCCTTGTCATACACCTCGGTATGCATCTTCAGCAGGAAGGAATCCAGGTCCTCGGCGCCCATCGCCCGCATGTGGATGTATCCGACCTTCCCGCCGGTCCGTGCCGAGACCCTGTCGGCGCGCTGCGTCTCCCACTCCTTGTAGGCAAGCGTCTTGACCGCGGAGAACGAAGCGGGATGGACCTTGACATCGAATTCCTTCCCACCCCGGCTGAACGTCAGCCGCAGTTCATCCCGCGCGACGGCTCCGGAGAAGTAGCGTTCCCGGTTCTGCCGCTCATCGATGCGCCGGCCGTCGACGGCCACCAGGCGGTCGCCGCTGCGCACATCGATCCCGTACTTGTCCGCCGGCGATCCGGCCAGGATCCCCGACACCTTGTAAGGGGCGGCGTTGTCGAAGACGATACCGGTCCCATAGGTCCGGATCCGCGTTTCCTGCTTTTCTTCCGAGCCATTGGACGTGAAGCCCATGTGCGAGGAATTCAGTTCTCCCAGCAGGTCCGTCATAAGCGTCCGCAGGTTGGCCCGGGTACGGACATACGGCAGGAAGGAAGCATAGTAATCCCGGTCGGCGCGCCAGTCCGTCCCGTGGAAGTTGACGTCGTAGTAATTCTGCTCCAGCACGGCCCAGGCCTCATGGAACATCTGGCTGAACTCGTCTCCCAGGACGACCTCCACATCCTTCGACACGGCCGTCTTGACGGCAGAGCCGGCTCCCGGGTCCACCTTGTAGACGGCGCCGGAGGACAGGCAGTACAGGGCGTCCTTGCAGCTGAAAAAGGAGCCGCCGCTCAGATCCTTGATCTGCTTGGGCTTGGCCTCGGGATCCGAGATCTCGAGCGCAAAGGTTCCGCCCGGTCCCGAGCCGTAGGAACGGTACAGCAGGTAATCCTTCCCTTTCGTCGAATAGACATAGAGGCCGCTCTGGCTGCCGTCCCGCTCGACGCGGGTCATCCGCTCATGGATGTCCGCAAAGTCGATCACCACGGAAGAGTCCTTGGCGGGAGCGTCCTTCTTGTCCTTGAAAAGATCCTCGACGGTCGCGGACTTGAAAGGCGCGTCGTATTTGCGGAGCGGGAGCTTGTACAGCGACGCCCGCGTCCCCTTCGGGAAGGAAGCGGAAGTGGGATTGGCCAGCAGATACAGGTTCCGGCCGTCCGGGGAGAAGACGGCGCCGTGCTCCACGGCCGCGGAATGCGTGAGATTGGTCAGTTTCCCTTCTTTCAGGTCGTACAGGAAAACGTCCGGTTCGAACAGGTGCATCGCATCGAAGGCCAGGTAGCGGTCGTCGAAGGAGAACGACAGGTCGTAGCCCTGGAACGACCAGAACTCGGCTTCGGCCACCTGGGTAACCGCCCCGGTCTTCAGGTCATGGAGCATGACGGCGCGGCTGCCGTCCATGAAGGCGAGCTTGGTGCGTTTGGCGTTGGCCGTCAGGTTCTTGGAATTGTTCTCGGAGACGAAGACCGCCGTCTCGCCGGCAGAGCCGTCCGCCGGGATCCGGTACAAGTTCGTCCAGCCTTTTTCCGTCCGTATGTAATAAAGGGTCTTGCTGTCATCGCCCCAGACCACTTCGCTGACCCGCTCATCGGCGGGGGTGGCAAGCCGCTGCAGGAACTTGCACTTGGTGTCGGAGACATACAGTCCGCCGCGGATCACCAGGGCGAATTTCTTTCCGTCCGGCGATACGTCCGCGGCGGTCGGGGTCTGCTCGGTGAAGGAGCGGCGCACCTCCACGCTGCCGGACGCCACGGAAATCTGCGGCACGCGGACCGTGCCCCCGGGTAGGTCCAGGACATGGATTTCGTAATCCTTGAGGAACACGATGGCGCTGCCGCCGAAGGCGATCGACGGATACTGGACGGAACGGTCGAAGGCCGTGAGCTGCACCGGCTTGCCGCCTTTCACATACTTGACGATGTTGGATTCCTTGTTAGCCTCGTCACTGACATAATAGATGGTGCCGCCGCGGTCCGCCATGGGCCACTGGTCTTTCCCGATGTAGTCGGTCAGTTCGCTGTAGGTCTTGGTCCGGGGATTCCAGGACTTGATATTGGGATTGTGGTCGCCGACATAGCGTTTGCGGGTCGGGAAACTGATGCTCTCCATGGATTCGTTGAAAAGGAATTCCCCGGTCGCCGGATTCTCCGTCAGGTTGACCACCGTGTTGAAGAAACCGTCGAACATCTGTTGCGGCGTGCCGCCGCCGACCGCGACCCGGAAGGTCGTCTTGCGGGCACTGGCGCGGGTCGATTCAAAATAAATGTACCGGGAATCAGCCGACCAGCCGACCGGTACGTCCGGAGCCTCATGGAAGGTCAGCTGTACCGCCGCGCCTCCGGCCAGGGATACGACGTAGACATCGTTGTTCCCCTGGATATCCGAACTGAAAGCCAGCCATTTCCCGTCCGGGGAGACAAGTGGGGAATCCTGGACGCCCGGCATGGTCAGCAGGGCTGCAGCCTGGCCGCCGGCGGAGGGGACGCAATAGATATCCCCGTCGTAACTGAAGTAAATCTGCTTCCGGTCCGGAGAGAGGGACGGATGTGAAGCAAACCGGATGTTGCCGGCAGGCGCGGCCGCACAGGCCAGGGCGGCGAAGCCGGCAAGGAGGGAAAGGATCTGTTGTTTCATACTGTTGTCAAAGGCTTCATAATCATGCCTCAACCAAAGGTAAGGTTAATTCCCGGCATTACCAATACGGTTTTTTCAGATTGTAAAGATTCTTTTCTATCTTTACCGTCAAATTTTCCTGAAACATGAAGAGAATCCTTCTTTTCGCCGCAGTGGCCACCGCCCTGCTCGCCACCGCCTGCAACCGGTACCAGACCGTTGCCGGCGATCCGCTTGACGCCAAGATCTACACCTTGGACAACGGCCTGAAAGTCTACATGACCGTCAACAAGGAGACCCCGCGCATCCAGACCTACATCGCTGTCCGTTCCGGCGGCAAGAACGACCCGGCCGACAATACCGGTCTCGCCCACTACCTCGAGCACATCATGTTCAAGGGCACCCAGCTCGTCGGCACCACCGACTTCGAAGCCGAGAAGCCGATGCTCGACCAGATCCAGGCCCTTTATGACGTTTACCGCACCAAGACGGATCCGGCCGAACGTGCCGCTATCTACCACCAGATCGACTCGGTCAGCTACGAAGCCTCGAAACTGGCCATCCCGAATGAATACGACAAGATGATGGCCCTGATCGGCTCCGAAGGATCCAACGCATTCACCTCCAGCGATGTGACCTGCTATCAGGAAGACATCCCGGCCAACCAGGTCGAGAACTGGGCCAAGGTCCAGTCCGACCGGTTCAAGAACATGGTCGTCCGTGGTTTCCACACCGAACTGGAAGCCGTTTACGAAGAATACAACCAGGGGCTGACCGACGACACGGAGAAAGCGATGGTCGCCATCGACTCCGTCCTCTTCCCCCACCATCCGTACGGCACCCAGACCGTCATCGGCACGCAGGAGCACCTGAAGAATCCGGATATCACCGCCATCAAGCGCCAGAAAGCGCTCATGTACGTCCCGAACAACTGCGCGATCTGCCTGTCCGGCGATTTCAATCCGGACGAGATGATCAAGGTCATCGAGAAATACTTCGGCGACTGGAAGGCCACGGCCAGCGTCCCGGCCCTGCAATACGAGGCGGAGCAGCCGATCACGGCTCCCGTGGAGAAGCACGTCCTGGGTTACGACGCCGAATTCGCCATGATCGGCTGGCGCTATCCCGGTACCACCGACACCGACAGCGAAATCGCGGAGATTGCCGGAGCCATCCTCTATAACGGCCAGGCAGGCCTGATGGACCTGGACCTTGCACAGGCCCAGAAACTCGCTGAGGTCCAGGCCTTCCCCTATGGCCGTACCGACTACGGCGAGATGCTCCTGATCGGAGTGCCGAAAGAAGGACAGGACCTGAAGGAGGTCCGTGACCTGCTGCTGGGCGAAGTGGCCCGCCTGCGGGAAGGAGACTTCGACGGCAAGCTTGTCGAGGCCGCCATCAACAACTGGAAACTGAGCCGGATGCGCAGCCTGCAGAACAACCGCAGCCGGGCCATGCTCTTCGTCGATTCCTTCATCGGCGGCAACGACTGGGCCCACGATACCCGCCTGCAGGAGCGGATCGAAGCCATCACCAAGGAGGACATCGTGGCCTGGGCGCAGAAATACCTGGGCGCAGAAAGCTATGTCATCGCCTACAAGCACCTGGGACAGGATCCGAACATCCAGAAGATCGAAGCCCCCAAGATCACGCCGATCGTCACCAACCGCGACCTCCAGAGCGCCTTCCTCCAGGATATCCAGAACAGCGTTCCCAAGCCCATCGAGCCGGTCTTCGTGAATTTCGGCACCGACATGGAGAAACGCCAGGACCGCGGTCTGGAAATCCTCTACAAGAAGAACGACCTGAACGGCATCGCCACCCTCCAGTACCGGTTTGACCTGGGCACCGCCGCCGATCCGGCCCTCGGATTCGCCCTCGATTACCTCTCCTACCTCGGCACGCCGGAGCGCAGTGCGGCCGACATCGCATCCGAACTCTACCGCCTGGCCTGCTCGTATGGCGCCAGTGCGGGCGGCGACGGGACCGTCATCTCCTTCAACGGCCTCGGGGAGAACCTGGACAAGGCCATCGCCCTCGTCGAGGACCTCCTGGCAAACGCCGTCGGCGACGATGCGATCCTGGAAAGCCTGAAAGCCGATGCGCTCAAGAACCGCTCGGATGCCAAGCTCAACCAGCGCGCCTGCAACGCAGCCCTGCGCCGCTATATCACCTATGGGCCCGAGTACATCCGCAAGACGACCCTGACCAACGACCAGCTCAAGGCGCTGACCTCCGAGGAATTGCTCGCCAAGGTCCGCGGCCTGGTGGGCAAGCAGCACCGGATCCTCTACTATGGACCGCAGGAGGCGGACGCCCTTTGCCAGACCCTCGCGGCCGTCCATCCGGTCCCTGAGGCCCTCGAGCCGGTCACCAAGACGCGCCAGCCCCGCCTGCAGACGCCGCAGGCCGCCGTGGTGATCGCGCCGTACAGCGCCCGCCAGTTCAACTACATCCAGTACTCCAACCGGGGCGAAGCCTACGACGGGAAAGCCCAGCCGGCCATCACCCTCTTCAACGAGTATTTCGGCGGCGGCATGAACGGAATCGTCTTCCAGGAAATGCGTGAGTCCCGGGCCCTGGCTTACAGCGCCGGCGGTTCCCTCTCCGCCCCCGCCTTCGCCGGTGACAGCTATTCCTTCGCGGCCACGATCGGTTCCCAGAACGACAAGCTCAAGGCCGCCGTCACGGCTTTCGACGAGATCATCAGCGAAATGCCGGAATCCGAAAAGGCCTTCGACATCGCCAAGACCGCCATCCTGTCCCGGCTCCGTACCGGACGCACCACCGGCATCGGCGTGCTGAACGCCTACCTCGCCTGTGAGGACCTGGGCATCGCCGAACCGGACGACCGGCTCGTTTTCGAGCAGGTCCCGGGCATGACCCTCGCCGACCTCATGGCCACCAAGGCCCAGTGGGTGGACGGACGGACCTATGTCTACGGCATCCTCGGCGACCCTGCCGACCTGGACATGGCCTTCCTCCGCAGCCTTGGTCCCGTCAAGACCGTCAGCCTGGAAGAAATCTTCGGCTATTGATCCACGCCTTTATCCCCAAGCCGCTCCCGGTTCCCCGGGGGCGGCTTATTTTTTATTCAAGATGGCATTCGGAGATCTCCTTGACCCCGGGGATTCCGTAATAGGTCGCAATATCCCCTTTCACAAAGATTTTCCGTCCCAGGTTGCCGGGATGGGAAACCAGGTTGAGTGCATCCCGGATACTGCCTTTTTTCAATTCCACAGACAGGCAGGACGCTTTTGAGGAGACGGAAGTCTTCCCGGCGATGGCCAGGTTGGTTTCCGAACTCAGGCCCAGGAACGGGGACGCGTTGCCGATGATATAGCCATAGACCCAGACGCCCTTGGCTCCGGTCTTGCTCCGGGCGGTCGTCACATCCATCGCATGCTCCCGGTCGCGCCCGTCCATGGCCGTGACCGTGCCGGAGCCGATGATGTACTGGTCCTCCGTCCAGGTCCGGCTCGTATCGACTGCGACGCTGATCCTCCCGGACGAAGAAGAGGCCGGTCCGGGCGCAGAAACCGCGACGGTCAGGATTTCCCTCTCCGCCAAGTCCTTCGTATACAGGACGCTCTGTTCCCCGTCATCATCCAGGACCACGCTGACCGGTCCCGGATTGAAATAGGCGATCCGCTGCTCCCGATAGGCATAGGGCAGGCGGCCGTCATCCGACCGGACGAAAAACAGGCCTTTCGGATAATTGTCCAAGAAGTCCGAAGCGATCCGCAGGCGGATCCCGGCATTCAGCTGATGACAGACCAGGGCCACGTCGACGGTCGAGCCGGAAGAGACCACGGCTTCCTGTACGTCTCCGTACAGCGGCTGGTCGAAAGCGGGTGCGGTAAAATCCCGGGAACGAACCGACACATGATAGGTGCCGGGATCGACGGGCAGCGGGTCCAGGCAGTCGCCGAAGGTTCCCTCGTAGACCGACTTCCCTCCGGAGCCGGTCACCTGCAGGATGAACCGGCTGGAATCAGGAAGGTCCGCGGCCTTGGTGACCGGACGGTTGGCAAAGTGGATGGAAAGGGTTCCCGGCTCGCGGGACGGGAACAGCTCTTCACAAGAAGAGAACAGGGCGGCGGCGATCAGGGCCGCCGGCAGGAAAGCAATTTTTTTCATGGCACACATTTTTGTGCCAAGATACTTTGCCCCTCCCAAGAAGCGGCAAAGAAACAGAAATTAATTTTCCGAGCAACTTTTCCGGTTGCTCCGGGACAGGGCTAAAAGAAAATGAAAGGACCTTTTGATTAATTTTTCAGTCGATAGGTCGAACCGGCCGATTGAAAAGAATAAAAAAACGAGACGAACGCATCCCTGCGTCCGCCCCGCTACTTAACCTAAACTTAAACTATGAAAAACTTCATTGCAAATATAATCAAAACTCTTGCAAATCAAAGTATTTTAGAAAAAAATTTACGCCTTGCGGATCTTGGCCCACTGCAGCAGGAGCTTTTTCTCCCCGTACTTGTCGAAGCGGATGACCGCCATCCGCTTGTCCGGATCGCCGGTGATTTCCAAAATGGTCCCCAGGCCGAAACGGTTGTGCTCAATCCGTAATCCGGGGGTCATTTCCAGGACCGACATCGGGATGAACCCGGGGTCCTCCGCCCGCTGCGATACCGGAGCGGGACGGGCCGGGACCGGTTTGGGGGCGGAGACCTTCGGAGCGGTGGATTTCGGGGTATAGGAAACCTTGCCGGAAGAGCCATATGCATATCCGGGCGAACCGCCGCGCGGATTGAAGCGTGAGCCGAAACCGCCGAAACGGGAAGAATCCTCCCGGTCCTCGGTACTGCGGGCCCGGAAATCCTCGCTCGAAAGCGGGTTCTGCAGGTATTTCCGGTCTATCTCACGGATGAACCGGCTGGGCGCATTGGACTCATGCTTGCCATTGCGCATGCGGGTCTGGGCGAAACTCAGTTCCACGGCCACCTTGGCCCGGGTCAGCGCGACATAGAACAGCCTCCGCTCTTCCTCGATATCGGTCGGCGAGGCCAGCAGGCCGCCCGAGGGGAAGAGGTTCTCCTCCATGCCGGCCACATAGACGTACGGGAACTCAAGGCCTTTGGCCGAGTGGACCGTCATCAGCGCGATCTTGTTGTTGGTCTCGTCGTCATCGACGTCGACGGCGCTGAGCAGCGAGATGTCCTCGAGATACTCGCCGAGCGTCACCACGGGAAGGTCCGTCTCAGCGATTTCGGAGCCGTCCGACAAGCTGCCTTCGGCCATCATTTCCTCGATGGCCGCATTGTGGCGGTCCTCCACGAAAGCCTTGACGCTGTTGACCAGTTCCTCGATATTCCCGGCCCGGGACTGGCTCTCGATGGAGGTATCTTCCTTGTAGGATCGGTACAGTCCGCTGGCATCCGACAGGCCTGCGGCGACGGCATAGGCGTCCGTAGACGCCAGCTGGGCGTTGAATTTCAGGATCATGTCGGAGAAGGCCTTCAGCCGGGTCACGGCGGCCGCCTTCAGGCCGAACCGGTCCAGACCTTCCAGGGAGATCGCCGCCAGCAGGGGGACGCCCGCCGCCTTGGCCGCGGCATCCAGCGCCTGCAGGGAGGTATCGCCGATCCCGCGGGCCGGCTTGCCCACGGCCCGGCGGAACGACTCGTCATCAGCCGGATTCACCGCCAGTTTGAAATAGGCCATCATGTCCTTGACCTCCGCCCGCTCGAAGAAGGAGTGGCCGGAATAGATCATGTAGGGCAGGTTTCGCTTCCGGAGCGCTTCCTCCAGGGCGCGGGACTGTGAATTGGTCCGGTAGAGGATGGCGAAATCGGCATATTGCGCACCGCGCTGCTGCATTTTCGAGATGATCGAGGAAACGATCAGCAGGGCTTCTTCCTGTTCGGTATAGGCCTGGATCAACCGGATCAGGTCCCCCTGCTCCCCTTTCGAGAAACAGTTTTTCGGAATCCGTCCTTCATTTTTGGCTATCAATGAGTTGGCCGCATCCACAATGGTCTGTGTGGAGCGGTAATTCTGCTCCAGCCGGAAGATGTGCATCTCCGGATAATCCTTCCGGAAATTCAGGATGTTCTCGATCTTGGCACCGCGGAACGCATAGATGGACTGGCTGTCGTCGCCGACGACGCAGAGGTTGCGGTGGACGGCCGCCAGCTTCTTGAGGATCAGGTACTGGGCAAAGTTCGTATCCTGGTACTCGTCGACCAGGATGTAGTCGAAACGGCCGGCGATCGAAGCGAGCGCATCCGGACAGTCCTTCAGCAGGATGTTCATGTTGAGCAGGATGTCATCGAAATCCATCACGCCGGAGGCTTTCAGCAGCTGCTGGTAGACCGCGTAGATCCGCCAGATCTCCGGTTTCTTGGCATGGGAGTCGTTGATCTTCGCCTGCGTGTTGGCGGCATAGGCCTGCGGGGTGACCAGGTTGTTCTTCGCCATGGAGATCCGGGCCAGGACATCCTTGGGCTTGTAGACCTTGTCGTCCAGGTTCAGTTCCTTGATGCAGCGCTTGACGGCGCTGGTCTGGTCGGTCGTATCGTAGATCGTGAAGGAGGCGGGATAGCCGAGCCGGTCGGCATATTCCCGCAGGAAACGGACGAAAACGGAATGGAAGGTACCCATGTACAGGCGACGGGCCTTCCGCTCCCCCACCATGGCGGCGATGCGTTCCTTCATCTCCGTGGCCGCCTTCTTGGTAAAGGTCAGCGCCAGGATCCGGTCCGGTTCCCCGCCCCGCGCCAGGATGTAGGCGATGCGGCTGGTCAGTACCCGGGTCTTCCCGGAACCGGCACCGGCGACGATCAATACCGGCCCGTCCGTACAACACACAGCCTCCCTCTGCCGGCTGTCCAATCCCTTGAGGATATCCATTCCAATCTCTTCCATGTTACCGGTATTCTCCAATTTCAATCCTGTCTTAAAATATATGGTGCGATTGTCCGCAGAACCGGCGCGAAATTAAGAAAAAATGAGTAAATTCGCGGCGGATTGAAAGAAAATATTCTTTCAGCCCGACAGCGATTTTTTATAACAAACTCACTCATAATGTCAAACAACATCAAACTCAGACGCGGGCTGGATCTTCCGATCGCAGGAGCTGCAGCCCAGAAGGTCGAGAAAGGGAATGCTGCTG
>JAFUUB010000058.1 GCA_017483985.1 Bacteroidales bacterium | reverse complement strand
TCGACGCCATCGATATCCGGATCTTTATCAGGTCCTTCAGAGCCACTCACCGACAGGGAGACGTAACATTTGGCCAACAACTGCGCATATGCATCTTCGCTATCAAGGACCGTTTCAGGAAGGGTCACATTCGGGTCGATCGGGGTGACATCAAGGTCATCGACACAGGAGGTCACGGCGCCGGAAAACAAAGCGGCAGCCGCAAGGATAGAAAGACTTTTCATTTTCATAGCAAAAATCCTCCTTGATTAAAAGTTAAACTTGACGCCCAGGACGAAAGTTCTCGGACGCGGCCAGAGGTTGGAGTCGATCCCGTTGAAGATCTCCGGATCGATACCCTTGTAAGGAGAGAGGCAGAACACGTTCTGGACCGTTCCGAACACATTGAGTGTCATTTCTTTCGGGAGGTTGAACGTATATCCTGTCGTCACGTTGTCCAGTTTGAAGAACGAGGCATTCTTGATATAGTAGTCGGAGAAATACTGCGCCTTGGTGAACCCGTCCTCAATGCCTTGCGGTACACGGTTGGCAATGAAGTTGTTGGTCCAGAGGTCGCTCAACAGGCCCAACTGGGAAGAATTGTTGTCATAGACATAGTTGCCGAAATTGGCATGGGCGGAAGCGGCGAAGGTCCACGACTTGTAGTTGAGGGAAGTATTGAAGCCGAGGGTCACCTTCGGGTGCGGATCCTTGCAGTAGTACATATCATCCTCATCCACAGTTCCATCCCCGTTCAAATCGGCATAGGCGCCCATGATCGGCTTGCCATCCTCGTCGTAAATCTGCTTGTAGACATAGAAAGCATTCGGCGCATAGCCCGTCATGTGCATCTGAATCTTATTTCCGACGGCGCCGGAAATGTCACCCGTCGGAACACCCTTATAGCCATCGCCATCGTTGGTCGTCATCTTCGTGATCTTCTGATGGTTGAAGGCGCCGTTGACGCCGACCTGCCAAGAGAGGTCGCGCGTCTCGAAAACGATATAGTTCACATCGAGTTCGACACCCTTATTGACCAGGGTCCCGATATTGGCATTCAAGTAATTCTTGAGGTTGGCACCTGCGGCGACCGGCGTATAGTTGAGCAAGTCGGTGGTCTTGCGGTAATACCCGTCAAGGGAGGTCGTGAGACGGCCGTTCAGGAAACCGAGGTCGACGCCGGCATTATAGGTGGTTGTCGTCTCCCAACGCAGGTCGGCATTGTAGCCGTCCGGACGGATCGGGACGATCAACTTGTCACCGAAATAATACCAGGAGCCCTGCTGGCTGAATGTATACGTAGGCAGGGTCGGATAAGAATCGCCAGCCACATCCTGCTGACCGGTCTGTCCCCAAGAGAGACGTACCTTGAGAGCGGAAACAGCGTTGACATCCCGGAGGAATTCCTCATTCTTGGCATTCCATGCCAGAGCGACGGAAGGGAAGAAGCCCCACTTATTGTTGGAGAAACGGGAAGTTCCGTCATAACGGAACGTCGCCGTCGCAAAATAGCGATCGTCATACGTATAATTCAGACGACCGAAGAAAGACACCAGGTAGTTCTCGAACTTGTTATGGCTGTCCTCGTAGATATTGGCCGGGTCGGTCAGGTCGATGCCAAGGTCGTTGCCATCCTCATCGGTCAACGCATGGTGGGAGAAACTGTTGGAAGAATGCCAGAAATGCTGCCAGGAATAACCTGCCATCACATCGATGACATGCTTCTCGGCGAGGGCTTTGTTATAATCCGCATAGAATTCGAGGGTCTGGTCCCGACGGATCTGGTCGTAATCGGTATGACGTCCGGCTCCGGCCTCCGTCTGGGAGTGGAAAGACTGCTCGGAGCCATAGAGGATATCCACCGTTCCGTCTGACTTGGAGAAGTCAAGGCCCAGGTTGAGATTCAGGCGCAGGTCTTCCAGGCCGTGGATCTTGTAGTCGAACTGGGCATTCCCGATGAACCGCTTGGCGTCCGCCTTGTCGAATTTCTCATTGAGGGAAGCCACCGGATTGGTTCCGAGCGTATTGGCCGTACCCCAACTGCGGTATCCATGGATGCCGTCCTGATCGTAGATGGCCTGGGTCGGGTCGTATTGGACCGCCTGGCCGATGGCAGCCGTATTAGCGAAGTTGTTCTTGATATACATGCCCTTACCGTTCAGGGAAACGGTGAGATGCTTGTCGAGCAGTTGAGGATTCAGGTTGAAGGCCAAGGTTCCACGGTCCATCGAGGAGGTCTTGAGGGTACCTTTCTGACCGAGATAACCACCCGAAACCCGATACGGAAGGACGGTCTCACCGACCTTGACATTGCCGCTGACACCCACATTGCCTTCATAACTGAAGCCGGTCCGCCAGATCTGCTTCTGCCAATCTGTGTTTTCAGTTCCGACAGCAGCCATCGCCGACTCGTTATCTCCGTAATACCGTTGCATGGCAGCCCGAATCTCATCGCCGTCCAGCACATCCAGGAACTTGGCATTCTGGGAGATGGAGGTCGTGAAGTCGGCCGTCACATTGGGACGGGTGTTGGCTGAAGAACCTTTCTTGGTCGTGATGATGATGACGCCGTTGGAGGCCCGGGAACCGTAGATAGCCGTTGCAGATGCATCCTTCCGTACCGTGAAACTCTCGATATCGCTCGGGTTGATCGAGGCCAGTGCATCTCCCATACCGGAGACACCGGTACCGCCGATCGGAAGTCCGTCGACCACCACGAGCGGATCGTTGGTCGCATTCAAAGAAGAACCGCCACGGATCCGGATCGTAGAACTGGAACCCGGCATACCGTCACCGGCCGTCACGACGACACCGCTGGACTTGCCGGCGAGAAGTTGGGCAGGAGAAGAGATCATACCCTTGTTGATCTGGTCCGCCTTGACCGTCGAGACCGATCCCGTGAGGTCGCTCTTCTTGACGGTACCGTAACCGATGACCACGACGTCGTCGAGGAATTCGGTGTCCTCGGTGAGGACGACCGTGGCCGGGACGGCGGAGGCGGTGAAGGTCTGGGACGCATAGCCGATGCAGCTGATTTCGATCTGCACATCGGCGCTCGGGACATAGAGGATGTAGTCGCCGTCGAGGCCCGTAGACGTACCGTTGGACGTTCCGACCTGGAGGACGGTCGCCCCGATCACGGGACCCTGTGCATCGACTACGACACCTTTAACCTGATATCCGCCCTGGGCGAATACGGTAGCGCAGGCTGCGACGAGCACTGCAACTGCGGTTAAAATCCTTTTCATTGAGTGTGTAGTTAGTTGATTATGATTTGTTGTTGTGTCTGACTTCGATGAAGCGGACGCAGAGGGCGCCGCACACCAGGAAGATGCCCGCCACCAGGAGCATCATCGGCTGGCTGCCGCCCACGAGGGTCATGACCAGGCCGCCCGTCGCCGCCGCGACGATCTGCGGCAGGCAGATGGTGCAGTTGAACAGGCCGAGGTAACTGCCCATGTAGGGGCTCCCCTCGAGGGCGTTGGTCAGCAGGGTGAACGGGAGGGCGAGCATGGCGGCCCAGGCGAATCCGATGAGGAAGTAACTGATGAACAGCACATACTGGTCATGGATGAAGAGGACGGAGGCGAATCCGGCCGCGCCGACCAGGAGGCTCAGCACATAGGCGAGCCGGATGTTCCGGAAGCGGGGCAGGACCGTGGCCCAGAGGATGGAGCCGACCGCCTGGACGGCGAACAGGACGCCGACCCAGTTGCCGGCCGCCTGGTAGGCCTCGGAGGCCGTGTCGGCAGTGTGCCACACATTGTCGGCGATGGCGCCGTTGGTGTAGGTCCACATATAGAGGAAGGCGGCCCACGAGAAGAACTGGACGAGGCCGACGGTCCAGAATGTCTTCGGCGCCTTGACGAGGAGTTCCAGGAGGCCGGCGCCCTCCGTCTTCTCCTGCTTCTGCAGGTCGATACCGTGGAATTCGGCATATTCCTTCGGCGGCATCTCCTTCACGCGCAGGAAGGTGTACAGGACGCAGAGGATGAGGATGGCCGCGCCCACATAGAACGAGTAGATCACACTGTCCGGCACCACGCCCTGCGGAGCCACGTTGGAGATGCCGATCCAGGTGAAGAGGATGGGGAAGATGTAGCCGACCAGGGAACCCGCGTTGCACAGGAAACTCTGGATGCTGTAGGCGGTGGTCTTCTGGCGCTCGTTCACCATGTCGCCGACCATCATCTTGAAGGGCTGCATGGCGACGTTGATGGAGGTGTCGAGGAAGATCAGCGAGAACAGGCCGAACCACATGGCCATGTTCAGGCCGAGGAAGACCCGCGCGCTGAAATGCAGGTTGCCGGCATTGGGCAGGAACACCATCACCAGCACGGCGATGAGGGCGCCGATGATCAGGTACGGCTTGCGGCGTCCCATCCGGCTCCAGGTGCGGTCGGACCATTTGCCGATGAGGGGCTGGACGATCATCCCCATCAGCGGGGGGAGGATCCAGAAGAAGGAGAGTTGGTGCGGGTCTGCGCCGAGGGTGGCGAAAATCCGGCTGATATTGGCACTCTGCAGGGCATAGGCGATCTGGACTCCGAAGAATCCGAAACTCAGGTCGACCAGCTGCCTGAAGGTCAAATCTCGTTGATGGTTCATCTTGGTTTCGTTTTGCGCTATTGTGGCAATCACAAAAGTAAGGATTATTTTTTCAAGGTGGACGGCTGTCCGGGGAAACGGGAGAAATGCGCTGAAGAATGGAGATATTTTTGCGATGAACGGATTTTTCCGTACATTCGCGGTGCCATGAAGAATGTAAGGATTTCGCTTCTCATCCACGGGTTCGCGGCGGCGCATGTCGCGGTGTCGCTCCTGTGCGCCCTCGCCGGGGTGCAGGATACCCTCCTGCTGACGCTGCTGACCATGACCCTGACCGTGGTCATCTGCATCCGGCGCCGGCTCACCGTCGAGTTCACCGCCATCAACGTCATCCT
Source organism: Bacteroidales bacterium (assembly GCA_017483985.1). The sequence goes on along the minus strand of JAFUUB010000058.1, from coordinate 13,878 downwards.
CGTCAACATCCTCGGATTCATCCTCGGCAACCTGGGTGCGCAGTTCCTCCATGTCCAGAACGTAATGCTGGAGCACGCCATCTCCACCTTCCTGACCACCGAAATCCTGGGCTGGGGGCTCGACCTGCTGTCCCGCTCCTTCCAACCGCGGGAACCGGGTCCGGCCGGATGGCGGACCTCCTGGCAGAAGAGCCTCGGCTGGCTGGTCTTCGCCGTGGCCTTCGTCTTTGTCCTGAGGGTCGTGGCCGATTTCATCATCAAGCGCTACATGACCTCGGAAGGGGCCGTGCTGGCCATGCTGTTCGGTATCCTGTCCAACTCGCTCAACCTGGTGCTGATGATCTGCCTCAACCTGATTTTCATCCGCTTCGCCAGGAAGCAGAAGTATGACCTGTACACCGCTTCGGCCGGCGTCACCGTATTCATCGGGGTTGTCAGCCTGCTTTGCGCCGCCGTGCAGACGACCGGCCTGCCGTACGGGTGGCAGCCACGGATGGAAAGGGGCATGTTTCTGCGCAATGTCGTCCTTTGCGCCCTGGTGGAAATCATGATCTTCGCAGTCATCTACGTGCTGGTCTTCGCCGCCACCATGCGAAGCGAGATGGAGCGGCAGCGGGAAAAGCGGCACCGGGCTGAATTCCAGTATCTTACGCTCAAGCACCAAGTCAATCCTCATTTCCTGTTCAACTCGCTGAACATCCTCGATTCGCTGGTCCAGGAAGGGGCCGCCGAGGAAGCCAGCGAATATATCCACCGCCTTTCGCACATCTACCGTTATCTGCTGCAACATGAGGGGGACCGGCTGGTCCGTATCGAGGAGGAGGCCGGTTTTGCACAGGATTATCTGGAATTGCTGCAGATCCGTTTTCCCGACGGTTTCTTGGTGGAAAATGTCATCCGGAACGAGGACAGGGGCCGCCTGATCGTACCGTGCTCCCTCCAACTGCTCCTGGAGAACGCCACCAAGCATAATGCGGTTTCAGCCGCAGAGCCCCTGCGGGTGCGCCTGTCCTCGGACGGGGAAACCCTCAGCGTCGAGAACAACCTCATTCCCAAAGTGTCTCCGATCTCATCGACCGGCGTCGGCCTGAAATACATCCGCCAGCAGTACCTGGACCTCTCCGGGACAGAGGTTTTCGTGGAAAAGTCGGCCGACCGGTTCCTGGTCCGCCTCCCGTTGCTGTAGTGCCCGGGATGCTCTTCTTTCCGGAATCCGGCATCCTTTCCAGGCCGACAAGGAAGTTTTCTTTCCTGCCATCCCACCGTCAAGGAAATCTGTCTTTCGGGATGTCACGGGCAGATTTTCCCAAAAAGAGACGGTCAATCATAAACGGATTTAGGATTATTTTTGGAGTTCGTAAGAATTTTTTCTATATTTCGGAAACTTATGGAAACGGTTATGAAAGCACTTATCATCGAAGACGAGCCCCGGGCTCAAAGGAGTATGCAGAAACTCCTGGACACCCACTTCCCGCAGGTGCGCACGATCGGCGTGACCGGTTCCGTCAAGGATACCGTCGCCTGGCTGAAAGTGCATGACGGCGTGGCTGCGGAAGCCCCGGATGTCATCTTCATGGACGTGGAACTGTCGGACGGCAACTGCTTCGACATCTTCAAGCAGATCCAGGTCAAGGCCCCCGTGGTCATGACCACCGCCTATGACAACTATGCCGTCAAGGCATTCGAGGTCAATTCCCTGGACTATCTGCTCAAGCCGCTCGAGGTGGCGGACATGCGGCGGGCCCTCGACCGGGTGGCCGCCCGGACGGGCACCGCACCGCAGGTAGACATGGTCCGGGTCATGGAAGCGTTCCAGGCCCTGCAGACCGGGTCCGAGGAGTACGCGCCGGCTCCCGTCGAGCCGACCTCGCGCAAGGAGAAGTTCCTCATCCGCCTCAACGACCGCATCGTCCCGGTCCACACCCGGTCGGTCGCCTACTTCTATTCCGAGTCGAAGAACTCCTACATCGTCACGGACAAGAATACCACCTACGTCCTCGACGACTCCCTCGACACCATCGAGCAGAGCCTGCCCGCCGATGCCTTCTTCCGCATCTCCCGCAGCTGCATCATCGCCGAGAGCGCCATCGACAGCGTCTCCCGCCTCCTGGGCGGCCGCCTGCGCATCTCGCTCAGGCGTGGTCTCGACGCCTTCACGGACCTCACCGTCTCCCGCGCCCGCGTCGACGCCTTCCTCACCTGGCTGGAGCGCTGACCTGCCCTTGCCGCGACGGGCCGTGCAGGCCAGCCCCGCCAGAGGGCAGCCGCAACAAGGGCGCCGGAAGGGCTACAACAGGTGGATACAGAAGCCGAGACCGGCGAGAAGGCAGAAGAGGAAGGTGGACATCACGAGCAGGGGAAGCATCGGGTCCAGGGCACGCCCGGAGCGTTGCCAGACCCCGGTGAGGTGCTTCATGAAAAGCGGAAGGGTCACAACATAAAGATAGTGCCACCAGGATGGCCAGCGGAGGAGGCAGTACGCCAGCATGAAGGCCCAGCCGAGCCCGATGAGGACGCTCTGGTAGACCTTGGCCCGCCGTTCGCCGAGCCGCAGGGCCACCGTCGTGCGCGTCGCCGCATCGGTCTCCATGTCGCGGATGTTGTTGACATTGAGCACGCCGATCGAAAAGCATCCGACCGCCGCACCGGGCAGCAGGAGTTTCCAGAACATCGTATGGGCCGCGACGAAATAGGCCCCACAGACCGCCACGATGCCGAAGAAAAGGAAAACATAGAGGTCGCCCAGCCCCCGGTAGCCATAGGGGTTGCGGCCAAGCGTATACTTCATGGCAGCCATGATGGCGGCGGCGCCCAGCAGGAGCACGAGGACCGGGGTCATGCCGAGCAGCGTCCCGAACGAACGCCAGGTCATGGCCGTGCCGGAGACGATGCAGAGGACGACAAACAAGCCGATCAGCCGCTTCATGTCTCCCACCGTGAGCGCCCCGCCGTTGAGCCCGTACTGCGGCCCATTGCGGTCGGCCGTGTCGGTGCCCCGGAGGACGTCGCCGAGTTCGTTGGAGAGGTTGGACAGGACTTGGAGGCACACGGTCGTCAGGACGATGAGGACCGCGGTCCACAGGTCCACCCGGTAGTCGGCCGCGGCGAGGAGGATCCCGAGCAGCACGCCCCCTGTAGAGAGCGGCAGGGTGCGCAGGCGCATGGACTGGATGGCGGCTTTCAGTTGCATATCCAGAAAATCTAATCCAGTTTCAGGACGGCCATGAAGGCACTCTGCGGGACCTGGACCGTGCCGATCTGGCGCATCCGCTTCTTGCCTTCCTTCTGCTTCTCCAGGAGTTTCCGCTTCCGGGTGACGTCGCCGCCGTAGCATTTCGCCGTCACATCCTTGCGGACCTGGCGGACGGTCTCCCGGGCGATGATCTTCGCCCCGATAGCCGCCTGTACGGCGATGTCGAACTGCTGGCGCGGGATGAGTTCCTTGAGCTTGAGGCAGATCTTGCGGCCGAAATCGTAGGCGTGGTCCTCGTGGATGAGGGTCGAGAGGGCGTCCGCCGGGTCGCCGTTCAGGAGGATGTCCAACTTGACGAGCCGGGCCGGTCGGAAATCCGTGACAGGGTAGTCGAACGAGGCGTAGCCCTTGGAGATGGACTTGAGTTTGTCGTAGAAGTCGAAGACGACCTCAGAGAGCGGCAGGTCGTAGTTGAGTTCCACGCGGTCCGTCGTGATGTAGTGCTGGCTGATGAGGGTGCCCCGCTTGTCCATGCAGAGTTTCATGATGGGCCCGTAGAAATCCGACTTGGAGATGATCTGGGCGCGGATATACGGCTCCTCGATGTGGTCGATCAGGGTCTGCGGCGGGAGGCCGGAGGGGTTGTGCACGTCGACCACCTCGCCCTTGGTCGTGTAGACCTTGTAGGAGACGTTCGGGACGGTAGTGATGACGTCCATGTTGAACTCCCGGAACAGGCGTTCCTGCACGATTTCGAGATGCAGCAGGCCCAGGAAGCCGCAGCGGAAGCCGAAACCGAGCGCCAGGGAACTCTCGGGCTCGTAGACGAACGAGGCGTCGTTGAGCTGGAACTTCTCCAGGGTCGCCCGCAGTTCCTCGAACTTGGAGGCATCCACCGGATAGAGGCCCGCGAAGACCATCGGCTTCACCTCCTCGAAGCCCGCGATCGCCTCGGTGCAGGGCGCTTCCGTATGGGTAATCGTATCGCCCACCTTGACCTCGACGGCGGCCTTGATGCCGGAGATGATGTAGCCCACGTCGCCGGTCGTGACCACATCGGCGGGCTGGAGTTTGAGTTTCAGCACGCCGATCTCCTCGGCCTCGTATTCCTTGCCGGTGTTGAAGAACTTGACCTTGTCGCCCTTGCGGATGCTTCCGCTGACCACCTTGAAATAGGCGATGATGCCGCGGAAGGAGTTGAAGACGGAATCGAAGATGAGGGCCTGGAGCGGGGCGTCCGGATCGCCCTTCGGCGCCGGAATTTTGTCCACAATGGCATCCAGCACCGCCTGCACGCCTTCGCCGGTACGGGCCGACACGCGGTACACGTCCTCCGGGTCGCAGCCCAGCAGATCGCACACCTGGTCGGTGACCACCTCGGGCTGGGCCGAGTCCATGTCGATCTTGTTCAGCACCGGGATGATTTCCAACCCATGGTCGATGGCCTGGTAGAGGTTGGAAATCGTCTGGGCCTGGATGCCCTGCGACGCGTCCACCACCAGCAGCGCCCCCTCGCATGAGGCGATGGAGCGGGACACTTCATAACTGAAATCCACGTGGCCGGGCGTATCAATCAGATTGAGTCGCCAGGTCTCCCCTTCCCGGGTGTACTCCATCTGGATGGCGTGGCTCTTGATCGTGATACCCTTCTCCTTCTCCAGGTCCATATCGTCGAGGACCTGGTTCTCCATCTCCCGGACCGACAGGGTCTGCGTCAATTCCAGCAGGCGGTCCGCCAAGGTGCTCTTCCCATGGTCGATATGTGCGATGATGCAAAAATTCCGGATGTTCTTCATGGCCTGCAAAGATACGCATTTTCCGGCAGAATCAGGGGACGTTGAACTTTTTTTCGACAGGCGGGAAATATTTGCTATTTTTGTGAATCCGATGATAAGCAAGACAGCTATGCACACAACCGAAGAATTGAAACAGATCTCGACGCAGGTGCGGCGGGACATCGTGCGGATGGTGACGCTGGCGAAGTCCGGGCATCCGGGCGGGTCCATGTCGAGCGCAGACTTCCTCACAACCCTCTATTTCAATGAGATGGAACAAGATCCGGCCACCTGGACCCGCGACGGCAAGGGGCAGGACATGTTCATCCTCTCCGCCGGCCACCTCACACCGGTCTACTATTCCATCCTCGCCCGGGCCGGGTACTTCCCGGTTTCCGAACTTGCCACCTTCCGTCAGTTCGGCACCCGTCTGCAGGGGCATCCGTCTGTCCGGAAGGAGCTTCCGGGTATCTTCCAGGCGTCCGGTTCCCTCGGCCAGGGGCTTTCCGCCGCCGCCGGCCTCGCCCTCGGCAAGAAACTTGACGGGGACGGCCACTTCGTCTGGTGCCTCTGCGGCGATGGTGAAAGCGAGGAAGGCCAGATCTGGGAAGCCGGTATGTTCGCCGTCCACCATGGCCTCGACCGCCTCATCGCCATGACCGACTGGAACGGCCAGCAGATCGACGGCCCGGTCGACAGCGTGGCCGGAGAAGGCGACCTCGCCGCCAAATGGCAGGCCTGGGGCTGGAATGTCCTGGTCGCGGACGGCCACGATTTCGACGCCATCTCGAAGGCCTTCGCCGATGCCAAGGCGTTCGCAGGGTCCGGCAAGCCGACCATGATCCTTTTCCGCTCCTGCATGGGTTGTGGGGTCGATTTCATGGCCGGCACCCATAAGTGGCACGGCAAGGCTCCCTCCCAGGAGCAGTGCGACGCCGCTCTCGCGCAACTCGGCGAAACCCCGCTCGGAGACTTTTAATCAACATGAAAAACCACCGGGCCCTTTTACGGACATTGGCCCGGACAGGGTCGCGAAGCGACAGGACATAAAAGGGTCCGGTGGTTTTTCACCATATCGTCAGGACATGAAGAAATATATCGATACAGGAAAGAAAGATACCCGCAGCGGTTTCGGCGCGGGCCTTCTCGAGGCCGGCAAAGCGGACAGCCGCATCGTCGCCCTCACGGCAGATCTCAAGGGCTCCCTCAAGATGGACGCCTTCGCCGCCGAATTTCCGGAACGTTTCATCCAGTGCGGCATCGCCGAGGCCAACATGGTCGGCGTCGCAGCCGGGCTCGCCATCACCGGCAAGATCCCGTTCATCGGCTCCTTCGCCGAATTCGTGACCGGCCGGGTCTACGACCAGCTCCGGCAGGAAGTCGCCTACGGCCGGGCCAACGTCAAGATTGCCTCCTCCCATGCCGGCATCACCCTCGGCGAGGACGGCGCCACCCACCAGACAATGGAGGACATCGCCCTCATGCGCGCCCTGCCGGGCATGGTGGTGCTCAACCCTTGCGACTACAACCAGACCCGCCAGGCCACTCTTGCCGCCGCCCGGTACGACGGTCCGGTCTACCTCCGCTTCGGACGCCCCTCCGTCCCGAACTTCACCCCGGAAGACGAGCCTTTCGTCATCGGCAAGGCACAGGTCCTCCAGGAAGGCAAGGACGTGACCCTCGTCGCGACCGGCCACCTTGTCTGGGAAGCCCTGCAGGCCGCTGAGATCCTCTCGGCGGAAGGCATCTGTGCCGATGTCGTCAACATGGCTACCGTCAAACCGCTCGACGAAGGCACCCTGCTCGCCTCGGCTGTCAAGACGAAGGCCGTCGTGGTCGCCGAGGAGCACAACATGGCCGGCGGTCTGGGAGAAGCCGTGGCCGGTGTCCTCGCCCGTACGGTCCCGGTACCCGTGGAATTTGTCAACGGTGCCGACCTTTTCGGCCAGAGTGGCACGCCTTCTGCATTGATGGAGGCGTATGGCCTCGACGCCCGGCACATCGCCGATGCGGCCAAGAAGGCCATCGAACGGAAATGACTCCAGACGAGGATCTTTTCAACCAGATTGTACGGGACTACAGCGAACGTATCTATTGGCACGTCCGCCGTTTCGTGAATTCCCATGAAGATGCCGACGACCTCGTCCAGGATATCTTCATCAAGATATGGGCTGCGCTTCCCTCCTTCCGGGGGGAGTCACAGCTTTTCACATGGGTGTACCGCATCGCGACCAACGAAGCCCTCAACTTTGTCCGGCGCGAAAAAGTCCGTGCCGCCCTGCGGTTCTCCTCGCTGGATGCCGAAATGGAGCGCCGTATCGACGCAGACCCGTACTTCAACGGCTCCGCCGCCGAGCGGGAGCTGTCCAAGGCCGTCGCCCGCCTCCCGGAAAAGCAGCGCCTGGTATTCATCCTGCGCTACTACGACGAACTCCCTTACGAGGAGATGTCCGCCATCCTCGGCACCTCTGCCGGTGCCTTGAAAGCCTCCTATCACATCGCCCAGGAAAAGATCCGCGCCGCCCTCCAACACCATGACCTCTCCTTCTGATTAAACCTTTCCTGTGAAACCGTGTCCAAGTAAGCAGTTATGACCAGAAGAAACGACATATCCACGCCGGAAGGCTACTTCGAAGCGTTGCTGCAGCGGTTGCAGCGGATTCCGGACGGGACCCGGACACAGGCCGTGCCCTGGACCCGCCGTCTCGCCCCGTATGCCGCCATCGCCGCCAGCATGCTTCTCGCCGTGACCGTCGGCAACTTCATCCTCCGGAAAACTGCAGCGATGCCGGAAGACGATGCCGACTGGGACTACGTCACCTACCTGGCCCAGGCCATGGACCCGGACGGAATCGTCGACCCCGACGAGACCCTTTTCCTCTCCGACGAGGACATCGTCAACTATCTGGTCGACGAAGGAATCTCTGTCGAACAAGTAAACTACATCAGCCATGAAGAAGGTTATTAGCGTATGTTGCGCACTGGTCCTCGTGACCCTGGGCGCATGGGCCCAGCAGGACAATGCCCAGAAGAAAGACAACGGATCCTGGAGAGAGAAGGTCCGCGCCGAACGGGTGGCATTCCTCACCGCCGAACTCGACCTGACCGAGGCCGAAGCCCAGAATTTCTGGCCGGTCTACAACGAGGCCCAGAAAAGCCGCATGGAGGCTTACAAGGCTTCGGGCGAGGCCTACAAGGCCCTGAAGGAAGCCGTGGAGGCAGGATCCGGCGACATTGACAAGTTGCTCAGCGACTATGTTTCCGCCAAGCAGATGGCCGACGCGGTCGAAAGCGGCTCCTTGTCCAAGTTCAAGGGCGTCCTCCCCATTGAAAAGGTCGGCAAGCTCTTCCTCGCCGAAGAGAAGTTCCGCCATCAGCAGATCGGCCGTCTCGGCCAGGGTGGTCCCGGCCGTCAAGGACAGGCCAAGCCTGGACAGGGGCGCAAGCCGTCAGACAGGCCGCAGGGTGAACGTCCCGGCCGCCGTCAGCAAGGTGGAACCGAGGAGGTCCCGGCCGAAGTGTAGCCAGCACGGATGGGTTGGGAGTCACCTTTCTCAGAAACGACTGATCACCAACCCCCTTCGAAAAATTCGAAATCCCAACCAGGTAAAAAAGAACCGGCTTCATTTTTCCACCTTCGGACCCTACGGGTCCTCGTCCCTCCCAGCCAGACGGCTGGTCCCCTCCCACTCATATGCCATGGGCGGCACGTCCCAACATGAAGCCGGTTCTTTTTTACACCTCCATTTATCCGGGGAGAGAGACCGGTCAGACGAAGAGGCCGTCCTTCATGACGCACGTGCGGTCGCACAGATCGGCGAGGCCGGAGTCATGGGTCACGATGACGATGGTCTGCCCGAGTCGGTCACGGAGGTCGAAGAACAGGCGGTGGATTTCGTCCTTGGTCTTGCTGTCGAGGTTGCCGGAAGGCTCGTCGGCGAAGAGGATGGCCGGGGTGTTGACAAGGGCGCGGGCGATGGCGACCCGTTGCTGCTCGCCGCCGGAAAGTTCCGACGGCTTATGCGTGAGCCGCTGCGAAAGGCCGACATCCTCCAGGAGGCGGGAGGCCTGCTCCCGGGCGGTCCGGGACGGGACCCCGCCGATCAGCGCCGGAATCATGACATTCTCCAGGGCCGTGAACTCCGGCAGCAGGTGGTGGGCCTGGAAGACGAAACCGATCCGGTGGTTCCGGAACGCCGAAAGGTCCTTCGAGCCCAGGTGCAGCACGTCCGTCCCGTCGATCCGGAGAGTGCCCGCATCGGGTGTGGACAGGGTACCCAGGATTTGCAGCAGCGTGGACTTCCCCGCTCCGGAGGCACCCATGATGGCCACGACTTCCGACCGTTCCATCTGGAAATCCACACCGCGCAGCACCTGCAGCGTGCCGAAACTTTTCTTGATACCTGTGGCTTCGATAATCATATCCATGACTGTTCAAATGTATAGATAATCCGTTCCATTCCCTGGGCCTCTTGCCGGGAACCGCTTACATACTCCGGCGGAGGATTTCGATGATGTCGTCCTTCGAGAGCGGATGGTAGGCGGTGGGAATGGACGGGGCTCCGGCGGCGATGCCCTCCAGCATGTCCGGGGTTACGCCGAGTTCCGTGATGTGCATCACAACCCCGATTTCCCGCATCCAAGACTCCAAGGCGGCGATACCGGCCTCGGCAGCCGCCTCGTCGGACAGGCCGTCGGACGGGATGTCCCACACGGTACGGGCGAAACGGACGAACTTCGGCAGGCCGTACAGCGCGACGAAACGGTAGTAGGCGGGCGAGACGGCGGAAAGCGTCATGCCGTGGGTCGCATCGGTGTACGCGCCGATGGACTGTCCGATCATGTGCACCTGCCAGTCCTGGCCCTTGCCCATCTTCGTGAGCGTGTTGAGCGCCCAGGTCGCGGTCCACATGATGTTGGAACGGGCCTCGTAGTCTTCGGGCTGGTGCACGGCAATGCGCGAGGCATGGACCAGCTGCCGCATGAGGGCTTCTGCGAGGTAGTCAGACGTGTTGTCGTCGGTCCCGGAGAAATACTGCTCCATCAGGTGCGACATGACGTCGAAGATGCCTGCAACCATCTGGTAGCGCGGGACCGTATAGGTCAGCACCGGGTCGAGGAGGGTGAACTTCGGGAAGTTTTCCGGGCCGAAGACCTTGCCGATCTTCTGTTTCGTGGCATGGTTCGTGATGACGGAGCCGCCGTTCATCTCGGAACCTGTGCCGGACATCGTGAGGATGGTCCCGACCGGGATCAGGCAACAGTCCGGATTCTCCTGGCGGACATAGTATTTCTGCCACGGATCTTCGGTGCACCAGGCCGAGGCTGCGACACCCTTGGCATAGTCCACGACGGAACCGCCGCCGACAGCAAGGATAAGGTCCACGTCGTGCTCCCGGGCAAGGGCCGCGCCTTTATAGAGTTTCTCCACCGTCGGGTTCGGCATCACACCAGGGTCTTCAAAGACCTCCTTGTCGGCGGCCCGGAGGAGGTCGAGGACGCGGTCATAGAGCCCGGTCCGCTTGATGGAACCGCCGCCATAGGTCAGCAGGACCCGCGGTCCGTAGGCCGAAAGTTCCTCCGGCAGGAAGTCCAGCGCCTTCTTACCGAAATGGAGCCGGGTCGGATTGTGGTAGGTGAAATTTCCAAGCATAGGCAAACAAGTTTCAATCTGCGAAGATAACGTTCTTTTTGCTCAATCGGAAATTTTGCCGTACCTTTGCGGTCCTATCGGGGTGTGGCGCAGTTGGCTAGCGCATCTGCTTTGGGAGCAGAGGGTCGTGTGTTCGAGTCACATCACCCCGACTCGCCAGGACAGCAAAAGGGTCGTCAAATCCAACCACCTGTCCAACAATCACTTAAAGGATGTTAACCCATGTCATTCTGCATAGGTTAACATCCTTTAAACGCTTATCATCCAGGCACTTGCGCATGACATCCGAAACAGGCAAGGCGAAGCCTGCCGTGACGGAGCGGGCCGGAAGGGGCGGGCCGGGGCCTGTCATTCCGGTAAAAAATCCTATCTTTGCAGGCATGAAGCGGATATTTCGTGTTTTCCTGGTGTCGGTGCTCCTCGTGGCGGGGAGTGCGGCCTGCCACGCCCAGCGCACCGGCGTGCGGGAAGAGGTGCGCGCCGACTGGAACAAGAGTGCGGGGCTCGACTGCCTCTATGACTGCTCCCCGCAGGCGGCGACACCCGCCCCGAAGGGCTATGAGCCGGTCTATCTCACCCATTACGGCCGGCACGGCTCGCGCTATGCCTATACGTCGCGGACCTACACCGAACTCCTGGACATGCTGGAGGCCGGGGCGAAGGACGGCAACCTGACGGACGACGGGGCCGCGCTGCGTGAGGTCCTGGGCGCGTTCTGGGAAACGGCCCAGTACCGGGTCGGCGACCTCACGCCGAAGGGCTGGGAACAGCACCGGTGGATTGCCGGGACGATGGTCTGCTCGTTCCCCTCCGCCTTCCGCAAGGGAAGCCGGGTCGACGCCTGCGCGTCCACTTCCATCCGGTCGATCCTCAGCATGGGGGCGTGCTGCCTGACCCTCGCCCAGCTCTGTCCCGATATCGAAATCTATGAACACCAGGGCCTCCTGGACGTCCAGGTGACCGCACCGAACATGGGCCGGAACCCCTTCCGGTACGAAGGCAGCGTACCGCCGCTCCCCTGGCAGGAGACGGCGGAGGAATTCTTCCTCCGGACCTTTCCCGAGTACACCCGCGTACTCGCCAGGCTGTTCAAGGACCCGGAAGCTGCGCTCGGAGACCGGTCTCCGTTCATGGTCTTCTTCCACCTGTACATGCTGGTCGCAGGGATGGAGAGCCTGCCGGACGACGTGCGGATCGATGTCGGCGGCATCTTCGAACCGGAAGAGTTCGCCACGATGTGGGAAGTCGACAACTTCGAGCGGTTCCGGGAATATTACCCCTACCAGACGGCCTGCGCGGCCATCGTCGACGACATGGTCGCCAAGGCGGAGGAGCGTCTCGCCGCCGGGAGCCGGGGTGCGGACCTCCGCTTCGGGCACGACCACTGCCTGATGACCCTCCTGATGCTCATGGACATCGACGGGGCCGGCCATGTGCCCGACACGCCGGACGACCTCGTCTACTGGTTCCAGACCTTCCGCTCCCCCATGGCCACGAACCTCCAGCTGGTCTTCTACACGCCGAAAAGGGGCCGGGGCGGCGACATCCTCGTGAAACTGCTCCTCAACGGCGGGGAGGCCCGCTTCGGCGACCTCGTCCCCGCAGCGGGTCCCTACTACCGCTGGGCCGACCTCAAAGCCTACCTGAAGGCCCGGACGGACCTTTTCGTCACCCACCGACCCGCTCGGCCGTGAAATAATGACAAGAGGCTGTATTCTAAGAATTTTCCAAGGATTACAGCCTCTTTTTTTGTATGTTTTTTTGAATAAGGCACCGCCGCCGCAATATACGACATGCGGCGGCTACAGTACGGGCGCTGCGGGGAGTTCCGTGAAAAGGCTCTCCTCGCGCCCGACTGTTGCCGGTGTAGTTTTCGTTAGAAGATTATGCCTTAGAAGGGTAGCTCATTGCTTAGATACGCTTTAAGATCCAACAACAACTGTCTTCTGACTTTATCCTCTATTGCCCTCTCCAGGTCACACACGACCTGAGATTCCAGTATATCATAGTCATCATCTTCTGGATGTGCCGCTTGTCCCAGGATAATGTCTTTATATGCACTGAAGCACTGTTCAATGCGGTCTTGGTATTGTGTTTCCATATCTATGTTCCTGATGGTGTCGCTATCTGCCTGTGCCGGATTGGAAGAAGTGGAGCGATACTATTACTTTGATTAGACCCGTGTCTATTACTCTAACTTGTTGCATCTCCTGCAATCTGGCACTAAGCATTGTAGATAGTTCAACCGATTGTATTTTAGTAGTTCAAGACTTTATAGGGCTGCCCTGATTTCACGACAGCGAACATCCGCAGGATGAGTTTGAACTTGACGGCGTTAAGAACTACGCCGTGAACGTCCTTTCCGCCACCTTTCTCTTTCATCTTTCGCTGGTAATAGCGCTTGAGTCCAGGATCGTGTATAATGGCACTTCTGGCAGCCATTGACAGTTCTGCCTTTTGCTGGGTCCGGCATATCTTTGACACCTGTGTTTTACCCTTTACGCTTGTGCCAGACGTATGGTCAAATGGCGCCACCCCAATGTAACAAGCATATCTTCTTGGCGTCTCGAACGCCTTGAAGTTATTGGTGTAAACGACAGTATTGATTGCATTTATGAGGCCTATACCCTTGACGCTGCTCACCAGGTCGAAGTTCCGCTTAACATCCGGCTCGGTGCAGAGGACGGCCATCATCTGTTCTTCGACTTTCTTGACCAGCTTTTCGCAGTGATGAATGGCAGACTCATTACGGGTACGGGCCTCAGGGGTCTCATACTTGCCCATAGCACTATTAAGATTAATCAAGGCGGTTCGCTGACGCATATATTGACGTCGCTCTGTGAGGAGATATTGCAATTTCAAGATAGCCTCTGAAGGCTTTTCATATAACCGAAGCTTATCCCGATGATTGTGTGCATATTCGGCAATGCGACCGGCATCTACGGCGTCATTCTTGCCTCTGGCAATACCCATGGAATGCTTGATATCCAGAGGCGGGTTCAGACTCAAAGCCAATCCCTTCTTGTCTGCAAAAGCAATCAGAGGGTTTGTATATACGCCTGTGTGTTCCGCACAAATCACCATCTCGGAGGGCTTGATTCCACGGCGCTTAAGCCATGTCATCATCTTACAGAGGCCTTTCTGCGTGTTGTCGAAGTGGAGAAAGTCCAACTTCTTGTCTTTTGCTGGATAGATTGCAGCATCCAGCGTGTTTTTGGAGATGTCAACTCCAACGAATTGAGAAAAATACATAAATT
>JAFUUB010000057.1 GCA_017483985.1 Bacteroidales bacterium | reverse complement strand
CCTATGGGCGCATCCTGCAGGAGCGCCCTGTCTTCACGCTCGACCCCCTCTTCCACGCGGGTTGCTACTACGTCCAGGACAGTTCCGCGATGTTTGTCGGCTATCTGTTCCGGAAACTATTGACCGGTTGCGCTTCGCTCCGCGGCAGCCAGCCTCTCCGGACGTCCGGCGTTGCCGGACCCCACCGCGGCGCTTCGCTTGCGGTCCCCCCTCTTACGATGCCGAGGGTGGCACGGTCCGGAGAGGCTGCTGCCGTCTCCGCTGCGCCGCAACCGGTTATTCGGGTTTTGGATTTATGTGCCGCTCCTGGTGGGAAGACGACGGATCTGGCAGCGTCGTTGCGCGAAGCATACGGGGATGCGTTCGTGCTGGTGGCCAACGAGGTGATGAAGGCGCGCGTGGGCGTGCTGGACGACAATGTGGCGCGCTGGGGCGACCCGAACGTGGTCGTCACGAGCGTGGACCCGGCGGCTTTCGCGCAGCTGGAAGGGTGGTTCGACATCATCGTCGCCGACGTGCCCTGCAGCGGCGAGGGGATGTTCCGCAAGGACGCCCGGGCCCGCGAGGAGTGGAGCCCGGCGGTCGTGGACCTCTGCGCCGCCCGCCAGAAGCGCATCCTCGCGGACGTCTGGCCCGCCCTGCGCCAAGGCGGCTGGCTGCTCTACAGCACCTGCACCTACGAAGCGGCGGAGAACGACGACAACCTCGACTGGGCCGCCGCCGAACTGGGCGGCGAGATCCTGCCCCCGGAAGACATCTTCGCGGAATACGGCGTGCGCCGCACCCCCCACGGCCACCTGCTGGAGGCCGGCGTGGTGCCGGGCGAAGGCCAGTGGGCCGGGGCGCTGCGCAAGACCGCCCCGCAGCGCACCGCCCCCAAGGCAGACATCTCCGCGCTGCGCCCCCTGCGCAGCGGGCTGCGCAAGGGCGGGACGAAGGGCCGGGACTTCATCCCGGACCCGGATTACGCGTTGAGCATAAAATTTGATAGCAAGGACTATCCGGCCGTGGACGTGGACCGGCAGACGGCCCTGCGCTTCCTCCACCGGGACGCGCTCGTGCTGCCGCAGGCCGCTCCCGGCTACCATGTGATCACTTACCTCGGCCACCCGCTGGGATTCGTCAAGAACATCGGACCCCGATGCAACAACCTGCTCCCCAAGGGCCGCCGCATATTGATGAACGTATGAAGATGAAGAGACTGATCGCCCCGCTGGTCGCGATCCTGACACTGACCTGCCCCGCCTTGGCGCAGGAGACCGCCCCCGAAGACTTCCAGGCCCGCTACGAACGCCTGGTGCGCAACGTCGGATACTCCGGCGTGGGTGTGGAGACCCTGCTGGACCGCTGGGAGGCCGCCGACCCGGACAACAAGGCCATCCCCATGGCCCGGTTCAACTATTATTTCGTCAAGTCCCAGCACGCGGAGATCGTGTCCAAGCCCGGCGTGCGCCGCTACCTGGGCAACCAGCCGACCTTCACCCTGAAGGATTCCGACGGCAACGATGTCAACTATTTCGAGGAGATCACCTACGACGAGGAGCTCTTCGGCGAAGCCATGAAGGTGCTCGACCGCCAGCTCGCCGCCCAGCCCGACGAGCTGCGCTGGCACTACCTCAAGATCACGGCCCTCACCGCCTATGAGAAGGAGAGCCCCGACATGGCCGCGGCGGAGCTCAAGGCGCTCATCGAGCGCGACGCCTCCGCCCACCCCGCCTGGACCCTGGACGGCGAGGCCGCCTCGTCCGAGACCTTCCAGCAGGGCGTCGGCGAGTACTGCGCCCTCTTCTTCCAGACGGCCTCCCCCGCCAGCTACGAGTATTTCCGCGAGATCTCCGAGCGGATGACCAAGCTCTTCCCCAAGAACTCGGTCTTCGTGGGGAACCTCGGCTCCTACCAGCAGGTGGTCAAGGGCAACGACAAGCAGGCCGTCAAATTCTACAAGAAGGCCCTCAAGCTCGATCCCGAGGACTACGCCGCCCGCCGCAACATGCAGCTCATCGAGCGCCGCCAGGCCCAGGCGAAGGCGAAGAAGAAATAACCGGCTCTCAGCCGCAGAACCGTTCATAACGTCCCACTTTACCGGACGTTATGAACGTTTTGGGCCCATATCGTGCATAACGTCCCTGATTTTCGGACGTTATGCACGCCCTGCCATTGTCTCACAGGGCATTGTCCGTCCCGATGGGTCCTATTATTTCAAGCAAGCGTATACTGTTATATAACCATTATATACCCGACATAACCTGTTATACCATTCCGGATATATGCAATCTAACTCTGTTAAACTGCATATATCTCCCCTCCGGCAACCGCCAGAACCGCCATCTTCGTTGCTGGATAAATATAACAGATTATGAACGTTAAAATCACCCTCCTCGCAGCCACCGCAGCAGCGCTGCTGTGCCTGCCCCAAGCAGCCTCCGCACAAATGAGGGCTGCCGACGAGCCCGCCCGTCCCTCGACGGACAGTTGGGCCCAGATCCAGTACGGGGAAGTTTCCCCGAGCCTCTACACCGGGACGGTGCACCTGTCCGTCCCTTTCTACACGTACAAGGACCCGGATTTCGAAATACCGGTCAGTTTCGATTATGCCTCCAATGGATGCCTGCCCAATGACCCGCCCGGAATCCTTGGGCCTGGCTGGACCTTGAATGCCGGAGGCGTTATCTCCCGCGATATTCGCGGCATCCCGGACGACGAGACTGTCTTGATAACGGAGAACTCCATGAGCACCCGTATGGTTCCCGGATACTATGCTTTCCACACCTCCAATCGGAATGCGTTCCCGGATGATGTCTACTGCGCGGATGCCTTTTTCGGTAACAGGAAGTGCATCTATGCCCTTTCTGGCAATGAATTGTTCGATGCCGAGCCGGACATCTTCCACTTTAATTTCCTGGGGCACTCCGGCTCCTTTCACCTTGGCCCGGAAGGCAAGGTTTTCGTATATGGGACTCCTCAGTCCCCGGATGGCTATAAGATAGAATTCGATTTCATGGTAAACAGTGTCCGCAGTGGAATCACGATTACGACCCCAGACGGATACAGATACATTTTCCTGGGATACCGGACCGGAGACCGGAACACGGAGATGATCTATTCTCCCATGACAATCCTTTCCTGGCATCTGAGCCGGATAGAAGCACCCAACGGACGGACCGTCACATTCAGCTACGACTCACCGGGTGTGTTGTACTACAAGGCGACAAGGCCCGGCGGGCTCTATTACAGCGTCTCTCAGATCGGAACGAATCCATATGGTACCGGTCTTGTCGGAGGCTCTGAGAAACATATCAATACGTGCGACGTGACAACGTCTTGCCTTTCTTCTGTCAAGGTGGATGGCACTGAAATCCTGTCTTTCTCTTATACTACCGGGAATGTCATCCGGTCCTACAAGCCGCCGTTCAACAACGACAACCTGTACAACGCCTATTCACCCCAATTGCTGCTGACCGAAGTTGACGTCAAATATGAAGGGAATGTTATCAAGCGTTGTTCCCTGGCCTTCGATGGTAATACGAAATCAAAAACCAGTTATCTGACCTCGCTCTCGATTGACGGAGTGGGGACATTCTCCATGGATTATTATAACAAACAAGACACTCCCTATGCCGGCAATTTCAAGATCGACCATTGGGGATACTATAACGGCTATTCCGGTGCTTCTACGAGATTCATGGATATCTCCACGCTTGATAGTTCCCTCGACGAAACGATCCTTGCCGGAAACCCCAGGGAGCCCAACGGGTCCTACGCCCAGTACGGCATCCTGACAAAACTGACTTATCCGACGGGGGGCTGGACCAGTTTCTCCTACGAGCCACACACTTATTCTTTTTCCGTAAAGCGCCTGAGGGTCAACTCTTTCAATCCTTCCATCGTGTCCCAAACTGGCGTTGCCGGCGGGGTACGGATCTGCAGCATATCACACTTCGATTCCGATGGTTCCTTACTGGATGCCAAGAGCTATTCCTACAGGACAGGGCCGACGAATGCTTCTCCCAGTTCCGGCATACTCGCATACATGCCTCGTTATAAACTGTCATATACCGTCACCTTCCAGGGTTATGTCTTTACGGAAACGGGAACCCTTATATCGAACAATCTCACGCACTACGGCAGCACTCACATTGAGTATAGTGACGTGTTTGAACAGGGGCGGGACGGCAGCCGGATTCACTATCATTTCACAACCAGCAAAGATCCCTCACTCATAGATTACGCCTATTCTTATGAGGATTTTATTCCGGACCGGGTCAGGTTATACGGCGAATGGGGCCTCGTGATGGCAGATCCGATCGGGTACCTTTTTCTGAATACTTCCCTTCAGAGGTTACGCGGGAAACTTTCTTCGAAGGAGTTCCTGAACGCATCTCTGGAAACCGTTGCTACCGAGCAGACCCAGTTTATAAAAACATCCGCTGAAGATGATGACTATGTCCCACGGTATTTGTTCTACTGTGTGGGATATGACCCGGTGTATATCGGCAGGGAAGATATAGGTCAAGCTACAGAGACCCACTCCTATGGTTCAAGCGAAATATCCAGAGAGACTTCTTACTCATATAACAGTTTCGCTCAGCGGATTTCCCAGACCGTCATCGGGTCCCGAGAGGAGCAACAGATTACCCGTTGGACCTACGTCTCCGACTATGCCATGGCTTCAGCAAGCAACATATACCGCAAGATGTATGATGCGGGGCAGATCGACCGGCCCGTAGTGGAAGCGGTTTATACCAAGGCCCACGGTGAGTCCGAAGTTCTTGTCTCAAGCCGCACGATGACTTACCTTCAGCCTGATGCCATCAACCACCCTGCTTTATTCTGCATCGCATCTGTCACGGAACACGACGGAGTGACCCATAAGAACCACGTCACCAATTACTCCTACGACAAGCTCGGACGGATTCTCCAAAAGACGGACCCTGCCGGCATCTCCACCGTCTACGTCTGGGGCTACAACGGACTCTATCCCGTCGCACAGATCGTCGGGGCCACCCTCACCCAGGTCAAGGCCGTCTCCGGCCTCTCGGGCATCGAGAACGCCCCGCTCTCCGGAGCACTCTCTTCCACACAGGTCTCCGCCCTGCGCGACATTCCCGACGCGGAGGTGACCTCCTGGGAGTACGCCCCGCTCGTCGGCCTCACCCAGGAGACCACACCCGACGGACGCTCCACCTCCTACACCTACAACGCCTCCGGCAAGCTCCACCAGGTCCTCGACGACCTCGGACGCAAGACCGCGGCCTACCTCTATTCCCCGGACAACAAACAACAATAATCCCTTACTG
>JAFUUB010000056.1 GCA_017483985.1 Bacteroidales bacterium | reverse complement strand
TGCCGCGACTAGTCGCGGCAACGCACATAGGGACAATAACCCGTAATATTTGCTGTCAACGAAAATAGACATAGCGTAAAGACTTATAGAGATAAAATACACCGACTGTAAACCCAGTCAGTGATAGTGTAAACAATATTAGTTAATCCTCTCTAAAAGTGTCAACCGAAATCAGGGAAGGTCATACCCTGTAAATCAGCCCGGTTTTTCCCAGCCTACGGGGAGAAATCAGCGTAATGTTCCGGCCATTTTCAAGGCCGGAGAGGATTTCCTGCGTTTCGGATTCCCGGTCGCAGAAATACGCTTTGGAGCGATAAGGCTCCAGTATAAAGGGGTTCCGGGTCATGCCAGATGGTGTTTCCGGCAAAAATAAAGAAATTATATTGAATTAACAAATTGTTAATTGCATTTTGTTAATTCTACAGGTTCAGGCCCCAGGTATGCTTGATCTCGTTCATGACGAAGGAGGACTGGATCGAGCCGATGGAGTCGACCGTGCCCAGGACGTTGATGACGAATTCGTTGTAGTATTTCATGTCGGGGGCGTGGATCTTCAGCAGGTAGTCGAATTCGCCGGAGATGTTGTAGCACTCGGTGACCTGCGGGATGTCCTTGATGACCCGCACGAAGTTCATGGCCACGTCCCGGCTCATCTGCTTGAGCTTGACGGAGCAGAAGACCTCGAAGCCGAGGTTGAGCTTTTCGGCGTCGAGGACGGCGACATATTTGAGGATGTAGCCGTCCCGTTCGAGGCGTTTGAGCCGTTCGAAGACCGGGGTGGTGGAGAGGTTGACGCGGGCGGCGAGCTGTTTGGTCGTCAGGCGGGCGTCTTCCTGCAGGAGGCGCAGGAGCTTGAGGTCGGTTTCGTCGAGGGTGGAGGGATTCATGGAATAAAATTCTATGGAATGCCGGTTGACGGCGGTTGATTATTCTATTATTTCTATAATTTAATGCAAAAATAGTAAAATTTCCCAAAATATTTAAACTTCTTGAAATTTCATTCTACTTATCCTACCTTTGCATCCGGTTTCCGTTCCAAAGAGTCCGGAAGGTGTGGCCGCCCGCGGCCCCATGAGCGGGTGTCATGAGCGTAGCGAATGACGGGATGAAGGTCCGAAGGACCGGAACCTTCCGGACTTTTTGGAACGAAAACGGAAATGAGAACCAAGAAAACGAACCAACAAATGGCACAGAATCTTCATATCGGCACGCTGTGCGTGCAGGCCGGTTACCAGCCCGGAAAAGGCGAGTCCCGCCAGATCCCCATCATCCAGAGCACGACCTTCCGCTATGAGACCAGCGACCAGATGGGCCGGCTTTTCGACCTGGAAGACAGCGGTTATTTCTATACCCGACTCCAGAACCCGACCAACGATCATGTGGCCGCCCGGATCGCGGCCCTCGAAGGCGGCGTCGCGGCCATGCTGACTTCCTCCGGCCAGGCGGCCAACTTCTTCGCCTGCATCAACATCTGCGAGGCCGGCGGGCACATCATCGCAGCAGGCAACATCTACGGCGGTACTTTCAATCTGCTCGGCACTTCGCTCCGCAAGCTCGGCATCGACGTGACTTTTATCAATCCCGATGCCTCTGAGGAAGAAATCGCCGCTGCCTTCCGCCCCGAGACCAAGCTCCTCTTTGGAGAGACCATCTCCAATCCCGGCGTGGAAGTCCTGGACATTGAGAAATTCGCCCGGATCGCCCATGCTCATGGCGTCCCGCTGATCATCGATAATACCTTCGCTACTCCGGTTCATTGCCGTCCCTTCGAATGGGGTGCCGACATCGTCACCCATTCCACGACCAAGTACATGGACGGACACGGCGTGGCCGTCGGCGGCGCCATCGTTGACAGCGGGAATTTCGACTGGGACGCCCATGCGGACAAGTTCCCCGGCCTGACCACGCCGGACCCGTCCTACCATGGCCTGACCTATACGAAAAGCTTCGGGAAACTCGCCTATATCACCAAGGCGACCGCCCAGCTCATGCGGGATTACGGCTCCATCCAGAGCCCCCAGAACGCCTTCTATCTCGGCCTGGGACTCCAGACCCTGCACGTGCGGCTGGAACGCCACACGAAGAGCGCCCAGAAGGTCGCCGAATTCCTGCAGGCCCATCCGGCCGTCGCTTGGATCCACTATCCGGGCCTCCCGGGCGACAGCGAGCATGAAAAGGCCTGCAAATACCTCCCGGACGGTTCCTGCGGCGTCCTGGCCTTCGCCCTGAAAGGCGGCCGCGCCGTGGACAACAAATTCATGGACAGCCTGAAACTGGTCACCATCGAGACCCATGTCGCCGACTGCTATACCTGCATCCTGCATCCGGCCTCCCACACCCACCGCCAGCTTACGGACGAGCAGCTCCGCGCCGCCGGCATCGCCCCGGACCTGATGCGCCTGAGCGTCGGCCTCGAAGATCCCGAAGACATCATCGCCGATCTCAACCAGGCCATTAAACAGGCCCTGGCATGATCCGCCACAGCCTCATAACCGGTCCGTTCGACTTTGAAGCGGGCGGCCGCCTCGACCGCCTCGAGGTGGTCTACCATACCGCCGGACCGCGGGACGGGAAGGTCGTCTGGATCTGCCATGCCCTGACGGCCAACAGCGACGTGGAAGACTGGTGGCCCCAGCTGGTGGGCCCCGGCCGGCCGGTCGATACCGACCGGTTCTTCGTCGTCTGCGTCGGCATGCTGGGTTCCGCCTACAGCGCCGCCGGCCCTGCTTCGACAGACCCCGCCACCGGAAAGCCTTATTATTTCGATTTCCCGACGGTTACGATCCGGGATATGGTCCAGGCCTCGATCCTGGTTCGGAAGCATTTGGGAATCAAACAGATTGATTTTATCATTGGCAGTTCCATCGGCGGTTTCCAGGCCGTGGAATGGGCCATCATCGAGCCGGAAGTCATCCGCCACGCCCTTTTCATGGCGACCGCGCCCCGCATTTCCCCCTGGGCGACGGCCCTGAATGAGACCCAGCGGATGGCCCTCGAAGCCGATCCGACCTTCCGGGCCTGCGAAAGCCTGCTGGGCGGTGCCGCCGGGCTGAAATGCGCCCGTGCGCTGGGCCTGCTGTCCTACCGGAGCTATGAGGGCTACTGCCGCACTCAGCCGGAGACGGACCCTGATACCTTGCTGGCCGACAGGGCCGGTTCCTACCAGCGCTACCAGGGCGAGAAACTCGTCCGGCGCGCCTTCGACGCCTATTCGTACTATTATCTGACCAAAGCCCTGGACAGCCACAATGTCGGCCGCGGCCGCGGCGGCGTGGCAACCGCCCTGGGATGCATCCGTGCAGAAACCACCGTGGTCGGCATCACCACCGACGGCCTGTTCCCGGTATCGGAGGTCCGGGCCATGGCCCTGCACATCCCCGGCGCGGATTACCGGGAAATCACCTCCGATTTCGGCCATGACGGCTTCCTGCTGGAGAACGACCAGTTGACCGCCATCCTCCAACCCATCCTCGACAGCCTATGCAAGTAATGAAATTCGGCGGCTCCTCCGTCGCGACCGCTTCCTCCATCAGCCGGGTCACCGGCATCGTTTCCAAGGCCTTGGAACAGGACCGGGCCATCGTGGTCTGCTCGGCCGTCAGTCGCTGCACCGACACCCTGATCGACATCGGCCGCAGGGCGGCCGCCCGCGACGAAAGCTGCCTGACCCTGCTGCAGGAGCTGCAGGACCGGCACCATACCATCATCCGGGAGTTGCTTCCGGCGGTCTTCCAGGAGAAGGTCACGGCGGTGGTCGACGGCCTGTTCAGGGAATTGCGGGACACCGTGCGCGGCGTCTTCCTGCTGGGCGAACTCAGTCCGACCAGCCTGGATGCCATCCAAAGTTACGGGGAACTGTTCTCGACGAAGATCATCTTCGCAAAGTTCTCCTCCCTGGGCATCAGCTGCAAGTGGCTGGATGCCAGGGAGATCGTCCGTGTGGCCGACGGCCATGTCGACCAGGACGCCACGTACCGGAACGTGCGGGAGGCCGTGGACGGACATACCTCGCTGTTCATCGTGCCGGGCTTCATCGCTTCGGATGCGCAGGGCCGGGTCCGCACCCTGGGTCGGGGCGGCTCGGACTATACCGCATCGCTCCTGGCGGTAGGCATCAAGGCCCGCCTGGTCGAAATCTGGACCGACGTCCCGGGTATCATGACCGCCAATCCCAAGGTCGTCCCCACCGCCCGGACCATCCGGAACATCTCCTACCGCGCCGCCCAGGAACTGTCCCACTTCGGGGCGAAAGTCATCTATCCGCCGACCATCCAGCCCGTCGTGGAAGAGGGGATTCCGATCTATGTCAAGGATACCTTCGATCCGGAAGGCGGTTCTACGCTGGTGGAGAAATATCCCCCGCAGGGGACGGAGGATGTACTGGGCATCTCCAATTCCGACAACATCGCCCTGATCTCGCTGGAAGGCAGCGGCATGGTCGGCATCCCGGGGTTCTCCTCCCGGCTGTTCGACGCCCTGTCCCGCGCCGGGATCAATATCATCCTGATCACCCAAGCCTCTTCGGTCCATACCATGTGCATCGCGGTCTCCGCCGAGGATGCGCCCCGGGCCAAGCAGGCGGCGGATGAATGCTTTGCCTGGGAGATTTCCCAGGGCCGGCTGCGTCCGCTCAAGGTCGAGACCGGCTTCTCCATCATCTGCCTGATCGGCAATGACGTGCTGGGCCACAGCGGCGCCACCGGCCGGATGCTGGCCGCCCTGGGCCGCCGCAGCATCCCGGTCCGCGCCACGGCGCAGGGCTCCTCCGAGCGGAACATCTCCGTCATCGTGCCCTCCGACCGGGTCGAGGAGGCCATCCGCGCCGTTCACCGGGAGTTTTTCGACAAGGCCGCCCTGCAGAGCGTCAACCTCTTCATCGCCGGTTTTGGTACTGTGGGGAAAGCCCTGGTCCAGATCGTTGCCAAGAACGCCCCGGCCATTGCCGCGCGGACCGGCAAGAACGTCCGGATCTGCGGCCTGTCCAACAGCCGGCGCTATGTGATCGCGACCGAAGGCATCGATCCGTCCAAGGCCGCCGAAGCCCTGGCAGAGGGCGTCAGCGCGGCGGACAACGCCTATTTCGACGCCTTGCTGGACCTCAGCCTCGAAGGCTCCGTTTTCGTGGATTGTACGGCCAATCCCGACCTGGGCTTCCGCTATCCGGAGCTCTTCCGGGCCGGATATCCGGTCGTGGCCTGCAACAAGATTCCCTTCTCCAGTTCGTATGAACAATATGAAGCCCTGAAGGCCCAGGCCCTGAAAGCCGGGGTCGGGCTGAAGTACGAAACCACGGCCGGTGCGGCCCTTCCGATCCTTGAGACGATCGACAAGGTGCTCAACTGCGGCGACCGGATCCAGAAGATCCAGGCCTGCGTGTCCGGTACGCTGGGCTACCTGTTCGACCGGTATGACGGCTCCGTACCTTTTGCGGACATCGTCGAGGAAGCCCGGCAGAAAGGCTATACCGAGCCGGATCCGTCCATCGACCTGAGCGGCCGCGACGTGCTCCGCAAGCTGCTGATCCTGTCCCGCCAAACCGGCATCCCGCTGGAGGAGGCCGAGGTGGACATGGAGCCGGTTCCCGAAGCGGAAGAGGTTGTCCGCCGGCACGGAGAGGCTACGGCGAAAGGGTTGAAGCTCAGGTACATCGCTTCTCTGACCATTGCGGAAGACGGTTCCTATCATGCCGCCTGCCGGTTGGAAAGCGTGGGCCCTGACAGTCCGCTGTACTGGCTTCGCGGCACGGACAACGCCGCGGTCATCACCACCGAAGATTATCCCTCGCCGCTCCTGATCCAAGGCGCCGGTGCGGGCGCCCGCCAGACCGCCGGCGGCCTGCTCGGCGACATCCTCGCCTGCTCGTAACGGCATCTGGTCCGGATAAGACTTCTTATCTGTGTTTTGTAATATATTGAAAACCAGATAATTAAACAAAAAGGCCTTCGTCAAATCGGGCTCACCGGAATATTTCCGTGTTTTTTGACCTCGTAAGAGGCGGAAGAAAGCGATAAAGTTATAAATTTGCTCTCATGAAACAGTTCCAAGTTGATGAGAGCAAATTGCTTTATCTGGTAAGCTTCCTTCTTCCGGAGGGAATGCTCAGTTACTTTGACATAGTGAGGATAGATGAGGATACATCTGTAAAGCAGAAGGTATATACAGGAGGCGTCCTTCATATCTA
>JAFUUB010000055.1 GCA_017483985.1 Bacteroidales bacterium | reverse complement strand
TGATGAGCGGGGTCCTGGCGTCGTCGATAAGCACCGAGTCAACCTCATCGACGATGGCGAAATGATGCTTGCGCTGCACCAGGTCGGTGACGTTGATGGCCATGTTGTCGCGCAGGTAGTCGAAGCCGAACTCGTTGTTCGTACCGAAAGTGATGTCGCAGTTATAGGCCTTGCGGCGGGCGTCGCTGTTCGGCTCATGCTTGTCGATGCAGTCGACCGACAGGCCGTGGAACATGTACAGCGGGCCCATCCACTCGGAGTCACGCTTGGACAGGTAGTCGTTGACGGTCACCACATGGACGCCCTTCCCGGCCAGCGCGTTCAGGAAAACAGGCAGGGTCGCCACGAGGGTCTTGCCTTCACCGGTCGCCATTTCCGCGATCTTGCCCTGGTGCAGGACGGTACCGCCGATGAGCTGGACATCGTAATGGACCATGTCCCAGGTCACCTCGTTGCCGCCGGCGACCCAGTGGTTCTGGTAGATGGCCTTGTCGCCCTCGATGCGCACGAAATCGTGGTTGGTGCTGAGGTCGCGGTCGAAATCGGTCGCCGTCACCTCGATCTCCGCGTTTTGCGCGAAGCGGCGGGCGGTGGATTTCATGATGGAGAACGCCTCCGGGAGGATCTCGTCGAGGCATTTTTCGATCGCCTCGTCCTCTTCCTTGACCAGTTTGTCAGACTCGGTGGCCAGTTCTTCCTTCTTCTTGACGGGAATGTCCTTTTCGAGTTCCGCCTTGATCTCGGCGATCCGCTTCTCGAAGGGCTCCTCTACCGCGAGGATCTTCTTGCGGAGCGCGTCGGTATGGGCACGAAGCTCATCGTTGGACAATTTATCAATTGCGGGATAAGCAGCCAGGATCTTGTCCAGATACGGACGGACCTGCTTCATATCGCGATCGGCCTTGGAGCCGAATATTTTCTTCAGAATGCCGGCAACTGCCATTTCTTTCTCTCCTATTCTTGTTTTTAAAAACCGCTTTCCGGCTCATCCGCAGGTTATTAACAGAGTTATCAACCGCACGGGTGCCAAAAAGGCATAATAACTTACAAATATACGGATATTCCCGTATAAATCAAAAACAAGACCAGGCTATTTCCGCAGTTTTTCCCGGGCCCAGAGACTGACAGAATGTCGCTCCCAGGGATACACGCCCAGGCCGAAGACCGCGGCACAGGCCACCGCGAAGGTCAGCACGATCCCGCCCAGGCGGCCGAGGGGACCCGCCTCCGCTGGCATGACCTGCTGATAAAGAAACAGATACAAAGCCATGACCGCCACGACGGCCAGCGGACGGAGATACGCCTTCGCCAGGTAATCCTCCACCTTGAAGCCAAGCATCCGGTGGAGCAGGAACAGTTCAACCCCGCGGTACACAAGGGTATAGGCGATATAGACATAGAGGATCGTCACCGGCGCCGCCCCCAGGCGGTACAGCACCCAGCCGATTGGCAGGCAGGCCAGTGACATCGCGCTGCCCAGGATCTGGAACCACTTGATCCGGCCCGTCGCCTGCTCCAGGATCGCCGTGCCGCCCGTGAAGGAACGGACCAGGGCGCTGACAAGGGTCCACTGGCAGTACAGCAGGGCGCCCGCCGGCACCTCCTTGAGCCAGAGGTCCAGCACGAACCCCAGTTCCGCCAGGCCGCTGAACACGATCACCGTCATCAGCAGGGCGCTGAAACGGGAGATCTTATATACCAGGTCCAGGGAACGGTCCGTATTCCCGCCGCCGTAATTCTGGGTGATCTGCGGGGCCGCCGCATTGGAGATGCGGAGCACGGCCATGTAGGCGAAGTTCTCCAGCTGGAAGGCGATGGAAAAGGCGCCGTTGACCAGGGTCCCGAAAAAGTAGTTGATCAGCAGGCTGCTGCCGTTGGTCCGGGCCAGCGAGGCCCCGGCCCCGAGGGCGGACCAGGTATTGAAGCCCAGGATTTC
>JAFUUB010000008.1 GCA_017483985.1 Bacteroidales bacterium | reverse complement strand
TCCCCTCTCCCTCTCTCACCTGAAGCTAAAGACACTGGCCGACCTGCGGAGGGAAGCCGTCCTCATGCCCTACCTCCGTCCTGACGCCAAGCCACAGGAGACCATAGAATATGACAGTGCCAACCACCGTCCGGTCCGGGTCCACACCATCGTGGTCTCGACCCAGCACGACGAGTTCGACACCGACGAGGCCATGCACGCGCGCATTGAAGAAGATGTCCGCAAGATCCTCCTCCCCCGCGTCCTGGCCCAGCTCCCGCCCGAGACGGCAGCCCTTTTTGACGGGACGTACATCCTGCATGTCAACCCGACCGGCAAGTTCGTCATCGGCGGCCCCCACGGAGATACCGGCCTGACCGGCCGCAAGATCATCGTCGACACCTACGGGGGACGCGGCGCCCACGGCGGCGGCGCCTTCTCCGGCAAAGACCCCTCCAAGGTCGACCGCAGCGCCGCATACGCCGCCCGCTACATCGCCAAGAACATGGTCGCCGCCGGCATCGCCGATGAAATGCTCGTCCAGGTCTCCTATGCCATCGGCATCGCCGAGCCCGTGAGCATCTTCGTCGACACCTACGGCACCGGCATCCGCCACGACAGCGAGATCGCGGCCATGGTCGGCCAGCTCTTCGACCTGCGTCCCGCCGCCATCATCCGCCAGTTCGGCCTGCAGAACCCGATCTACGAACCCACCGCCGCCTACGGCCACATGGGCCGCGAGCCCTATGTCCGCCGCCTCAAGCTCATCCGCGACGGCGTCGAGGTCGAACGCGACGTGCAGTTCTTCGGCTGGGAGAAGCTCGACGCCGTCCCCCGCATCCGCGAAGCCTTCCACATCCAGCCCGCCACCGCCTTCCAGCTGCGGTAGTTCCCCGCTGGGATCTTGGGGCGGACATCCCATGCAGTTTCCGGTGGTACCGTGAACGACCAACTGGAAACGTAGCGAACGGCACGGGGAAAACGTAAACGCCTATAATTCAGCAAACTAGAAGACCTTTATGGCAAATTGAATTGCCATAAAGGTCTTCTAAGTATTTATCAACCATACGATTCCATTTCCCGCATTGAATGCCAACGTTTGCAAGTTGCAGCTATACGCGGGCAGACGAAACCCTCCGTCTCCATGCCGAAACCGTATTACCGAGTGTTGTCGGAGGATAAAGGGAGATGGAGAAACTTTGCAATCTGACGCCCTGTGGCCCCTGTCCGGGCTTGGATTTCACGGAACAGCCGGATTTTCTCCTCAAGGGGAGCGACGGTGACCTCCCGTACGTTCCGATAACGACCTCCTTTACGAATCAACTGAGCCATTTTGATATATACCCTGTCTGTGCCGGCATCGAAAACCTCGCGGATATCATGTTCCGTACCGGTATTGGAATGGATGGCTGACAACATTTTCTCCATGGGCCCATAGTAGGACAGAGTCGCTTTATAATCAATGAATTGGTATAAGTTGATGATCATGTCGATAAGCTGCGCAGTTTCCCGTTGGTCCAACTCCTCGAATAGCTTGTCCAAAAATTGATAACGGAGATAGTTTCCTGATTTACAGGTATCTTTGAGCATCCTGACAGCCTTTTTCATTTTCCACGAAGCTCTACGATAAATGAAGGGCTCGGAAAAAGGATGGTCTGACCAGGCGTAAGCGAGAAAGTTCCATTGATAATCTTCAGCCATCATGCATAACCCCCTCTCCACAGGGTTGTTATATAGATAGACGACATTCTCGCGGACCCTTTTATCCTTGATTTTGGGCGCACTGCCGAAGCAAGACTCCAATATAGGTCCACACCGACCGATGGAGGAATTGTATTCCTTGACAAAACAGATGGCAGACTCCTTCATGAATCCGGACATCTGGTCCCGTCGTGAAGGCAGGACCGAAAGATGAAGATGGTCCGGCATTTGGCAAAACCCGAGGACCTTTATCCCATATCTCCTCGCGCAAACTGAAAAGACCGAAAAATGGACAAGATGGTCCCGCACGGTGTAAAACAGCAACACCCCGTCAACGGTACGTTGATAGATATGATGAACAGCCTCCGGGACGATGGTCCGCTTCATTCCCCTCATAAACCGTCAAGGATTAATGATCCGGCCCGAGCGTTTGACCCGCGCCGCAGACAAAGATCGGAATATATTTTAAAATATCCTATATGATACAAAAATTCGTTACATCCGCATGGTGAAAACGCATTTCAAGGTCTTCACATCACGGCCCGGTCCTGAAAAAGGTTGCCGACTCCCATATAGGTGAGAAATACACTTAATTGATTCACAGCGGTTTAAGCGACCATTATGGCAAATAAATTTGCGATAATAGTCTCCTATATTCCTAATTTTTAACTATTTACATTTCTCGCATTTGAGCCCCTCGACCCGCAGCACCACCCCGGGCCCGGGGACTTCGGACCGACCTTCTTCGGGTGGCCGGGGTGGGGGCCGGCAATCCACCCAAACCGTTCCGGGCCCGTCCGGCGATGGCGGGAACGGACGAGACGGGAGCGAAAACGCAGGGGAATCCATGAAATTTCACTATATTTGGGAAACAACAGTCTGCAGAACAATGAAAAAGTGGATTCTTTCGGTCGTTTTGGCCTTTTTGACGGTGGCGGGCTTTGCCTGCACCAACCTGATCGTCGGGAAAAAAGCTTCCGTGGACGGAAGCGTGATGTGCACGTACAACTGCGACGGCTTCGGCTTCGCTTCGCCGTTGACCTGGTACGGGGCCGGCAGCCATGTAGCCGGTGAGAAAGTCCCGATCCGCGGCTTCGGCGCCAACGGGACCGGAAGGTTCATCGACCAGGCGCCGTATACCTACAACGTAGCCGGGCTGATGAACGAGAACCAGGTCACGATTGTCGAGACGACCTGGGACGGCCGGGAAGAACTCCGGAATCCGGAGGGATACCTGGATTATTTCACCCTGATGCACCTGGCGCTCCAGCGGAGCCGCACGGCCCGCGAGGCCATCGCCGTGATGGACGCCCTCGTCCAGCAGTATGGCTACAATGCGACCGGTGAGTCGTTTGCGGTCTGCGACAAGGACGAGGCCTGGATCATGGAACTGATCGGCAAGGGTCCCGGCCGCAAGGGCGCGGTCTGGGTGGCACTGCGGGTGCCGGACGATTGTGTCTGCGCCTATGCGAATGCCAGCCGGATCCAGCAGTTCCCGCAGGCGAAGAAGGCCGACAAGAAGCTGGGCTTCTGCGTAGTAGAGGGAGAATGCATGTACAGCGCGGACGTGATTTCCTTCGCCCGTGAAATGGGATTCTATGAGGGGAAGGATGCGGACTTCAGTTTCCGCGAGGCCTACGGACCGCTGGATTTCAGCGCCATCCGCTATTGCGAGGCCCGTGTCTGGAGCTTCTTCCGCCACCACTATGACACCGCCGAAATGGACAGCTACCTGCCGTTCATCAACGGCCGGACCGACGTGATCGACCACCTGCCGCTCTGGATCAAGCCCAATGCGCCGCTCTCCGTGCGCGACCTGATGAACGACATGCGCGACCACTACGAGGGCACCGCCCTGGACATGACCGTCGATGTGAGCGCCGGCCCCTGGGCTTCCCCGTACCGGAACCAGCCGGTGAATTTCAAGAGCAGCGACGGGACCGACATGTTCCGCGAGCGTCCGATCGGCTGCCAGCAGAGCGGCATGACCATGGTCTGCCAGATGCGTTCCTTCCTGCCGGACGAAGTCGGCGGCGTGACGTATTTCAACATGGACGATGCCACCATGGTGGCCTATGTCCCGGTATATTGCAGCATCAACCGGGTGCCGGAGCCGTTCCGCCGGGAGAACAACGACATCCGCGAATTCAGCACGGAGAGCGCTTTCTGGATGAACAATTTCGTGGCCAACATGGTCTATCCGCGGTACAGCGCCATGATCGGCGACCTGCGTGAGGCACAGAAGGAACTGGAAGACTATTACGCCGAGGACCAGAAAGAAGTCGAGGCCAAGGTGGCGGACATGACCCACAGCGAGCGGGTCGACTACCTGACCGCCAAGACCGAAGCCTATACGGACAAGATGATGCAACGGTGGGACAAGCTGGCCAGGCTGCTGATCGTCAAGCACAACGACCAGATCATGCAGCCGTCCGAGAATGGCGTCGTCGTACCCGGACGCCGCTCTTCCCCGGCCTATGCCCCGGCCTTCATCGATGCCGTCAAGGCCCAGACCGGCGACCGGTACGTCAAGCCGGCGCAGTAGCGGGATCGGTCCAGTGGATGCGGATGCCTTTGCGCTCCATGCCCCGGAACCAGGTCATCTGCCGCTTGGCGAACTGATGGATGGCGTTAGAGAGCAGGATCCGCATTTCCTCCCGGGAGAGAATTCCCAGGACATACTGGGTAACATACTTATACTCAAGACCATAATACATCAGGTCTTCCGCCCGTACGCCGTCTGAGAGCAGACGGCGTACTTCGTCCGGGAGCCCGGCTTCCAGACGCTCGTCCAGCCGGCGGTCGATCCGCGCGACCCGTTCCTCGCGGGAAACGAGCGTACCGATATAATAGACTTTCTTGGGAAGGAAACCACTGCGGACGACGGGATGCTCCGCCTCGTACAAGGCGACTTCCAGTGCACGGATGGTCCGGCGCCGGGACTCCAGGGTGGACGCGTCGGTATCCGGCTTCAGGGACAGCAGCCGGGCGTGTAGATCGGCGGTCGACTCCTGCTCGAGGGCTTCGCGCAGCTGCGGGTCCGGCGGGATCTGGGGCAGCCGGTAGCCGCAGGTGGCCGCTTCGAGGTACAAACCGGAACCGCCGCAGAGGATGGGGATGCCGCCACGGCTCCGGATATCCTGGTACGCCGTTTCGAAATCCTGCTGGAACTGGTAGATATCATAGCGGGTCCCGGCCTCGGCGATGTCAATCAGGTGATACGGAATCTCCCCATACTCCTCCAGGTCCTTCCCGGTCCCCAGGTCCATGCCCCGGTAGACCTGACGCGAATCGCCGGAAAGGATCTCCACGCCACCCGTCCGGCCTGTCCGCAGCCGGTTCAGCGCCCGGGCCAGCGCGACGGCATAACGCGTCTTGCCGGAAGCCGTGGGCCCCAGCACGCAGACCAGGTCGATCTCCCCGGCCTCGTATGCGGCAAGGATTTCCGCCGGATCGATCCGTTCGGCGACGGGAAGATCCGCCATCGGCGGGACGCCGGGGCGGTCGGGCAGGAGTTGGGTGCGGTTCGGCATCGGCCGGCCGCACTTCGGAGCATCATCGGTCATGTGACAAATTTAAGAATAATCCGTATATTTGCATCCCCTTTGACAGGAAAGACCATGCCGAAAGCCAAGAGCAAAATCCAGATCAGCAACCGCCGGGCCTCGTTTGACTACGAGTTCCTGGAGACCTATACGGCCGGGATCCAGCTCGTCGGGACGGAGATCAAATCCATCCGCGCCGGCAAGGCTTCCCTGGTCGATGCGTTCTGCTATTTCGACCAGCGGGGACAACTCTACGTCAAGGGCATGAACATCGCCCAGTATTTCTGGGGCTCCTGGGGCCAGCACGAACCGGTCCGCGACCGTAAGCTCCTGCTGACCAAACGCGAACTGCGCCACCTCCGCCAGGAAGTCAAGCTCAAGGGCAACACCATCGTCGCCGTCCGGCTCTTCGTCGCCGAAAACGGCTATGCCAAGCTCGTCATCGCCCTGGCCAAGGGCAAGAAGGCCTACGACAAGCGCCAGAGCATCAAGGAGAAAGACATCCGCCGCGAAATGGATCGCAGCGGATACTAAGTCATTCCCATCTCTATAAAAGATTATCCTTCCGGCAGGCAGTAGGTGCGGCGCGGGCCTTCGGAGGCTTTCCAGAAATCCGCGTCAAAGGCGTCGCCGGGCCAGAGATAGGGTTCGGACCGGTCGATCCGCGTGCAGAGATAGGTGATCTTGTAACCCTGTTCCATGAAGAGCCGTTCATAATAGGTCCGGACCTCGTAGAGGGCCGAGACCCGGTCGGCCGGCATGGAGCCGTCGGGGAAAAGCGACTCCGGAGGGGTTGCATACAGGTCGGTCGTGGCGGCCAGGACGGGCAGGCCGTTAACCCGGCAGACCGACTTGGTATATTCATGCAGGAAACGGCTGTCGGTTTTCAGATGCACCAGACCGCCGGGCTGCAGGAAGTTGCGGTAGCGGGTCAGGAAACGCGGGGAGGTCAGGCGGCTGTTCTCGCTCTTGAGCTGGGGATCGGAGAAGGTCAGCCAGATCTCGGAGATTTCCCCCGGTGCGAAAAAGGCTTCGATGAATTCCACCCGCGTCCGCAGGAAGGCCACATTCGGCAGATGGTTCTGCGTCGCGTACTTCGCGCCCTTCCACAGTCGGGCGCCCTTGATGTCCACCCCGATATAATTGCATTCGGGATTCCGCAGGGCCAGGTCGATGGTATATTCCCCCCGCCCGCATCCGAGCTCCAGCACGATCGGCTGCGGCTTGGCGAACATCCGCTCGTTCCAATGTCCCTTCATCGGATGCTCCCGCAGGACCAGTCCGTCCGCCTGCGGGTCCATCACCTCCTCCGTCCGGGGCTGCAGCAGGCAGCCGAACGATTCATTCTCCAGAAATTTCTTCAGTTTACCGTGTCCCATGGCGCGTAAGGCGGAGTCCTGTCCCCGTTATGTTGAACTGCTTGGAAAAATTCTCCGGAATGGAAATCGCCAGCGCCCACTCCCCCGCTTGTACGGGACGCAGGTCATGCCGGTATTCCACCCAGAAATGCTTATCATAGAAAGTGCTGTCTGACAGTTCCTTGCGACGCACCCACACCGTTTCCTCATACGGCTGTCCCGAGGGGGCGGTCCACTGCAGGCGGAGCGGAAGCTGCCGGAACGCCGAAAAATCGGGATCGTCGCAGGCCATCCCCACCAGCAGGTCCACATCGTAGGTCAGGGTCGAGTCCGCCAGGTCCACCCGGAAGCAGTACCGCCCCAGGTTATCCCGGTCGGAGACCCGGACGAACGTCTCCTCCATCGCCGGACGGTGGCAGGCACCGACGGTCAGTAAGACCATCAACAGCGGGATCAGCCGTCTCATGCCGGTTGCTGTCCCTCCTTCTGTTTGGGCTGACGGCGGCTCTTCTGGCCCTGTCCGCCCTGACGGTTTTCACCCTTTTTCCCGGAGCCGCCCTTCTTCTTGCGTTTCTTCGCCACGTTGTCGAAACGGGAGATGCTGTCATCCCCCACGGCCGTGACAAACTCGGGGAGTTCCGGCTCCGGTTCGAATTTCAGCGACTCCGGACGGATGCCGTTGCGGTTCATCTTGATAATTTCCCGCACCTCCGCCGCATCCAGCGCATAGGTATTGGCCAGCGACCCCTTCTCATACGAGAAGTACATGATTTCCCGCAGGATATCGGTCTTGACCAGCCAGGCCGGGCCATCCTCGAACTCCAGCGGTTCGGAGACCCGCGGGATCCGGGACTGGGCGTCCAGGTAATTGGCCACCTCGTAATTGAGGCAGCACTTGAGCTTGCCGCACTGGCCGGCCAGCTTCTGCGGATTCAGGGAAAGGTCCTGGGCCCGGGCGGCGCCGGTGGTGATCGACTTGAAATTCGTGATGTAGTTCGCGCAGCAAAGTTCCCGGCCGCAGACCCCGAGGCCGCCGATGAGGCCGGCTTCCTGCCGGGCACCGATCTGCTTCATCTCGATGCGGATGCGGAATTCTTCGGCAAACACCTTGATCAGCTGGCGGAAGTCCACGCGGCCGTCGGCGATGTAATAGAAAATCGCCTTCGTACCGTCTCCCTGGAACTCCACATCACCGATTTTCATCTCGAGACCCAGTTCCGCGGCAATCTGGCGGGCCCGGATCATAGTATCCTGCTCACGCGCGATGGCTTCCTGCCATTTCTCGATGTCGAAGGGCTTGGCCTTCCGGTAGATCCGCTTGAATTCATACGTCTGCGGATCGATGCCCTTGCACTTCATCTGGCGGCCCACGATCGGGCCCTCCAGGGTCACGATGCCCAGGTCATGGCCGCTCTGCGCCTCCACGATGACCATATCACCCATCTTGACGCTCTGTCCGGAATCGTTCCGGTAGATGCCCTTGCGGGTATTCTTGAAGCGCACCTCGAAATAGGGGGCGTACTGCTCCTGTCCGACGCCGTGCAGCCAGTCGTAATCCTCCAGCTTGCAGCAACCGCGCCGGTACGTGCAGTTCAGTTCGTCATTCTGGCCGCGGGTCACCGTACAACCCCGGCTGCAGTCGAACTTGATATTTTCGTTCTCGTTATTCATGACTCAGTCTTTCAAACCGATGCCCACAGACGGGTCATCATATTGCAGAACAGGATCTTCTGTCCCACGTTCCGTTCCAGGAGGCGGACGGTCCGCCCCAATATATCCAACGCTTTGCGGCAGAAGGTCTTTCCCAGCCGCGCCGCCGCATCCTTGTAAAACTCCGCTTCCTGCGGGGGAATCGCCGCCACCGCCTCCATCCCCTGCTGGAGCAGGAAGACCTTGCGCAGCCGGCTTCCGGCAAACAGGCAGAACCCCTTCTGGCGCTCCCGCGAATCCAGGGCCGCCAGGGCTTCGCCCACTTCCAGGACGGCTCCCAGCTTGCGGTCCGCCAGGCTTCCGACCAGGTCGGCGAACAAGTCCTGGAACAGGACGGCATCCCCCTCGCCGGACAGGAACTGCAGCGCCATGCCGACGCTGCCGTCCGAATAGGCCGCCGCCTGGGCCGCTTCCTCGGGATCCACGCCCCGCTGGCTGACCAGCGTCCGAGCCACCTCGTCCGGGGACAGGGGCAGCACCCGCATGCGCTGGCAACGCGAGGAGATGGTCACCAGGACATCCTCCGGACTATGGGTCACCAGGATGAAGACCGTCTGCTCGGAAGGTTCCTCGATGGATTTGAGCAGCATGTTCGCCGTCTGCGGGTTCATCTTCTCCGGCAGCCAGATCACCATGAACCGGTAACCGTCGCCCGAAAGGGACAGCTTCTGCAGGATCGACTTCCCCTCCGCTACGGCGATCACCCCGGATTTCTTTTCAATGCCGAGGGCCGCCGACAGTTCATTTTCCAGGAAATACGGGTTCGTTTCCAGCAATTCCCGCCAGTATCTGGCGAAATCATCGCAGGTCAGGTCCTTCACCGCCCCGGACACCTTGGTCCCGGACGAAATCGGGAACGAGAAATGCGTATTCCATTCGTAATGGGAATGCCCGGAGAGCAGCTCGATGAATCCCAGCACCAGCGGCAGGGCACCGCCGCCTTCGTTCTCATGCAGCAGCAAGGCGTGGGGCACGCGGCCCGTACGGGCCATGGCTTGGAAGGCCCGCTTGATCTCCTCATTGCCGATGATCGCGTCCAGGTTCATGATTTCCTTTCCGATACAAAACGGGCCAGGTCCGCCAGCGCCTGACGGTCTTCCCCTTGGGGAAGCACGTTCAGGGCCGCAATGGCCTTGTCCACATATTCATCCAGCCGCGCGACGGCATAATCCATCCCGCCACGGGTCTTGACAAACGCCACGATTTCCGCCTGATACTCCGGATGTTCGCCGATTTGCGTCACCATCCGGCGCACCGATGCCTCCTGCTCCGGCGCGGCCTGCAAGGCGCCCAGGAGCGGCAGGGTGATCTTCTGCTCCTGCAAATCCTGCCCGACCGGTTTACCGATGGACGCATCCTCCTGATAGTCAAAGATATCATCCTTGATCTGGAAGGCCATTCCCAGATTTTCCGCATAGGCGCGGACCGCCGCTTCCTGCGCCGGGGACGCCTGAACGGAAATCGCGGCGGACAGGGCGGCCGCCACGAACAGCGAAGCCGTCTTGTTATAAATAATCCGCTGGTAATCCGCTTCTTGTGTATCGCCCGAAGAGGCCTTCTGCAGCTGGAGCATCTCTCCCTCCGCCAGATCCGCCAGGGTATCGGCGAAAATCCGGATGACCCGGTTGGAATCCCGGGTTGCCTCCAGGATCCGGGCCACCGCCCGCACCAGCCAGAAATCGCCCAGCAGGACCGATGCCCGGGAACCCAGCAGCGACATGACCGTCGGCCGTCCCCGCCGCTGCGCGCTGCCGTCCGCCACGTCGTCGTGCAGGAGCGTAGCATTGTGCAACAGTTCGGATGCGGCGGCGAACCGCAGGGTATCCTCGTTGACCCGTCCGCCGAGGGAACGGGCGACCAGCAGGGCCAGCACCGGCCGAAGCTGCTTGCCCGGACGCTCCAGGAGCGAACGGTTGGTCCGGTTCAACAGGTCGATATCACTGTCCAGCGAACGGAGGATCAGTTCATTGACCTGGTCCATCTCCGCCTGCAGGCGCTTTCTAATCGCGGCTTGATCCATTTCTTACAATAACTCCATCAACGCGTCAACCGAGTCAACGAAGGTGACACGGGCGCAATCCTGGGGGGTCGTCATACCGGTCTCGGCATAATGCCGGAACAAGGCCTTGAGCGGCTCATAGAAGCCCTTGATGTTCAAGGCAAACAGTTTACCGTCGAACTGGCCGAGCTTGGCCAGCACATGGGTCTCGATCAGTTCATCCAGGGTGCCGATGCCGCCCGGCAAGGCGATGACGGCCTCCGCCTTGTCACGCAGGATCCCCTTGCGCTCGGCCATGGTATCCGTCCAGACCAGCTGCGTCAGCCCTTCATAGGCATATTTCGCCATGAAACGCGGCACGACGCCGATATGGCGTCCGCCGCAACGGACCGCTTCGTCGGAAATGACACCCATGGTCCCGCGCCAGGATCCACCGGAGACGATGGTATACCCCTTTCCGCACAGCCGCCGGGTCACTTCACGGGCGGCTTCATGGAAATCCGGATCGATCTCCTCGATGGAGGAACAGAACAGGGCGATGCGTCTTTCTTCCATGGCCTAGAAGAAATAAGCCAGGGAAACGGCCAGGCCGTTGAAATTCTTCTTTTCCCGGAACGCCGTCCGCACGGTTTCCCCGATGTATTGGGAATCCACGGTCCCGCCGTCCGCGGACAGCTTGCCGAAATTCCAGAAATACTTGGCCGACAGTTGCAGGCGCCAGACGTCGATGCCCGCACCGAAGCCGAGGCCGTATTCAAACCGGCGCAGGTCCGCATCCTTGAATTCGTTGGTCAGTTTTTCGAGGACCGAATCGTCCGCAGAATACTTCGAGGTCATGTTGATGCCGAAGCCGATGAACGGTTCCGCGAAGACATACGGGCGGAAGGCCATCAGGTCCACGCCGTACTGGATCTGGACCGGGATCTCGACATAGCCGACCTTCAGGTTCATGTCCTGCGCGGAAACATCCGCCAGGGAATGGATCTGGTCCAGCGAAGTGCCTTTCACCTGGTAGGTCAGCTGCGGCTGGACCGCGAATCCCACGCCCAGCGGGAAATTGAAGGCGACACCGGCATGGTAGAGGGATACGCTGGAAGCCTCGAATTCGGAAACGCTGGCCTTCGAGGAGGTGAAGCCCGCCAGCACACCCATCCGGGGTTGTGCTCCGACCGTCAACGCCAGCGACATCGCCGCAAGGACGATGGCCAGGATCTTCTTTTTCATGGCTTTACAGTTTTTCGATGATGTCCACGATCTCCTGGCGCGGCACGGCGCCGACGGAACGCTCGACCACTTCGCCGTTCTTGAAGAACAGCAGGGTCGGGATGCTGCGGATACCGTATTCCATGGCGATTTCCTGGCAGTCGTCGACATTGCACTTGACGACGTCGATCTTGTCTGCATACGTCTCGGCCAGTTCGTCCACCGTCGGGGAGAGCATCCGGCACGGGCCGCACCAGACGGCCCAGAAATCGACCATGACCGGCTTCGGGCCGGCGATGATATCCTTAAAGGTTGCAACAGTAGCTACTTTTGCCATAATCCAAAGTCTTTAAAAAGGTTCGTTTTGCAAAGGGTATAATACCCATTTAACCCACAAAAATACGAAATAATGCCCGGAATGCAAAGAAATCCGTATCTTCCTAGGGCAACACTTCCCGGATGATTTCGTCCGAGACGAAGAAATGGTCCTCGGGGATGCGGATCCGCCCGTCCGGGGTTTCCGCCAGGGCGCCCTCCGACAGGAGCCGGGAAACGGCCCCCGCGTCGGCAAGCCGTTCCATTTCCTCCCCGGGAAGGCCGGCATCCGTCCGCAGGGCCAGCATCAGTCGCTCCACCCGCAACTCTTCCCCGGTCAGGAACTCCTGGGCCACCTTCCAATGCGGCAGTTCGTCGCTGTTCCACCGGCGGGTCCGTCCGTCCGGCAGCAGGGAATGGGCCCCGGGACCGAAACCGGCATAAGGGACGCGGCGCCACTACGCCGCATTGTGCCGCGCCTCGAAACCGGGCCGGGCTAAATTGGAAATCTCGTAATGGTGATAACCGGCCGCGGCAAGCGCCTGGCAAAGAAGGTCATACTGCCGGCGGCACTGCTCATCGGAAGCCTCCGCATAGCGGCCTTCCAGCACCTGCCGCTCCAGCGTGCTCCCCTCTTCGACCGACAGCTGGTAGGAAGAAATGTGCTCCGGACCCAGTTCCAGCGCCTGTTCCAGGGTGGAACGCCATAAATCGTCCGACAATTGGGACAGCCCGAAGATCAGGTCGATGCTGATGTTGTCGAAGCCCCCTTCCCGGAGCTGGCCGAAGGCCTTCCGGGCCCGCTCCGCGGTATGCCGGCGGTTCATCCAGCGCAGGATCCCGTCGTCGAAGGACTGGACGCCCATGCTGATCCGGTTCACCCCCAGACCACGCAGTCCCCGGACGTATTCCGGTCCTTTTTCCACGATGTCTTCCGGATTGACCTCGACTGTAAATTCTTCGAAATCAGGCGAACAGCCCTGGGAAACGAGGCCCGTCCGGACCGCGGAGACGATCCGGCTGAGCGCAGACAGCGGCAGCACCGAAGGGGTGCCGCCGCCGAAGTATAACGTATTGACGGATGCCGTCGCTGCGGTTTCAGCCGTCCGTGAAGAGATCTCCCGGCAGACCTCGTCCACGTAATCCGCTATCTGCGCCGAGCCCTTGCACACTTCGGAATAAAAGCCGCAGTAGGTGCAGAAACTCTTGCAGAAAGGGACATGGACATAGATCATCTAGCGCAGCATCAGTTCGGCAGAACCCAGGAGCGCCTGCTCCGTATAGGCCTCAACCGTATAGATGCCCTTGCTGAAGGACGGGATGTCGTTCAAGTAGATGCTCATCTCGACCTCCTTGCCCTCATAGTCGACCTCACGGGATGCGGAGGCGACCATGGCCTCGCCGTTCAGGGTGAACTGGCTGCGGTTGGCATTGGTCAGGATGACGCCCTCCGGATCCTTGACGCGGATATAGACACGGACCGGTCCCTTCGGAGCCAGGTCGTTCTCCACCAGGCTGAGGGTGGTCAGCATCCGCACGACACGGCTGCTGCGGTCGGTCACCTTGTCGGATCCGTTGTAGGCCTCCAGGCGGATGCCGCGGGCCTTGATGACGGAACCGGCGGCCACCTGGCCGCTCAGGCTGGCCACCTGCTGGGTCAGCTCCTCGTTGGCCTTCTTGCTCTCGGCGGCCTCGCGGCGCGCGGCGGCGGCATCGGCCGTCAGCTTGTGGTTCAACGTGTTGAGCGAGTCAATCTGGGTGATGTAACCGCGCATGATGGAACGCAGGGTACCCAGTTCCTTCTCATACTGGCGCATCTTGGTGCGGTTGGTCGCCTCGGTCTTCTGGATCTGCTCGATCAAGGCCGCCACCTCGGCACGGGAGGTGTCGAGCTGGGAATTGATGCTGTCATAATCCGAAGACAGGGATTCGTAATCTTTCTGGAGGGCCACC
This sequence comes from Bacteroidales bacterium, assembly GCA_017483985.1. The sequence continues at coordinate 797 of JAFUUB010000008.1, read as the reverse complement.
ATCTGTTCGGTCAGGTCCTGTTTCTCCGCCTCCAGGTCATTGACCAGGGAGGATTTCTGGGTCCATACATAAGCCAGGACGCCGGCCAGGGCGACCGCCAGGGCGATGAGGCCGTACATCACGCCACGGAGGGTCTTGGTCTTCGCGATCTGGGCTTCCGCTTCACGGCGCATTTGAATCGGATCGTTCTCCATATCTTTCCAATTTAAGTTTCACATCTACGGTCCCCTCCGGGGAAGGGACATCGTACAAAAATAACAAAAGAATCGGGATTTTCATCCCGATTCCCTTGTTTTTCAAATTCCGTACCGCTAGCGCTGGAAGGGATCCCCCTTCGGCGACTGGCTGACTACCCAGCGCAACGAATTGACAAAGAGAAGGTTCTGCGTCGCATCCGTAAAGCACTCGTCCCCATGGCCCATGTTGATGTAGACCATCCGGTACTTGGTGTTGGTCCAGACTACCGGGAAGTCCCCGCCGAAGACCACATCTTTGAGCCCCATCGGGAAATTCTCCGGCGCCAGGCTTGCCAGGATCCGGATGTCCGGATTGGAGCGCGGGTCGGGCTGCCACTGGTAAAATTCCGTGGCCGGCGCCACGTAACGGTCCGGCAGGTTCTTGGTGATGTCATGGTCATGTCCTTCGATGTTGACCAGGCCCGGCTGCGGCGGCCAGGTGTTGCACAGGAAGCGGACGCCGCCCAGGAAATCCCGGAACCACGTCCATTTCAAAGACTGGTCGTTGTAGCCGGCGGCATGGTAGCCCAGCCAGCCGCCGCCGTTTTCCATGTACTCCTG